>CAYQDZ010000070.1:0-13181 GCA_964416375.1 uncultured Bacteroidales bacterium
GGAATATTTTCACCAAAGATAGTATCCTTTCTGCCGAAAAAGAAGATGATAAATACATATACTACCAATGGCTTGCAAATGAATCAACCAAAGCCTGGGAAGTTGTACATAATAATTTTAATAAATTACCTTTTGTTAGATTATTAGAAGCCTTAGATGATTTTAAATTTGAGAATTGCATTAAAAATGCTAAACTTATTCCCCGTTAGGATTGAATTCCAAAAATAATAATTAATCAAAATACAGAAGATTTGTAATGGAAATATCAAAGCATGAAACTTTATGGTTGCAAAATGAAGGAGCAAAAATGCTCATGGATTTAGGAGTGAAGCAAGGAGATTCCGTAATCGATTTCGGATGTGGTAAAGGTCTATATACAATACCTTTATCTCAGGTCGTTGGGAAAAAGGGATGTGTTTATGCAATTGAACGTGACGAAGATGTAATTGCCGTTCTTCTTGAAAGGCTTCCTTTTTTTCCAACTGCTGTTGTTGTAAAGCTTCTAAAAGGTGACGATTTAGAAATGACAAACACCATAGCTGCCAGAACCATTGATTCTATTTTTGTATTCGATGTTTTACAATATATAAAAGATTGGGATTTACTTTTCTCATATTTTTTTCGTGTCATAAAACCTGAAGGTTCCATTTTTATATACCCCGCAGCAATTCCTCATCCTGGAGATATTAATATTAATCTTGCTATTTCAAAAATGGAGGAAATCGGATTTCAATACATGAGTTTCAATAAATTTCGGATGATGCATAATGTTGATATGGTTGACGATACTGTTTATATTTTTTATGTAAAATAAATGTTGCAAAAAAAAATGAGACAGACATTGAGAACATTATTTGCAAATTGGCTTTTACTGGTTCCTATTTTAACTAATTGCCCAAAGTGCAATGATAAATGTTGATGCACGAAATACCACAAGCCTGAATGGTACATGGCCGGTTATTATTGACCCGATAGGGATAGGCAATTGGCGGCAAGTGTAGTTAGAAAAGAAACCGGTAAACAAGACAGATTTTTTTGAGTATTCATTTGAAGGAAGCCCATCATTGAAAGTTCCCGGAGACTTTAATACTCAGATGTCTGAACTGACTTATATTGAAGGAACTGTATGGTACAAAAAGGTAATAAACTTTACCATTAAACCAGGCAAAAGAGTTTTTATACATTTTGGCGCAGTAAACTACTTTGCCGACATTTATTTCAACGGGAATCATCTGGGAAGTCACGAAGGTGGTTTTACTCAATTCCAATTCGAGATAACTGATAGTATTCATGAGGGTGAAAATACATTGATTGTAAAAGCCAATAATCAACGGTTAAAAGACGGACTGCCTGGTTTAGGATACGATTGGTTCAATTATGGAAGAATAACACGTGATGTAAATTTAATTGAAACCAACCATACGTATATCGAGGATTATCATATTCAATTAGATAAACACAAGAACAATGAAGTGTTGGGGTGGATTAAATTAAATGGAAATAACAAGTCCCAATCCCTTTCGGTAAAAATCCCTGAACTCGGAGTTGATTTCAGGACTGAATCAAACAACGAAGGATTAGCGGAGGTAAGATTTACTTCTGATTTTGAACTTTGGTCTCCTGAAAACCCTAAGTTATATAGGATTGTTCTTCAGAGCCAAACCGATACAGTTCAGGATGAAATTGGTTTTAGAAATATTGAAGTCAGGGGAAATGAGATCCTTTTAAACGGCAAACCTCTATTTTTAAAGGCTATTAATATTCATGAAGAAAACCCATTAAAAGCAGCAAAAGCTCATTCTGAAGAAGATGCGCTTTTACTGTTAAACTGGGCAAAAGAATTGGGTTGTAATTTGGTAAGGTTGGCTCATTATCCGCACAATGAACACATGTTTAAACTTGCAGAAAAAATGGGGCTGATGGTATGGAGCGAATTGCCCGTTTACCAGCATATTGAATTTTTGGGATATTGACAGTACTTGGGATTTTGGGAAACAAACTTTGGAATTAATGAATTGATTTTTGTTTCTTTGACAGGCATTGTTGCTTTTACTGTATATTGGACAGTGAATTTATTGATATTAAAACAATTGGATAATTGGTAAAAATTATAAAAAATAAGATAAAAATGGAAAACACGGTGAGACTTCAAGATATTATTGACTCCAAAATACTAAATGAAAGAAAAGTATTTCTGTGGGGTCAGGTTGACGATAATTCAGCAAAACACGTAGTTGAAAGGTTATTGTATTTAGAATTGCTTGAACCTAAGAAAGAAATTCAACTCATTATTAACAGTCCGGGGGGATTTGTTACCTCTGGCTTTTCTATTTATGATACCATAAAAAGTATCTCAAGTCCGGTGTCTACAGTCTGTTCCGGGCTCGCAGCTTCCATGGGATCAATATTGCTTTCTGCAGGTACTAAAGGAAGAAGATTTATACTTCCACACGCAAGAGTTATGATTCATCAACCCAGTGGTGGCGCAGGCGGTCCGGCATCTGACATTAAAATTCAAATGGAAGAAATTATTAAAACAAAAAATCTTGGTGCGAAAATCTTATCTGAAAACTGCGGACAATCAATGGAGAGAATCAAAAAAGATTTTGACAGAGACTATTGGATGTCTGCTGATGAATCAATTAAGTATGGTATTGTTGACGAGATCCAGGAAAAATTAATTTAAACCTGGTACGTCCTGTATCAAATGTGTTAAAAACAACTGCTATTTTACAAGCTTCGTCTTATAAGCGGCATTGGCTTTGCCTTTGGCAATATCGTTCAGCTTTCCTTTTAACAATTTTTTCGTTAAGGGAGCTATTTTATCAATAAAGAGTACCCCCTCAAGGTGATCGTATTCATGTTGAATGACCCGGGCCCTTATGCCATCGTATGTTTCATCGAAAAAATGAAAATTCTCATCGTAATACTGTACCCGAACTTGCTCCGGACGATCAACACTTTCACGAATGTTTGGCAAACTCAGACAGCCTTCGGTAAAGGCCCATAATTCACCGGTTTTCTCTACAATCTTCGGATTTATAAAAGCTTTTTTAAATCCCTCCATACCTGGGTCCTCTTCAGCCAATTCTGTTCCGTCAATAACAAAAACCCGGATCGATTTGCCAATCTGGGGTGCAGCAAGCCCAACTCCGTCACTGACGTACATGGTTTCAAACAAATCGTCAACAATCATTTTGAGCTTGGGATCATCTTGGTCAACTTCTTTCGATATTTTTCTTAGCAGAGGTGATCCGTATACTACAATGGGATAAACCATATTATTTGAAATTTAAATTCTTGTCCTTCATTTCGAGATAAGATTGCAGCAAAATGGTTGCGCTAATTTTATCAATCAATGCTTTATCTTGTCTTTTTTTCTTTTTAAGTCCTCCGTCAATCATAGCCTGAAAAGCCATTTTCGAAGTAAAGCGTTCATCCATTAAATAATACTTTTTATCAGGAAAATGCTTTACAAAAGCCGAAACAAAAGCATCAACATACCGAACAGATTCTGAGGGTGTATTGTTCATCTGCTTCGGGTAGCCTATTACCACAAGTTCAACATCTTCAGCTTCAAAATATTTTTTCAGAAATTCTATGGTATCATGAGCCCTAATGGTTTCCAATCCGTTGGCAATGATCTGCCCGGGATCAGTAACTGCTATCCCTACCCGCTTTTGACCGTAATCGATGGAAAGAATTCTGCCCATACATTTATAGAATTAAAAACTTTTGCGATAATACTAATAAGCTTGAAATATGACAAATAAAAAGGGGATGGAATAATCCAACCCCTTTTCAAAATATCATGATAAAAACTTTATGCTTTTGTAAAATCCATGGCAACCAAACGTTTGTAACTTTCATATCTCCACTTCGCATTTTCCTCAGCGGCAATAAATAGTTCGGCAGCTTCTTTGGGAAATGACTTTTTCAATGAGGTATATCTGACTTCTCCGTTCAGAAATTCCTGGAATGTTTCCCAGTTTGGTTCTTTAGAGTCAAGCTGAAATGGATTCTGACCTTCCTGCTCAAGCATGGGATTATAACGGAACAAATGCCAGTAACCAGACTCTACTGCCCGTTTTTCCTCATCCTGAGATTTGCCCATCCCTACTCTTAATCCATGATTAATACAGGGAGCATAAGCAATGATCAGTGAAGGTCCCGGGTATGCTTCTGCTTCTCTAAGGGTCTTCAGATACTGGTTCATATTAGCACCCATGGCCACTTGTGCAACATACACATAGCCATACGTCATGGCCATAGCACCCAAATCTTTCTTTCGTACTTTTTTTCCTGATGCAGCAAATTTTGCTACAGCACCAACCGGCGTAGATTTCGATGCCTGTCCTCCGGTGTTGGAATACACTTCTGTATCCAATACCAGTATATTAATGTCATCTCCTGATGCCATGACATGATCCAGTCCGCCAAAGCCAATATCATAAGCCCAGCCGTCGCCACCAAATACCCATACCGATTTCTTGATCAGGTATTGTTCAAGATCAAGTATTTCTTTGGCTACAGGGTCTTTTTCTTTTCTTAATGAAGCAATAACATTTGCTGATGCAGCTTTTGATGCTTCCGCATTGTTTTTGCCTTCAAGCCACTCTTTAAAAGATTTGCTGGTTCCGGATGCAATTTTGCCCTCTTCAAGAGCCTTTTTCATCTTAAGTTCTATCCGGTCGCGCATTTTATTGATTCCCAAAGTAAATCCGTACCCATATTCTGCATTGTCTTCAAACAAGGAATTCGCCCATGCAGGGCCCTTACCTTCTGCATTTGTACAGTAAGGTGTTGATGGTGCCGATCCACCGTAAATGGAGGAACAACCGGTTGCATTGGCAATGACCATACGATCGCCATAAAGCTGAGTGATTAGTTTCACATAAGGAGTTTCGCCACAACCTGCACAAGCTCCAGAAAATTCAAACAGAGGTTGTGCAAACTGGCTGTTTTTTATGTTTTGTTGAATATCAAAACGATCGGTCTTATAAGTAACCTGATCAATCAAATAGTCCCAATTCCCGGTTTCTTTCATCTGAGAATCAAGCGTTTTCATTACCAGAGATTTTTCTTTGGAGGGACACATCTCAACACACACACCACAACCTGTACAATCAAGCGGGCTCAGCTGAATACGGTATTTTAATCCTTCCAGTCCTTTCCCTTTAGCCTCCAGCAACACGGTATTTTTTGGTGCTTTTGCAACTTCTGATTCATCCAGCAAAAATGGCCGGATACATGCGTGAGGACAAACAAACGCACACTGATTACACTGAATACAATTTTCAGACTGCCATTCAGGTACATTCACAGCAACACCACGTTTTTCATAAGCGGTAGTTCCTGCAGGGAAAGTACCATCTTCTCTGCCAACAAACACGCTAACAGGAAGTTCATCCCCTTTCAGTGAATTGATTGGCTCTGCAACATCCCGGATGAAATCAGGCAAACCGCTTGTCTTTTCCGTTTTCTTTTTACCTTCCAGTTTTGCCCATTCGGCAGGAATCTCAACTTTATGTACATTGCCTCCGCGGTCAACAGCAAGATTATTCATACGTACAATTTCCTCTCCTTTTTTCCCAAATGTCTTCTTAATGGCCTTTTTCATTTCCTCAACCGCTTCATCATAAGGAATGACATTTGCAATCTTGAAAAATGCCGATTGCATGATGGTGTTGGTACGATTGCCAAGACCAATTTCTGATGCAATCAGGGTAGCATTGATGATATAGAAATTAATGCTCTTTTCTGCCAGGCTTTTCTTCATTGAATCAGGAAGACGATTCTTTGTTTCATCGGCATCCCAGATACTATTTAAAAGAAATGTACCCCCCTTTTTCAAACCTTTCAGCATATCGTATTTATCCAGGTAAGAAGGAACATGACAGGCAACAAAATCGGGCGTATTCACCAAATAAGCTGAATGAATCGGAGTATCACCAAAACGAAGGTGTGATGTGGTTATACCTCCCGATTTCTTTGAATCGTAAGCAAAATATGCCTGAGCATATTTATCGGTAGTGCCACCGATAATTTTAATTGAATTCTTGTTGGCTCCAACGGTACCATCGGAACCCAATCCGTAAAATTTGGCTTCAAATGTGCCTTTATGGTCCAGGCTGATTTCTTCCTTCATAGGCAGGGAAGTAAAGGTAACATCATCAACGATGCCCAGGGTAAACCTGTTTTTGGGTTCCTTCTGCTCGAGATTTTCAAATACGGTAATGATCTGAACAGGAGTTGTATCTTTTGAACTCAAACCATATCTTCCACCAACAATCAGGGGCGCATTCTCTTTGCCATAGAATAT
Organism: uncultured Bacteroidales bacterium; assembly: GCA_964416375.1. Lineage (GTDB taxonomy): Bacteria > Bacteroidota > Bacteroidia > Bacteroidales > UBA10428 > UBA10428. The sequence continues at coordinate 6,323 of CAYQDZ010000070.1, forward strand.
TTCACACAGATCGAGATAAAGAGGCTCCCCGTTTGCTCCGGGTTCTTTGGTACGGTCAAGTACAGCAATTCGCTTAACAGATTCGGGCATTACCTTCATCAGGTATTTGGATGAAAAGGGACGATAAAGGTGTACTGTAATCATCCCGACTTTTTTCCCCTGCCTGTTCAGATAATTAATTGTTTCTTTTATTGTGCTGGTAACAGATCCCATGGCAACAATTACATGGTCAGCCTGTGGATCGCCATAATATGTAAAAGGATGATATTCACGTCCTGTAAGCTGAGATATTTTCTGCATATACTCTTCCACCATATCAGGAACCGGAATGTAGAATTTGTTGATAGCTTCTCTTGATTGGAAATAAATATCCGGATTTTGAGCTGTTCCCCGTGTCACCGGATGTTCAGGATTCAAAGCCCTTAACCTGAACTCCTGGAGTGCTTTGTAATCAACAAGCTTAGCCATCTGTTCTGTTGTAGGTGCTTCCACCTTTTGTATTTCATGAGATGTACGAAAGCCATCAAAAAAATGCAAAAACGGAATTCGTGATTTTATTGCTACAAGGTGTGCAACAGCTCCAATGTCCATGATTTCCTGTATACTTCCTGATGCAAGCATCGCAAAACCGGTATGTCTTGTGCTCATTACATCGCTGTGATCTCCAAATATAGAAAGAGCCTGAGCAGCCAAACTACGTGCCGAAACATGAAAAACTCCCGGCAAAAGCTCTCCGGAAATCTTGTACATATTGGGTATCATTAACAACAAACCCTGGGAAGCGGTAAAAGTAGATGTCAAAGCTCCCGATTGCAAAGAACCATGAAGAGCACCTGAGGCTCCTCCTTCTGATTGCATCTCGCTAACTTTTACTACTTCTCCGAAAATATTTTTTAATCCGTTTGCCGACCACTCATCGATGTATTCTGCCATAGTGGATGATGGTGTAATAGGATAAATGGCAGCTACTTCGCTAAACATATATGCAATATGCGAAGCTGCATAGTTCCCATCGCATGTAATAAAATTTTTCTCAGCCATACTAATATGCTTATTTTTAATACGTTAACTAATCTTCCTGAAAATAAGTTTACAAAATTAATAAAATCGTTATTTTTCGATACTCTTGAGAGAGCATTTAAAGCTTATTCATTTTGATTTCAAATAAGCCATTTATCAAATCAAAAAAGGGTGTTCTTAACCTAAAGAAACACCCTTTGTATATTCATTTGGAGTCCATTTATTCTCCGTTCATTGAAACCAGAAACTCTTCATTGCTATCGGTTTTAGCCAGTCGATCACGCAGAAACTCCATAGCTTCAACCGGATTCATGTCAGTAAGGTATTTTCTAAGGATCCAAATTTTGTTGAGGATGGTCTTATTAATTAACAGATCTTCTCTACGTGTACTGGAAGCAGTAATATCAACAGAAGGATAAATTCTGCGATTCGAAAGTTTACGATCGAGTTGAAGCTCCATGTTCCCCGTTCCTTTAAATTCTTCAAAGATCACATCGTCCATTTTTGAACCGGTTTCGGTTAATGCTGTTGCAATGATTGTTAAAGAACCGCCGTTTTCAATATTTCTTGCTGCTCCAAAGAATCTTTTAGGCTTATGAAGAGCATTCGCATCAACACCTCCGGATAATACTTTTCCCGAAGCCGGAGCAGTTGTATTGTAGGCTCTGGCTAATCTGGTAATAGAATCGAGCAGTATGATTACATCATGTCCGCACTCAACCATGCGTTTTGCTTTTTCAAGAACAATGTTGGAAACCCTTACATGGCGTTCAGCCGGCTCATCGAAGGTTGAAGAAATAACTTCTCCCCTTACATTTCGTGCCATATCAGTTACCTCTTCAGGTCTTTCGTCGATTAACAGAATAATCAAATATGCTTCGGGATGATTGGATGCAATGGCATTTGCAATATCCTGCAGAAGAATTGTTTTTCCTGTTTTTGGCTGTGCAACAATTAAACCGCGCTGACCTTTACCTATAGGAGCAAACATGTCAATTACCCTTACAGACATACCTCCCGGTTCACCGGATCTGATCAGTGTGTACTTCTCATTAGGAAATAATGGTGTCAAATAATCGAAAGGGACCCTGTCTCGTATATATCCGGGATCACGACCGTTTATCTCTTCCACTTTAATTAAGGGGAAGTATTTTTCACCTTCTTTTGGAGGTCTTATAGTACCTTGTACCGTATCGCCTGTTTTCAGTCCGAATAACTTGATTTGTGACTGTGAAACATAGATATCATCCGGTGAATTCAGGTAATTGTAATCAGCTGAACGCAGAAAACCGTATCCATCAGGCATTATTTCCAATACACCTGAATTGCTAATGACACCATCAAAGTCAATGATTTTATCAGGTCTTCGTTCGTCTGCAAACTTGATTTTGATATCGCTCTCCGTGGTAATTGTTTTTGATTCACCCGAAAGCTTAGGACTTTCTTCTTTCCTTTCCTTCTTACTATCATCATGATCTTGCTTCTCGGGAGGCCGCTTGTCAGGAGCAGGTTCACTTTTCATGTTTGCCTCCACTTCAGCAACCGCTGCATTGATTTTGTCAGAATCCGGGCTGTCGGGTAATTTATCTACACGTTTCCGTCGCACCCTGAGTTTTTTATCGCCCTTGTTACTTCTTACAAAATTGTTGGAGACAGTATCCCGCAGTGGATCTGAATGCTCAGCACTGAGTTTGTCTTTGCTAACCTTTTTATGCTCAGTAGCAGATATCGCTTGCTGGTCAAGGATCTTATATATTAAATCCTGTTTGCGAAGCGTTTCAATTCGTTTAATTTTTAATTCTTTCGCGATCTCTTTTAATTCTGAGACCAGCTTTTTGTTTAACTCAAGAATGTCGTACATAGATATAATAGGAACTTATTGTGTCAATTTCGATTCTTAACTAACGGTAATGCTATTTTAAAAAGGAATTGTGTTTTGAATCAGGACTTTCTATAGTAGGAAAATCTCTGCAATAATAAGTATTTACTTATAATATCCAAAATATTCTTGAAATTTATTTTTCAGGAAATAAAAGAATGGGATTTTTTACTACTTTTAAAACTTTATTCAGGGTAACAAACAGGCCTTTATATTCGTATGACTTTGTAGTTGTTGTTGGAAAATTCTCTGAATAAATTAAGTACGGAACCGATCCATACAAAATAAGCCTCTCATCATGAGACAACTCAAGATCATCAAGCAGGTCACAAACCGGGATACACCCTCTCTGGATAAATACCTTCATGAAATTGGGAAGGAAGAGTTGATTAATGCTGAAGAAGAAGTTGAGCTTGCCCGACTAATAAAAAAAGGGGATCAGTCTGCACTGAATAAATTAATCAAAGCAAATCTGCGTTTCGTTGTTTCCGTATCAAAGCAATATCAGAATCAGGGATTAAGCCTTCCCGATCTTATTAATGAAGGAAATCTTGGCTTAATAAAAGCGGCTCAGAGATTTGATGAGACTCGTGGTTTTAAATTTATCTCTTATGCGGTTTGGTGGATCAGACAATCTATACTGCAAGCATTGGCCGAACAGGCAAGAATAGTAAGATTACCTTTAAATAAGATAGGATCAATAAACAAAATCAATCGAACATTTGCCGACCTGGAGCAAAAATTCGAAAGAGAACCTTCCGTAAATGAGATCGCTCAGGTTTTGGAAATTGGCCCTGACGAAGTAAAGGAATCTCTGAAAAGCTCAGGAAGACATGTTTCAATGGATGCTCCCATTACACAGGAAGAGGATGGCAACATGTACGATGTTCTGCTAAGTATAGATACTCCCCCTCCCGACAAAGGATTACTTAACGACTCACTCCGAAAAGAAATTGAAAGAGCCTTATCCACACTCACTTATCGCGAGGCTAACATTATACGTCTGTATTTTGGTTTGAATGGCAAACACCCTCATACCCTTGAAGAAATCGGAGAAGAATTCAGCCTTACACGTGAACGAGTACGCCAGATAAAAGAAAAAGCTATCAAAAGACTTAAAAATGCTACCCGCTGCAAGAACCTGAAGACGTATCTGGGTTAATCCATTCTCTTTATAATCAAATTACAATGTATTGCCTTTTTCCTTTCCTGTTTAAGGAATAAGACTATTTTTGCTGAAAAAAAATGAATCGATATATATCACCCTCTATTCTCGCAGCTGATTTCAATAATCTTGAGCATGAAATCAATAGGATTAACAGCAGCAATGCCGGTTGGTTACACTGCGATGTGATGGACGGTGTTTTTGTCCCAAATATTTCATTCGGCATTCCTGTTATAGAATCCGTTGCCAAAATAACGCAGAAGCCATTGGATGTACATTTAATGATTGTTGAACCTGCAAAATATATCGATAGATTTTGCAATATCGGCATCGATATACTGACCATTCACCAGGAAGCCTGCAAACATTTGCAACGGGGAATTTTTCAAATCAAAGAAAATGGCGTAAAAGCAGGGGTTTCTTTAAGTCCGCCTACACCTGTTACCACATTGACAGATGTAATAGCTGACCTGGATCTTGTTCTCGTGATGAGTGTCAATCCCGGCTTTGGAGGGCAGGAACTGATTCAAAACACCTACCGGAAAGTGCAAGAACTAAAGAACATGATTGAAAAGTCCAATTCAAAAGCACTCATTCAGGTGGATGGAGGGGTTACCATGGAAAATGCCAGGCAACTTTTCGATTGCGGAGTGAATATCCTGGTTACGGGTACCACAATTTTTCAATCTGATGATCCGGCAGAAACAGTTGATGAATTGCTAGCTGTTTAAATAATCATGCAAATAGGCAAATCCATCTGTAAGTTTTCCGTTTCTTAGAATTGTAGCGTCATCTATCATGTTTGATTTTTTGTTGGACAGGAGTTCAGGCAATACAATATCGGCCAGTTTTTGTCCAAAATCATAAGAGGAATCACGCGGTAATTCGCCCGGCAGATTGTCAACCGCCATTACCGTTATACAATCGTCTAAAAAAGGTTCTGTTTCCCTGTGTTCTCTTATACTATAGCCATAGAAAGGAGATTCAATAGTTGATGCACGTATTGTGGAAGGTATCGGACCATTTACATCACAACTGATATCTGCAATAAGTTTTAATTTGAATTCAGAGTCCTGCATTTGATCCCGGTTAAAAAATACAGGAAAACGATGATCCCAAAAATGAGACACAATCCAAACATTTGCCTTTGTTGCATAAGGAAAAAAAGTTGAATGGAACTCTTCAGGATGGATTATAAAATCATTGAAGTTAAATGGTTTGCCTTTATTATGTTCCGTATAGTGCTGCGGACCAATCTGACAATACACATTATTATCCTCATACATCAAAAACATATCAGGAGTAACTCTTTGTATGCCTGCTTTCTCCAGTATTTCAACTGCGCCGGAAGCAACCCTTCCTTCACCCGTTACAACTATTCTGATGGCTTCACCAAAGTTTACTTTTTCCAATTCCTTTTTCACATTCTCCAGATCAATGCATTTATGAGCTGGTTTTAAGTTGTTTGATCCGGAAAGTTTTCCAAAACCTATTATAGCATTATAGGCGCCAACAATTCCAGCCCAATACCCAAAAGCAATCACCCTCAAAGAATCTTTTTTCAGGTATTCGTAATCAATAAGTGTGATCCCAAGTTCAGCATATTTTCTTAACAGTTTCTGATTGTGAGCCTGTTGTTTGGCAGTATGCGAAAAACAAAAATAGGTTTTCCCCGGAATAAGGTTTTCCATGTTAATTTCCTTCACTCCGAATAATATATCACAATGTTCCATGCCTTCAACAACCTCAACACCCATTGCTTCATATTCCCGGTCAGAAAAAGCCCGATCTTTACACGACTGAACAAAAAACTCATGTTCCGGGTATTGAACCATCAATCGTGAGATTTGCTCAGGGACAAGACAAACCCTTTTTTCCAGGCCCGTTTTTGTTTCCCTTATAATACCAAGTCTCATATACAAGCAATTGGATTGTGTCTGCTAAAATAGGCATGTATTTCGATCTATTCATGCCTATCTTTCTAATTTTTATAAGGTGTACCTGCCTGACGCATCAGGCAGGGAACCACACTGAAATAATAATCATCCCTGTTGAAGTAACACATGATGTTTTTTAATGTTTGTTTCATCCAAAGATTTTGTAAATTTGTTCAACTTATTTGGGGCTGATTTTGGCTTTGACAGCAAGTTAAATCGGTAAGTAAGCATGCCGGGCAACGCACAATAACCCGCTAAAAGATAGTGCGACAATTTTAGTTGGCGAATCTAATTTTGCGCTCGCTGCCTAATCGAAGTATAGTAGATTAATGGCAATCTCCCTGCCCTAGGTGGCGGGGACGAGCTGTCTCTCCAAAACCCTTCCCTGCGGTTTTGGATCAAGAGGCACACGTGAGTCAGGGATAGTATGGCAAACTCCCTTAATGCCATGCGAAATCTAAAGGGATAAGCTTAGATTCGGCTGTCTGTTGCCAGGTCTAAGTCGAAAATTAAGGACAGAATAAGCATGTAGAAATTTTATGGGTTGCTTGTTTGGACCCGGGTTCGATCCCCGGCAGCTCCACCTTCGCCCGCCGTAGCCTTGGCGTAGGAGGGTTTCGCCCCTCTACGCTATGTCTACTGTAGGCTTCGGCGGACACAGTCCACTCCAATTGTTGAATTATTTGTAGTAGCGATATTTATAAAATATGTACTTCGTTTACATCCTTAAATGTTCTGATTCTTCCTATTACACAGGATGTACAAATAACCTTAAAGATAGACTGAATAGACATATAATCTCTACACCAAATACTATGTTCGATTTTGAAAAACTGGAAGTTTACCTTAAAGCGAAAA
>CAYQDZ010000071.1:0-13124 GCA_964416375.1 uncultured Bacteroidales bacterium
ATATATAACCCAGATAGGCTTTGTTCGCATGCTTTGAGTTGAGGTAAATTTCTTCCGCTCTTTTGATAATGTGGAGTGCAGTATCGTATTCCCAGATCAACGAGTAAATATTGGCCAAATTGATCAGACTGTTTGCTATCTCTGTGCTATTTGGTTCATGTATTCTTAATGTAATCATATGGCTTTTTTGCGCATAGAACAAGGACTTCCTGTAATCACCAAGTGTAAGATAATATTTTGCGCTGTCTTTGAAAAGCCTGATAGAATCCATTTGTTTTTCAACAATCAGACTCCTGTCAGGGCCCGGATATTTTCCAAGAGTCGGATAACCGGACAGGAAGATAAGCAGGCTGGCCAATGCCGTTTTTTTATTGATGATCATGTTCATAGGGTCTCCTGGCAACTAAAATAGGAAATAAAGGCAAAAAAATAAAGAATGTAAAACATTGAAATTCAGATTATTGCAATTTTACTTTAAAAAAAAAGCAAAAATGTTGTAAAATGGCGGTGACATTTTCTTTAGAAGTGGAACATATACATGAAAAACGAAACACTCTAAAAGTAATACCTTAAACCCCGTAATCATGAAAAAGCTTATAAACCACTTTACAGAAGCAAAACTAAACAAAGTAAATCAGTTTAGCGAATTAAAAGCAGATGATATGCTCATGATCAGAGGAGGAGGGAAAATAGATGATCATGGAGTGACATTAATATAAGAAATTTAAGAACTGGTTGTTTTCTCAATGAACAGAGGAGGATTATTGGCGAGATAGAGAATGGTTTTAACGGCACATAACTTCAATTCCTTTCCTAATTCTTGCATTTTTTATCTCGCCATCCTTTTCTTTTAAAAAATAAAAAAAACATTGGTTGCCAGGTTCAGCCAAACTATATATCAAAGAAAATATTTCAATTTAAATGTTGATTAATTACAAATTGCTTTTCTAAGCAAGGCTACTTACTTGTGCGAGATCTACCGGCAAAACCAGTCGGGTGTTATTAAGAAAAAGTTGTGATTTAAAGTAAAAAAATCTTAGTGGGATAATTGTGTATTTTATCGTACACAAATTTTGTACCCTGATAATCTGAGTATTTAAAAGGTGCAGGAGACTTATGGACTTATAAAATAGTAGTATACAATATAATATACTTGTAAAACAAGTAGTATACGATGTAATATGGTGTGTTGTAAATCAAATTGTTTATTATGAAACAGGAAATGAATTATTCAGAGTATGTTAACAGATACCTTGAAAGCGTTATGAGTAACGAAGAACGTATCTGGTTTGAAAAAGAAATGGAAGGCAATCAAAGCCTGCAAAACGAAGTCAAATTGCAGAGAAGGCTTCATGCTGCAATAGCTGATAAGGAAACATTGGCGCTTAAAGAGCAACTGGATTTTATACACGAGCAGGTATACAAACCCTGGACGGTTAAGATCAGTAAATCATCCATGAAAAAGGCCATGGTAATTGTATCAGGAATCGCTGTCGCAGCAGTATTATTTGCAATGGTTCTGGTTCTTCTGAAAAATAATACCTCTACTACGGATCTGTACGCTCAGTATTTTAAACCTGCAGAGATAGGAATGAGTTTCCGTACTTCAGGGAAAGCAGTCAGCAATGACTTAAGATCTGCCATGATGCTTTATGAAAGCAAAAGATTTGATGAAGCCATTGATATGTTTGAGAAGATTCTGGAGAAAGATAACTCAAGAATTGGCTTGAACCTGTATTCAGGTATTTCTCATATGGAAGTCAAACAATACGACGAAGCGAATATAAGGTTTGAAAAAATCATCGACCATAAAGCAAATGCCTTTATTGAATCGGCTGAATGGTATTTGGGCCTGTGCTATTTGATGAAGAAAGAAAAAGCAAAAGCTACTGAAATGTTTGCAGACATAGCAGATAAAAAGGGCTACTATTCGAAGGATGCAAAAAAAATATTGAATAAACTGAAATAGTGTTAAAAAATTAATATACGGGGCTTATACTGCAGGACCGAGGTGGTTCCCGGACCTGTTTTTTTAGTGTTTAGACATTATTTTTACGTTGAAATTATAAATTCTTTCATATGAAGTATAAGGACATCATAAAAAAAATTACAAATCCATTTCGCGCCGGTAAAACGAAGGAAAGAATATGTGGATACGATGTCGAAAATGATTACTTAAAGAGAAGGATTGAATTATTAGAGAAATTATTAGAGGAAAAATCAACTTGTGTTGAAAATGCAAAATCAATCTTTCTGCGGAATATATACCATGAGATCAGAACTCCCTTAAATGCTATCGTGGGATTTTCAGATTTAATTGAGCTGAATAATCTGGAGAAAAAAGAAAAACAACAATATATTAATTATATAAGGGATAGCAGCAAGGACTTTCTTAGGAAAATGGACAATATAATTGAAGCTTCCATTATCGAAGCAGGATTGATAAAAATTTCAATGAATCAGTATTTCTTAAATGATTTATTAGAAGAAATACATAATTATTTTGCAATTCAAAAACACATTTCCAATAAAAACATTGCATTTTTAACCTCCATACCAGAAAGCAGGATGAATCCCAATGTGTCTTGCGATTCCTACCACGTAAGTCAGGTTTTAATTAATCTGATCACAAATGCATTTAAATTTACAAAAAAAGGAGTCATTGAATTTGGTTATAAAATCAATTACGATGAAATTGTATTCTTTGTCAGCGATACAGGTGTAGGCGGGTTGGAAGGTAAGGAAAAAATCATCTTCAATAAGTTTAGCAAGATGGATGAATCAGACAGCTCACAAGAGGGTTTGGGTTTAGGATTAAGTTTATCCAAAAAGCTTGTTGAGTTGATGGAAGGCAATATATGGTATGAGTCAAAAGAATCAAATAAAGGCACTACCTTCTATTTCACCATCCCTTATAAACCTGTTCTTAGTAGAAGCAATGCCAAAAAGAAAAATGAGGTCAATCTTTTAAAAAATAGGATAAAACAGAGAATACGCAATTCTGTTGCCATATAATTAATGTAAAAATTCTGGATTTTTTCAATAAAACCATTTAGATTCGTGTTGTAAAGCTCTCGAATACTTTAAATGAGTAAATTCCCTGTTTTCATACAACACGATGCCAATGATTGTGGACCTACATGTTTGCGAATGATTGCCAAGTATTACGGCAAACATCATTCGCTTGAATCACTCCGTGAACATAGTTATATTTCAAAATCAGGAGTTTCCTTGCTGGGTATAAGCGAAGCAGCTGAAGAGATTGGATTTCGTACCAAAGGTCTTAAAGTATCGTTTGAACAATTAAAAAAGGAAGTAATTCATCCCTGCATTGTTCACTGGAAGCAAGAGCATTTTGTTGTTGTATTTAAGATCAAAAAGGGCAAAGTATTTGTATCTGATCCTGCATTCGGGATAATAGCATACAGCGAACATGAATTTATTGCCCATTGGACATCCACCATAGAAGACAACGAAGACATTGGAGTGTGCTTGCAGCTTGAGCCAACACCTGAATTCTTCAAGTCTGATGATGAAGAGCTGAACAGAAAGAAATTCAGGTTTCTGTTTAAATACGTGAAAGTTTATAAATCACTGATCATTCAAATTATTATAGGTGTTGCTCTGGGAGGAGTTATTCAGGTTATTTTCCCCTTCTTGTTTCAAACCATTGTCGATAAAGGCATAATAATTCCGAATCCTTCTTTGATATTTACCATTCTTCTGGCCCAGCTATTGCTTGTTACCAGCAGATTTTCGGTTGAGTTTATACGGAACTGGATAATACTCCATCTTGGTTCAAGGATAAACATTTACCTGGTCTCAGATTTTCTTATTAAACTGATGCGATTGCCGGTTGCTTTTTTTGATAGCAAAAACAGAGGCGATTTATTGCAACGTATTGCCGATCATAGAAGGATTGAGATCTTCCTTACCCAGACAGTTATTGAATTGTTCCATTCAATTTTCACAATTACCATAATGGGAATAGTGCTTGCTATTTTTAGCCTGAAAATATTGATTGTTTTTCTGGCAGGAAGCGTGTTTTATCTGTTGTGGACTTTGCAGTTTATGAAAAAACGTAAAGAATTGGATAACAGAAAATTTGCACAGTTATCCAGCAATCAGAGTACCTTAATACAACTTTTAACAGGCATGCACGAAATCAAACTGAATACCTGTGAAAGAAGAAAAAGATGGGATTGGGAAAACATTCAAGCCAAATTATTCAGGATAAATGTGAAAGGTCTTACCCTGCAACAAAAACAAAGAGCCGGAGCCCTTATTTTTAATGAATACAAGGATGTTCTTATTATATTTTATACCGCTTTACTGGTTCTGAATGGTCAGCTGACTTTTGGTGCTATGGTAGCCATATCTTATGTTTTGGGACAATTATCAGGGCCGATTGACAAAATGATTGATTTTTTTCATACAACGCAGGATGCACGCATTAGCCTGGAACGATTATCTGAGATACATAGCAAAGAAGATGAAGAGAAGGATAAGAGTTATCTGGTAACAGAGATTGAGCAGGAGCAGGGTATTAAAATTCAGAACTTAGCTTTTCAATATGAGGGACCGCAATCACCCTTCGTTCTGAAAAATATTGATCTTGAGATACCAAAGAATAAAATTACAGCCATTGTCGGTACCAGCGGAAGTGGAAAGACAACCTTATTGAAACTCCTGTTGAATTTTTATAAGCCTATACAGGGAGATATATTTGTCGGCAAACAGAATTTACAAAAGATTAGCTCCTCTTATTGGAGGAGCATTTGCGGTGTTGTTATGCAGGAAGGATATCTGTTTTCAGAGAGCATTGCCCAGAACATTGCTCTTTCAGATGAAATAATTGATAAGGAAAAACTGTATTATGCTTCACGATTGGCCAACGTGCAAACTATAATAGATGATTTACCCATGGGGTATAACACCAAGATCGGCCAGGAAGGCCTGGGATTAAGTCAGGGACAAAACCAGAGGATTCTTATTGCCCGGGCGATATATAAAGATCCGAGATTTATTTTTTTTGATGAAGCAACAAATGCCCTTGATGCAATCAACGAAAAAGAAATCATGGAGAACCTGGGAAAATTTTTTAAAGGAAGAACGGTGATTGTAGTTGCACATCGCTTAAGTACTGTTAAGAATGCTGATCAGATTGTTGTTTTGGAGAGAGGAGAGATCACTGAAATGGGAACACATACTGAATTAACAAAGAAAAGAGGGGATTATTATCATCTGGTAAAAAATCAACTTGAACTTGGCATATAATGGTAAAACTATCTATAACAGATAAGGACCGAAAAGAAGCTAAGAACCTTAAAATTCGTAGCGGAGAAATCCAGGATATACTTGGACAGGTACCTAAGTGGATAATTCGTTATGGCACCCTTGTTATATTTATTGTGTTTCTGATTTTGATCTTTGGTTCAGCACTGCTGAAATATCCGGATGTTATTAATGCCCGGATAAAGCTGACAACAGAAAACCCTCCTGCCGATCTTACCGCGAATGTTTCTGCCAGGATTCAGCTTATTCTGGTATCGGATAAGCAAAAAACAGACAGCAATCAGGTGTTGGCAATTCTGGAATCAGCGGCTGAATATGAAGACATAAGCAAACTTGAAAATTTGTTGGGAGAAAGCTTTACCATGGAGATATTGATTGAATCGGATTTCTCAGATGAATTAAAATTAGGCTCGGTGCAGAACACGTATGCTAGTTTGCAAAAAAAGATTGATGAATACAATGGCTTTGTTAATTTGGATTATTACAAAAGAAAGATTCATTCTATTCATTCTGAATTGAATCAGTATAATCTTTACCTGGCCAGGCTAAAAGAACAGACAAATGTTCTGGAACAGGAATTTATTCTTTCCGATAAACAATACAAACGCGATTCCATGTTATTTATTGAACAGGTTCTTTCTTCTTCTCAATTGGAAAAAACTGAAACTGCCAGGTTGAATAAGCTTTTTAATTTGAAAGAAACACAAACAAAATTGGCTGCAGCAAAAATTGATGTATCAAATTTGCAGCAAGAGGAACTGGAACTCGAATTGAAACTGGAGGAGACCAGCAGGGTCCATTTACAAAGTATAAGAGAAGCATATGAAAGACTCAAAGGACAAATCTCACTTTGGAAGAATCAGTACGTTATAAGATCCCCCTTCTTCGGACAGGTAACTTTTACAAAATTCTGGAGTGAGAATCAGTATGTTAATTCAGGTGAAGTTGTCATGACAGTTCTGCCCAATGACCAGGGCAATATAGTTGGGAAAACCGAATTATCAGCTATCGGAGTCGGTAAAGTAAAAGAAGGTCATCGGGTGATCATTAAATTTGACAATTACCCTTTTCTTGAATTTGGAACAATAAACGGAAAAGTCGCATCCATATCACTGGTTCCGAATAATGAGTATTATATGGCAGAGATAGCAATAGACAGCAACATTCTGGTAACAAACTATAATATAACACTCGATTTTCAACAAAATATGCCCGGTACAGCTGAAATTATTACAGAAGAAAGAAGTCTGCTGACAAGAATTCTGGATCCTTTCAAATCGGCCATTCAAAGACAGAAGGGCTATAAAAGGAATAACAATATGGAATAGTCATTTTTACCTTCCCGGCATGATTAAGGTAAAGTTGCTACCCAATAATCTGCTTCTGTTTTCCGAAAAATAAGTGTTCATTTTGAAATAGGATTATTTCAGAATCCATATGAGATCATTCTTCCTGGGGGTGAAAATTCACAATAAAAAGAGAAAGAGGTGGTTTTTATTTTGGCTTTCTGGGCAAGGTGAATGTAAAGGTAGTGCCAACTTCATGCTCACTTTCAATGGTAATCTCTCCCTTGTTTTTTTCTACAAATTCTTTACAAATGATCAATCCCAAACCCGTACCTCCTTCACCCGATGTTCCCGAGGTAGAAAAATACTCATCGATGCGAAACAGTTTATCAATATTTTTATCGGAAATACCAATCCCTGTGTCGGTTATCGATACCGCCAATTCATCCTTTTTATTTTCGGAACATTTGATTATGATGCTACCCTTTTCCTTGGTAAACTTAATTGCATTGCTAAGGAGGTTGCGGATAACAAGATTTATCATATTGCTGTCGGCATAGGCCCCCGAATCACATTCTATTTCCGAAATTAGTGAAATGGATTTATTCTCGGCAATGGCCTTACTCAGCTCTATGTTTTGTTCTATTAGTTCCGAAATCTGAATCTGTGATGGATTGTATTTGATTGTGTCAGTTTGTGTTCTTGCCCACTGCAATAAATTTTCCAGCAAATTGAATGCACTTTCTGATGATGTTTTGATCATCGTCAGGAGTTCAAGTTTTTGATCATCGTCAAAATCATCATGGTTTCTCATCAACAATTCAGAAAATCCGAAAATTGCCTGGAAAGGATTTTTTAAATCGTGTGCGATAATAGAGAAAAATTTATTTTTTGTGGCATTCAAATGTTGAAGCTGTGTATTCGCTTTCTGAAGATTTTGAGCCTGGTTATTCAACTTTTCTGATTGCTGCTGAATTTTTTCCTGCCGCTCTTCAAGTATTATATTTACTTCCTGCAAGTTTTGAGCTTGTTCACGTAGTTGCTTCTCTGCATTTTTTTGTTTTGTAATATCACGACCAATGCCAACAATTCCGGCTGGCTTACCATCAACATCATAATAAGGGACTTTTGAGGTTGACATTACCCTTTCCCTGTCGTTTTCATCAAAACCGATTTCTTCCTTGTTAATTATTGATTTTCCCGAACTTAGAATTTTTTGGTCATCTTGAAGGTATAGTTCTGCTGCTTCTTTGGAAGGAGAGGTTTCAAAATCGGTTTTTCCCACAATTTCATCGAGAGTTTTTTTATGCATTACACTCAGCAAGCGTTTGTTGACTGTTAAAAATCTACTGTCCTTATCTTTAATGTATATATAATCAGGCATATTATCAATCAGCGTTCTTAACAAGTTCCTTTCTTTTTCAAGAACTGAATTTTGCTCGCTCATAGACTCAGATTGTTTTTGTATTTCTTCCTGACGTTCTTCCAATAAAATGTTGCTTTCCTGCAGATCGATTGTCTGCTTCTTGAGTTTTTCCTGGAACTCTTTCATTTCCGTGATATCCCTTCCCACACCAACTATGCCAATGATTTTTCCTTCCGCATCATAATAGGGAACCTTGGTGGTAGAAATAACCCTCTCATTTCCATCTCTGTCAAAGCCAATTTCTTCCTGATTGAACACTGCGTTACCTGATTTTACAACCTTTTGTTCCATGTCATAAAAAAATTGAGCTATTTCTTTTGTGTAAAAATCAAAGTCAGTTTTTCCTTCCAGATCACTTTGATTTTTGGCTTTCATGATATCACTGGTTTTCTTGTTTGCTGCAATAAACCGGCTCTGTTTATCCTTAATATAAATGAAGTCAGGTATAGCATCAATGATGGTCCGTAACAGATTACGTTCGTTTTCAAGAATTGTATTTTGTGAACTTAGTTCGTCAGCTTGCAGGTTAATCTCTTCCTGCCTTTCTTCAAGAAGGACATTAATTTCCTGTAAGCTCTGGGCTTGTTCTTTAAGTTTTTCTTCCGATTCCTTTTGCCGGGTGATATCTCTGCCTATTCCCACCAATCCTATAATGTTGCCATCCTTGTTTCTGAAAGGTACTTTTGTTGTGGATAATACACGAATATTTCCTTCAGAATCAAATCCGATTTCTTCTTTGTTAATCACGGATTCACCCGTTTCAAGCACATGCTTATCATCTAAATTATAGATTTCGGCAATGTCTTTCGGATAGAAATCAAAATCAGTTTTTCCTATCAGATTACTGTAAGTCTTAGCTTTCGTGACTTTTACCTGTTTCGGATTTCCATCTAAAAACCTGCAATCAGTATCTTTTATGTATATTGTATCGGGCATATTATCCATCAGAGCCCTGAGTAAATTTCTTTCTTTCTCGAGTGCATGATTCTGATTTTCAATTTCTTGCGATGCTAGCTCCTGTTCAGTAATATCAGATCGTGTTCCCATCAGACCGATAATCTTACCTTTTTTATCTTTTATGGGAATTTTTGTGGTTATCGAGAATTCCTTTTTTCCGTTTTTATTACTTTCTTGTTTGTTTCTGACATGATCTACCTCTCCACTTAATATTTTCTTGTCATCTTCAAAATATTTACTTGCTTCACTTTCATCATACAACTCCTTGTCAGATTTTCCGTACAAATCTTCTGGTCGATTTACCTTAAGGGCTTTACTGAAATTTTGGTTTGCCAGTATATACTTGCTGTCATTGTCCTTAAAATAAACACAATCCGGAAGGTTGTTTATGAGTATATTCAGTTGATCACTTTCATCTAATAAATTATGCGCTATTGAGTATAATGCTCTGTGTCTTTGCTTCCTTCTAATAATTTTATAGATAATGAATATTCCTAATGAGGAGACCATCCCTGCTGAAAAAAACAGAATGCCGGGGAACAGATATCCCTGAGGCATAAGTATACTAAGATTTAATAAAATAACAGAATCTGGAATTGTCATATTTAGATTAGCTCATATTGGTTGAATATTTAGTATGCAATTCTACGAAAATAAATTAATATGGTTCGTTTTCTTTTTTAAATTGAAGCCGAATTCATGGTTTTTGTCAGATTCTCACGGACGAGTATTATAAAAACTCCTTTCCTCATGCCACATTGAGGAATGGAGAACAGGCGATGCATACAAAAGAAAACATCCCTGATTTTCTGATCAGGGATGTTTGTTGGGTTTACTCCATCTGGGGTTTTCAATGTATTACCCTTGTGATAGACGTGAAAAAGTTATTTATATCTAACCCTTATCAAATATATAGATACATGAACATAACAAAAGGTTGCGTTATACCATAAAAAAAAATAAATACCCTATTCTGTGAACGAATCAGCTTGTAATTCAAAGTATTTCTTACTAAAATTGAATATGAATAAATATAGGATTCATAATGAAGATTATTGCTGACGAAAAAATACCCTTTCTGAAGAATGTACTGGAACCATTTGCCGATATAAAGTATTATCCGGGAATTCAAATTAACAGGGACAAGGTAAAAGATGCTGATGCTCTGATTATCAGAACCCGTACTCTATGCAACGCAGATTTATTGGATGGTTCAAAGGTAAAATACATTGTATCGGCTACCATAGGGTTTGATCATATAGATACTGAATATTGCAAAAAGAATAATATTGTATGGACAAATGCACCAGGCTGTAATTCCACCTCGGTTATGCAATACATTGCCAGCGCAATTACACTGTTCGCAAAAGAAAAAGATATAGATCTGAGCAAAAGAACTCTTGGAGTTGTGGGAGTTGGAAACGTTGGTAAAAAAATTGTTCGATTGGCAGAAATTTTAGGTATACCGGTTGTATTGAATGATCCGCCTCGTGCAAGAGCCGAAAGTTCTTGTGGATTTGTTTCTTTGGATGGTATTTTAAGAGAAGCTGATATAATATCACTTCATGTGCCGTTAATTCATGAAGGGGAAGACTGTACATATCATATGATCAATGAAAGATTTCTGAATTGTCTGAATAAAGGAACGCTTCTATTGAATTCTTCACGTGGCGAAGTTATTGACACTCTCAACTTGAAGAGACAATTACAAAGGGGGCTTCCGGAATCCCTTGTGCTTGATGTTTGGGAAAATGAACCGGATATTGATATGGATCTGTTGTGTGAATCCTTTATTGTAACCCCACATATAGCAGGTTATTCTGCCGACGGAAAAGCCAATGGAACAAAAATGGCTGTTCAGGCATTAAGCAGGCATTTTAATATGGGAATTGATGATTGGGAACCAGAAAACATTCCAATACCGGAAAATTGTGAAGTCAATTATGATGGACGAAATAAAAATTTTCAGGAGATCGTAACAGATCTGTTTTTACATGCTTACAATATTAAGAATGATGACAAAGCCTTAAGAAATTCTGCAAATGATTTTGAATTGTTACGGAATAATTATCCTTTGAGACGTGAGTTTTTGGCATACAATCTGAAAATGAAAAATGTATCTGATGAGTATAAGATACGCTTGATGAAGTTGGGCTTTCAAGTGAAATAGGGCAGTCCTGCTGTATTTATTGATTCAACTCTTTTTTGCTTTTAAAAAATCCCTCAAAAGTAGCATTTTCTTCAAAGTAAAGCTTTGCCCTCATGTAATGGGCTTTGTACTTGATAAAATGAACTCCGTTTTCGAATTCCCAATATACATTTCTGGCCTTATAAATTTTTCCTATACAGGCTTCAAAAATCAGGCTGTATGTTATGCCTGTGCATTCTTCTGCTTCTATTATTGAATTAAAGCGGACGCTGCGATCTGCAAAATGACCCACAACAGGTATATTAAATCGCCTTTGACTTCTTTTGTCTGATACAGTTAATTTCATAAAGAAAAGGTTTATTTTCTAAAAACGTTTCTTTTCGAAGTAAGTTACATAAATGTACAAAAAATACAGAATGGAGCATTCATTGTTTTATAAACCACCAGAAAAAAATGGAATCACCGGTCAATACAAAAAGCAGAAAATTCAACGATAATTATAATGCCTGCAGGAAATTTCTTGCTACTGAACTACGAATACATCTTTTTTGGTTGGCCTGTTGTTTCAATTACAGTTGACCAGAGTTCTCCTTCAGTAGATATTTTTTTCCTTTTGGAAACTGTCATGGGAATGGGAAGAACGGTAAAATGAGTGTTCCAGTAGCCAATGACGAACCCGGTTTTACCTGCCATTACTGCATGTACGGCATTTTGTGCCAGAATATTACAAAAAAGACTGTCATTTGCATTTGCGGGTGAGCTTCGAATAATATAACTCGGATCGATATATTTCAGATTGAATGGGAAATTCCGGTTTTTAAAATCTGCTTTAATGGTATCACGCATATATATACCAATATCATTGTATTTCACATTTCCTGATGCATCCCTTTCGGTAGTGTTTTCATTAAAAAAGTTTTGCCCGGCACCTTCGGCAACCACAATCAGAGCATGATGTTTTCTTTCAAGTCTGTGTTTCAATATTTCCAGAAAGCCTCCGGGACCTTGCATCTCAAAATGTACTTCCGGTACAAGTACGAAATTTACTTCCTGAACAGCAAGGGCGGCATTTGCAGCAATAAAACCTGAATCCCGACCCATTAATTTTACCAGGGAAATACCATTGTAAGCTCCTTTTGCTTCATTGTGTGCTCCACGCAGAACTTCAGTGGCAATGGTAAATGCAGATTCAAAACCAAAAGATTTTTCAATAAGATTGATGTCGTTGTCTATGGTTTTTGGAATACCTGCTACTGCTATTTTAAGTCCACGTTTGGTTATTTCCTCGGTAATAGTCTGGGCACCATGTAAGGTCCCGTCACCGCCAATAGTAAACAAAATATTGATATTCATTCTTTCAAGGGCATTAACTATTTCACCAACATCCTGTGGGCCCCTTGATGATCCTAAAATTGTTCCTCCGTGCATGTGGATGTCCTCTACTTCTTCAGGAGTTAAATCAATAATTTCATGTTTATATTTTGGAATAAAACCTTCGTATCCGTATTTAATACCTACAACTCTATTTACGCCGTATCGATCAAAAAGCTGCATGACCAACCCTCTTATCACATTATTCAGTCCGGGGCACAGACCTCCGCAAGTAACAATTGCTACCTTGGTTTTTGCCGGATCGAAATAAATATATTCTTTAGGCCCGGCTTTTTCAAACGAGACAGGCTCAATATTTTCTGCTATGCAGCTTTTGTAGTATCGGATATCAGATTTCATCACAATTCGCTGATCATCCTGAATGTAATTAAAAACTCCGTCGCCTAATTCCTTTGAAAGATTCAGAGGAGATTCAATGGTGCAATTTCCAAGCTTTGGAACGATAAATTGTTCTGCTGTATACATCTTGTTTTAAATTAAGGTTCAAAAATACACATTTCCTATTAAGGTATTTTTGACTTAATATTAATTTCTATTAACTATTTAGCCTGCATTATTCATGCATCAAGTTTGGGGCAGATGCGAGGCGTCGGAAGCTGAAGCTGTAGTAGCTTACTGC
>CAYQDZ010000072.1:0-13114 GCA_964416375.1 uncultured Bacteroidales bacterium
CACAAATAAATAATTAAAATTCATTCATTTTTATGAATAATGCAGGCTAAATTGCACCGGAAGATATAATGGTCAAAACACGTTTATTATTCAGATAGTAATTGTGTTGGTTGGTGTTATTCATTATGTAAACGGACAAACTATTCTCATAGATATTTTCATTGATGTATTAATCCGGAAGAAATAAGTCAGTTTTTCACCAGTGTAATTTATACACAACATAGTCTTGATGCATGGAGGGATCCATCCGCTATGGCAACATCATCTATTTTTAGATGTCCCGGACAGAGAAATATACAGGCAAATCAAAAAAAATGATTTTATCACAGTAAATGAAGCTTAAAAAATTCATAATTGTTTTACTCATATTGATCCTGTTTTCTTGTGAAAAATTTGAATTCAGTCACTATCAAATATCACCAGAAAGTCAATATAGAAATATTAATCAACGAAATATAGAGCGTTTATTATATACCGCTACAGATACTATTAGAATAGCTATTATTGGTGATTCTCAGCGATTTTATAATTCAACAAAAAATATCATTAAGAAAATAAATGCCATTCCAAACATCAATTTTGTCATTCATACGGGTGACTTGGTTGATTTTGGCCTGCAATGGGAATACACCATGATGCACGAGTTGTTGTCCGAATTAAAATACCCCTATGTTGCTGTTGTTGGAAATCACGATCTGATTGCGAATGGTGCTGAAATCTATAATTTAATGTATGGTGAATTTAATTTCAGTTTTTCATATATGGGCAATAAGTTTATTTTTTTAAACACAAATTGCAGGGAGTTTGGTTTTGATAGTAAGGTACCTGATATACTCTGGTTGGAAAATGAGCTTTCTGATACTTCAAATTACAATCACGCAATTCTCATAAACCATGTACCACCTTACCATACTGATTTTAATCCGGATTTGGTAGATGATTATAGAACTGCCTTAAGCAAGTATAGAAAGGTGCTATTGTGTATTAACGGACACAATCATTTTCATACTTTTTCCGAGCTATATAACGAAGGAATTCCCTATTTAGGTTCTTTCAGTACCTCAAAAAATAAGTTCATTACTGTTGAAATATGGAATGAAGGTTTTCAATTTAAAATAATTGAGTAATTAGTTTATGAGCATCAGGAACAGCATAATTGTTTCATTTATTATGATGTGTTTTTCGTCTGGGTTGAATGCACAAGAAGAAAGGACAATAACGAACAAATGGTACATGCCGGACCATATTCGATTGCAATATGCCGGCCATATTGGACTAATATCATCAGGACCTGCCTGGACTTTATTGAAAAATAATTTTGAACTGGCATATTCAATTGGGTATGTTCCTGAATTTGCCGGTGGCAGAGATATTTATATAGCAGCTTTTAAGGGTATTTATATCCCAAAACTTTATTTCAATATTAAGAAAACAATTATTAAACCACTCTCGGCTGGCGCTGTGTTTAACTATACTTTTGGGGAGAGGTATAGTAAATATAACGGTTCTAAAAATTACCCCAAAGGATATTTATGGTGGAATACATCTTTTAGAATGGGATTACTATTAGAATCAGAAATTTATGTCAAAATCAAACAAAAACACATGAAAGGTTTAGGTTTCTATATTGAAGCAAGTTTTTGGGATTTATATATTTTAAGCTTATTCGATAACCACAACAGTTCATACATAAATTTATGGGATATTACGACCCTGGGATTAGGAATAAAAATATATTTCCGGTGAATGATTTTCAAGAGAATGGCTAATACAGTATCCGTTTCGATAGGGAAAATCTTACAAAGGAAATCTGTTTTTATCAACTCCGGACAGAGAAATACACAAGTGAAATGAAAAATGATTTTGTTATGATAAATGAATCTACCGGAATTTTTTAACATAACTTCTCCTCTTCACTATTTGCAATAGCTTTCAGTAAATACAAAATGAGCAAAGGTTCTCAGTTAACCAAAGGATATGCTCCCAGGTATCTACTGCTCTTATCTGTCTGACCAAGAACTTTCCTTACATCAGCCGGAAGTATTGCAGCTGCTTCTGATCCCGGAAATGTCGGTAACAATTGAAAATTACCCAATTTCGGACTTTTAAAAAAGGTCTCATTGTTATGAAAATAAAGGCTGTTCTTTGAAAATCCGGTATGCAGCTTCCGGAATTCCTCCAGGGAAGCAAATGCCTGCTGGCAAGAAGTATTGTTTGCAGGACTCCATAAAATCAAAGGTTTTAAAGCTTCTTCCGGACTTTTTATGTACACATTGTGATCAAGTTTTTCTATCATTGATTCAGGAAGTCTGTCACACAAGAAATCGCGCTGCCACACAAACAAAAGTGGCCTGTTATAATTCTCATCACCCGTCAGCAAATTGTTTACAAACACATGTCCGTCCCTTTCTTCAACACCTGGTCCGGTGCTGGAATGCCAGCCAAAGTGATCCCCCTGCGGAACTCTCTCGTTGCGTCCGATAGCTACTGTGCTGTTCACAAGTGTATTGTTGTATATTTTTACATCCGAGCTGTTAAGTACAAAAATTCCCTGGTCACAATTCACAAATACATTCCCCGCACAAATCGCTCCTTTTGATATTTCAAAAAAGAAAGCATTATCACTTGGCCAGGGTTTATCATGAACAAATTCTTTGTCTGTATTTCCAATATCAACCAGGTAGTTGTTTGTAAAAACACCATCCACATTGCCTACGTCATACCAGATGCCATTTGAATAGGGATGGTCCATTACCAGGTTGTCGTTGCAGGTAACACGGTAACTTTGATTGAATATTTTCACTGCTGCCGGAAAGTAACCTGTAATGCGTTCTATGTTGTTGCTGGCAAAAATATTTTTTTCCAATAAAACATCACTGGAGGCGATAATGTAAATGCCCTCTGTGCTGGTATTGCTCACTTTGCAATTGCGGAGTGTAAGTTTATCGCCTCTGATATAAGCAGCCACGCGTGAACAATAGGAAATTTCACAATGTTCCAGGCTTGTGCCGATGACTTCCTTTCCGTGATCCGCTTCATCCGATATACCATCGGGCTCGGTACCATCGATTTCAATGGCACGGTAAGCATATTGAGTAAAAACGATTCCCCTGATCAGGGGACCTTTGCCGTCAGATTTTTTTCCATGCACTTCCCCTGTGACCCTGTGCAGTCCGACATTGAATGCTGTGATTTCCACCAAACGGTTTGCAGGATCAATACCAATGGTTACCTTTTGAGCATCGTAGTCGATGTAAAAGGAATTTTCATCCACTTCTCCCTCCCATCCTGCCGATTGCAGGAACCTGCCGTCCACAAACACCATGTCGTTGTTAAAGCGATGCTGAGGAGTCTTTTTCCCTTCCCTTTCCCTGCGCCACCAGCTATCAGGCTTCGATGGAAATAGGCGGGACCAGGAAGTTTCCCACAATCCGTTTCCCAGATCTGTCCATTCATCAGCTATATAGGTACCCTTCAGAACAGGTTGCTCATCAGCATATGCCTGCATGGTAATGCCCTGGTTTAAAAGAAGGCTTCCCGTACGATAAGTACCACCGCACATGACAATGGCATCACCTGTCACCACATTTTTTATGGCAGCCTCAATGCTTGTCGGGTTATCCAGACTGGTACCCGGCTCTTCTGCATCACCTTCAGGTGATACATAGTATATCTTTCCTTCCACCTCCGGCAATGCATAGTTCTGTCGGATCGGACCATATGGGCCACCCGAAGGTTGTGCCAGGGAAGTCAGTGTTCCAAGAACCAGTATTGAATACAGCATTGTAATTCCCGTTTTTATAAATCTTCTGATCAATGATTTGCAGGCAGGATTTAGATCCTTTCTTGTGTTGGCGAAAGCATTGTGGAATGTAAATTTCATATTCTGTTTCTATTAATGATCGATTATATGATAAATATAAAACATTTTTTAAAAATAGTATTCTGATTTTCATTTAATAATTGGAGGTTGGGTTGTTAGTTTGTAAGGTGAGAAGATGAGAAGTTGATGAGTTGAAAAGGGAAGAAATCGGGAGTAAGAAGAATTAATAATGAAAAATTAAAAATGAATAATGGAAGAAATCTTTAGTCTCAAGTTGCTAGTTACTGGATGCTTGTTACTGGTTACAGGTTACAGGTTACTGATTACTGATTACTCCAAACTCAAAACTCGAAACTTTTCACTTTTACCTTTTGTCTTTTATCTTTTTTCTTTTTTCTTTTCACTAATGACTAGCGACCAGGAACTAGTAACTTTTACATCTCATATCTCTGTACTCATATCTCACATCTGTTTTAAACTTCATTCATACTTCCCTGCCGGTACCCTTTTGGATCAATGCTTATTTTTTTAAATCCTATGGATTTCATAACTCCAAGTATCTCATCATAAAGTGTTTTTTCAGAAAACCGTTGTACCTGGTCGTGTCTAACCTCAATCTTTACCGTATCTTCATGATACCGTGCCCTGACATTTCGAAATCCCTTGTTGATTAATACTTCCTCGGCTTTATCAATCTTTTTAAGCTTATCTTCTGTAACAGCTTCCCCGTATGGTATGCGTGTGGCAAGACAGGCAAGTGCATCCTTATCCCATGTCGGAAGTTGGAAATGCCGGCTCAATTCCCTGATCTCTTCTTTTGTAAGTCCGGCTTCCAGCATAGGACTCCTTACTCCTCTCTCTACTAATGCCCTGGCACCCGGACGGTAATCGTTCCTATCGTCGTGATTTGATCCATCCACCATAAAATATTTATTGTGCTTCCTTGCGATTTCTTCCATCCTGGAAAAAATCAATGATTTACAGTAATAGCACCTGTTTGGAGGATTTGATCTGAATGCATCGTGTTTCAACTCGTCAATCTGTAGAGTGATCAGTTCAACACCCAGTTGCCCGGCGAACTTCAACACTTCTGCTTTTTCCCGTTCCGGCTGCAAAGGCGATTCAGCATATAAGGCAACTGCATTTTTGCCAAGAACACGGTGTGCAATGTATAGCAATAGTGTACTATCCACTCCCCCTGAATAAGCCACAGCAACACTTCCCATTTCTTTCAGCAGATTTTCGACTTTTTCCTTTTTGATTTTCAAAGCCTCTGATAATGTATCTTCCATTGCTTGTATTTTCTTTTTAGCAATTATAGTCTTTTGCTTAAGATAGTTGTTAACTCTCCTTTATCCAAGACAACAGGGTGATTCTTCATACCGGTCAGATTAATGATGGATTCAAAATCTTTCTCCTTTACTCCATACTCACCTAAACGAGGAATTTTCATTGTTTCAACAAAATCATCCATGACAGCCAACAGTGAGTCAATATAATACGCATCATTCTTTCCTGCGGTCTGAACGAAAATCTTTCCCAGCCTGGCATATTTCTCCAGGATGATGCTGTCAGGCATTTCCTTTCTGAGTTTATCAACAGTAGCATGGTTTACCACGCCCATTAGTCCACCGCAGACCACTCCATGGGGTATAGGGAAAAGACTTCCCAGGGGCTGTGCAAAGCCATGTATTACTCCCAAACCTGCATTCGAAAGTGTGATGCCCGAAATCAATGCTGCATAAGCCATTTCAGTCCGTGCCCGAAGATCATTTCCGTTATTATAGGCTTGAATGAGAGATCGTGCAATGCACTCCAGACCGGAAGATGCCAAAGCATTTGTCATAGCAGTCGCTTTGTTTGAAAGATAAGATTCCATCAATTGTGTAAAAGCATCCATGCCGCCGGCGGCAGTAATGTCGGGCGGACAATCCAATGTAAGCTCAGGATCTATAATTGCTTTATCAGGTGTATAATGGTCGTGACGCAATGACTTTTTAAATCCCCGTGGTCCAAATTCGGAAATCACTGCATTCATGGTAGCTTCACTTCCTGTTCCGGAAGTCGTTGGAATGGCAATCAGCGGAAGCCTTTCACCGGAAGGCTTTTTTGTTCCCACTCCTTCCAGGTAATCCTTAACACTTCCTTCCTCTTTAAGCATAGCTGAAATAGCTTTACCTGCATCCATTACACTGCCTCCTCCGACTGCTACGACCACATCAATCTTTTTTGATTTGAATACAGAAACAGCAATATCCACTATTTCAGGTGAAGGTTCACTTGTAACAGGATACCGGAAATACGTAAGATCCGAATCCTTCAGAGATTTTTCAATTTTGCTTTTTATTAACGTAGTATCATAGGATGAACCGCCGCTAATCAGTAAAACATGTTTCCCAAAACCGGAAATGTTTTTACCCAGGGAAGCAATACTGCCCTCCCCGAAAATGATCTTTGGTGTCCTGGCAAACGAAAAAGTCCTGATGAAATCTACCATTTCGATGTATCTAGCGGACAAATAATGTTGTGCTTCACTCCTTCTCTCGGACTCGCCATCCAGTCGGCAACTGTTTCCCGCCAAAACTTATAGTGTTCGGTATCTTTATGAGCTTTTGATGCCTCTTCGCTTTCATAAGCCTCATACAGAACAAATTTCGCGGGATCTTGCGCATCCTGAAGAAGGTCGAACCTTAAGTTACCGGGTTCCTTCACTGCTTCCCGGTGATTGGCTTTGCAGGCCTCTATAAAATCATCAATGTATTCGGGGGTAACCCACACATGAACAAATGTAACTATCATAAGCAACACATTAGGTTTCATTCAAAATTATTAATTCTTCATTCTTAATTCTTCATTCTTAATTCTTCATTCTTAATTCTTCATTCTTAATTATTAATTATCCATGAAACCTGCCATTACCGGAAGCGGAAATACTTACCTTTTTCTGATAAAGTTAACCCCGGTATACAGAAATATTGATGTAATAACAATACCAAACAAAATGGCACTCGCGATTACAAAATAGGCCGAAAAGAAATTAGATCTTTCATCCACCTCATAAAGAAATATATCGAAAATCGAGCGCACGGTCATATAAATTCCGATGGTAAGAAACAGTATGTGAAATACCACATAAACAATTCTTGCGGTCAATGAATTTTTTAATACCTCTCTTAATGTATAATTTTCAACAAGCCTGTTCTTTATTCTTCTGAAATTTATGCCATTAGAGAACTGGACCGATCGTCTTTTTGCCTTCTCAGCTACTACCTTTCTGTAATACTCAATGTTCTCCTTGCTGTATGGATGTTCAAGAAGGTATTGATAAGCATTTTGCAGGATAATAAAGTATTGGTGTGCTTTTTCCGAATCGTTAATATCAGGATGCAATTCTTTGGCAGCTTTCCTGAAAGCCGATTTGATCTCACCGGGATCAGTGCCCGGTTCCACTCCTAATATTTTACAGCATACGAAGTACACCTTTTTCGCTGATTAAAAACAAAAGAATTAATGCTTAATATAACAAAGTTAAATGATAAAATAGCTCTATATGAATAGATTTTTTGCCTGTTGTTCATGATAGAACCTAAAATCTGCATATCTACATTTGAATTATGGAATTATCTATTAAATTTCCGTCCCACAAGCCATTTTTTCGAACTGCTCCCAGGCAGTTCGACTTACCTTTTTATCAACTCATGCTTAATTCCAACTCATAATAAACCTGTTATTTGCTCACCGGATAATATACCTCCAGTTTCCACTGCGATGTATCCGGTTCACTTGAAGGATCTGTAAGATACACCTCCCAGGGAGCCCCTGAAATTTGCAGCTTGTTTTCTTTCAGATATTGATCGAGCACCAGCCAGGGTTTTTCACTCCCATACCTGCCCCAGTGTGTAATCAAAGCCACCTGACCTTCAGAAAGCTCTAGGTAGATATATTGTTTCCACCCCCAGGTTCTTTTTTCAATCGGCACACCACAGGCAAATTTTGTTAATCCTTCCGGATTCCATGTATAATACATGGTAAAAGGAGCACCCGTCTGAACAAGGTCGCGCTTTTCCAGGTATTTGTTCAGCTTATCGAACATCTCTGCCATTTTTGCTGCCATACCATCCACATCCGATGAATCAACAACAGCCATAGCAGGTTGCAGCTCCAGGGTCAATATTTTCACACCGGAAACCCTGCTCAGGCGTAATTCCTCGCTCACATTTTTCAGATTCTGCAGGCCCTTTTTTAAATCACTTTGAATTTTATTTTTAAACAGGATCATAAAATACCTTTCGAAATACCCCAAATCGGAATCGTCAAATGCCCATGTAACTTTTATGTTTTTTTCCCCCTCTTCAAATTCCCATGAACCATTTGCATCTCCCTGTTCACCAAAATCAATGTAGGTATGTATGGATTGTCCGGGAATGCTTTCTTTCATCGTCTGGTTGCCCGATCCTGACTTTTCGCTCGTCCATTTGTAAGAAGCTCCTGTACCTGCTGTTTGATCGTTGTATACAAACACCATGGCAGTATCAGCTTCAAACCATGGCGACCAGTTTTCCCAGTTCCGAAAATCATTCACCTGATCAAAGACAATTTCCATGGAAGCCCCAATTGTAGTGGATGATTCAATATGAGTTTCTTTGGGCAGAAATATACCTGATAACAAGAGTATGATTAACAAAGTCAGAAGAAAATAAAGAAGTTTTAGTAAAGTTTTCATAATCGTTTGAGTTTTTTAAATGCTTTTTATTGATATAGTTATTAGCTAAATTAGAAAAATTCTAAATAAGCTCTTATATTTTTTGTTTGTATATGTATGATCTATTATCGATGTTTGTACTCAAAATGCGTGGATGAAAGCAGTAGTAATAAATAGTTTTGGTTCCCAGGATGTATTCAGCATAGCTGATATTCCGGAACCTTCGATAGGAGAAAATGAGTTGCTGATAGAGGTTACTGCCGGAAGCCTTAATCCCATTGATTATAAACAAAGGCAAGGCCATCATAAATTTATTTTCGGTTCAAATTTCCCCATTGTATTGGGATACGATGTTTCGGGGACAGTTGTAAAGGCAGGCAAAGAAGTTCGACAATTTAAACCAGGCGATACCGTATGTGGTGTGCTAAACAACAAATACGGTGGTGGACTGGGTGAATATGCAAAAGGATCTGAAAAATGTTTTGCAAAAATTCCTGATGGTTCAGATGTTTCTACATGGGCAGCTCTGCCCCTTGCCGGACTTACGGCTCTGCAGGCATTACGGGACAAAGGTCATCTCAAAAAAAATAACAAGGTTCTTATTGTTGGTGCTGCGGGCGGCGTAGGACATTATGCTATCCAGATTGCATCAATCCTTGGTGCAGATATAACTGCCGTATCAAGTGAAAAGCACAGGGAATTTGTCAGGAAGCTGGCAAAAGTAAATTTCATTGATTACACCCAAACAAACATTCTGAAGACCGGCCAAAAATTTCATGTCATTTTCGATGCAGTCGGAAAACACAGTTTTCTTCAATGTAAACATATGCTTCTTCCGGGAGGAATATACATCAATACACTGCCAAGGCCTAAAATACTTTTTCACAAAATGATCAGCTTTTTTACCCCGGGTAAGAAAGCAAAAACCCTGTTGATGAGACAGGATAACAAAGATCTTGAAATGCTTGTAAACTGGGTTGCTGAAGGGAAAATAAAAATCTGTACAGACAAGGAATTTTCGATGCATAAAGTAGGCGATGCACACAAATACATGGAAGAGGGACACACGGAAGGAAAAATTCTGATCAAGTACAAATGAGTATATTGCTATCCGAATTCTCATTTCTATGGCCAAAAAGAAAAAATCAGTCGTATCAGTCAAAACAAAAAAGTTAGTATTCAGGTGGACCACTTACCTGTTTCTTACCGGAACCGGGTTACTCCTTCTTTTGTATTTTTCAATCTATATTGGATTGTTTGGTTCCATTCCATCCAAAGATGACCTCAACCAGGTTAGCAACTACACGGCATCGGAAGTATATTCATCAGACCATGTTCTTTTGGGTCGATATTATGTTGAAAATCGCACGAATACGGCCATAGAAAAAATTCCCGAGTTTTTTTTGAATGCCCTCATTGCCACAGAAGATGCACGTTTTTACAAACATCACGGAGTTGATTCACGCAGTACAATGCGTGTTCTCATCAAATCCATTCTGCTTTTTAATAAAGGTTCGGGGGGCGGAAGTACCATTACCCAGCAACTGGCAAAAAACTTGTTTCCACGTAAGCGATTAAGCATTTTTACTTTACCGGTGGCAAAGGTAAAAGAGATCATCATTGCAAAACGATTGGAAAAAGTATATACCAAAAGTGAAATTCTCCAGCTCTATCTGAATACCGTTCCTTTTGGTGAAAATACCTATGGTGTCGGGACAGCAGCTCTTGTTTTCTTCGATAAAAAAACTTCCCAATTGCTGCCACAGGAATCTGCCATGCTTGTCGGACTATTAAAAGGAAACACAAGCTACAATCCAAGGAAAAATTACGAAGCAGCATCAACAAGACGAAATGTGGTGTTAAACCAGATGGTGAAGTATGAGTACATCTCATCCGAAGAAGCGGAGGAACTGAAAGAGACAGCAATAAAAATCTATTACCATCCCCTGCTGCATGATGAAGGCCCGGCTCCCTATTTCAGGGAATTTTTGCGCCATGAATTGAAAAAATGGTCCGATGAAAATCCAAAGGCCGACGGATCGAAATACAACATCTACACGGATGGTTTAAAAATTTATACTACCATTGATTATCGTTTGCAATCTTATGCAAAAAGTGCCGTCGCAAAACACATGGCCAAGCTTCAGAAAAATTTTGATGCACACTGGAAAGGTCGCGAACCCTGGAAAAAGGATACTAAACTGATTCAAAGGGAGCTTACCGCCAGTAAAAGGTACCAGTATCTGTTATCTGAAAAGTCAGGTGAGCAGAAAATTCATGATGTATTAAATACACCGGTTGATACAAAAATATTTACCTGGGAAGGCGAGAAAAATGTAAGCATGTCTCCTCTTGATTCCATCATACATCATTTTGCTATGTTACAAACAGGCTTGATCTCTGTAGAAAGTAAGACAGGGTTTGTGAAGGCGTGGGTTGGAGGGATTAACTACAAATACTTTAAATACGATCATGTAACTTCCCGCAGACAGGCTGGCTCGACCTTCAAACCTGTTGTTTATTCTGCTGCTTTGGAAAAGGAAATATCTCCATGCGATTTTTATGCCAACGACAGCATGGTGTATACCGGTTACCAGGATTGGGTGCCGCGAAATGCTGACAGAAGTTATGGAGGTTATTATTCCGTTAAGGGAGCACTCACCCATTCCATCAACACCGTGAGCACAAAACTGCTGATGGAAGTGGGAATAAAAGATGTATTGAAACTGGCTGAGAAAATGGGAATTGAGGGAGAGCTTCCGGAAGTTCCGTCACTGGCACTGGGTACGGGAGATGTTTCGCTTTTTGAACTGATTCAGGCCTATTCGGTTTTTGTTAACCGGGGACATAAAATCTCTCCTGTATACATCCGCCGCATCGAAGACCAACAGGGAAATGTGTTGTTTACTCAAGGACCAGAACTAAGTGAAGATTCCATTATTTCGGAAAATACGGCACAGATCATGCTGGCCATGCTTAACAACGTAGTAAACAGTGGCACAGCATATTCTCTGCGTTCTGTTTATGGATTTACAAATAATATGGCAGGAAAAACGGGAACCACACAAAATCAAACCGATGGCTGGTTTGTTGGGATAACACCCGATTTGATAACCGGCGTATGGGTAGGAGGTGATAATCCTGTTGTGCGCTTTCGTTCCATTGTCTATGGACAGGGATCGTACATGGCTCTTCCTGTATTTGCCAGATATATGCAAAAGGTGTATTCCGATCCTGTGTACAAAGCCTCTCGTGAATCGGCTTTCAATATTACAGAAGAAACTTTAAACCAATTGGATTGTGAGGATTATAGAGAGGAAGAATTTGAAACCATACTGGATCTTCTTGAAAAAACAGAAGAATCCATAGGCGATTTTGTCCGCAGAATATTTGGAAAGAAAAAAGACAAAAAGGAAAACAGAAAGAGAATTCGTGATTAAGGAAAAGAACCACTCTTCGGGAAATTAAGCAAAATGATAAGATCTATGGTTGTTCAGTTTAGGAATTGAATGACAAAGATCACCACATAAGATGATGAATATCATTACTTTGTTGTTTACTTCTTTCTTTATATGCCCGAAATTAGTATTCGGGTTAGGGTATACACCTAAATCAAGTCATCTTTCATCTTTATACTTCTTCTACTCAACCTCAAGATCCCCTATCTTGAGGTTATTTTATATGGACAAGCTTTCCTAATTTTGATAAGATTACAGAAATTTCGCAACTCAACACATAACCGGAATTATTCTTGCCAGCGGAAAAAGTTCGCGCATGCAAACCAACAAGGGATTCGTTTCCTATAAAGGGAAGCTTTTGATTGAACATGCCCTGGATCAGCTAACACCATTTTGCAGTGAAATCATCCTGAGTGCAAACAGAAATGAATACGAACGTTTTGGCTATTCCATAGTCAAAGATGTTATTTATGGTATTGGTCCGCTGGGAGGGATCTACAGTGCAATGCAAAAAAGCACTTATGATGTAAGTCTTATCATAACCTGCGATATTTTGGGTGCCGGTCCTTCTCTACTTGCCGGCATGATTTCCAAAGCAAAGGAAAACATGATGGTGTATCTAAAAGAAGCTGATAATAAAGTGTACCCACTACCGATGGCATTGCATAAAAATGTTTTGCCTTTTATAGAAATGCAGATTGAAAAAAATGATTTTACACTACATCACTTTATTCATACCTATGAGCAAAGTAATGCTTCAGGTGTTGAATGTATGCGAATTAAGAATCAATTGCAAAACCTGAATACTCTGGATGACCTGAAATTATGATAACATTACCCAATTTTCTTGTCGTTTCCGGTGAAGGACGCAATGTTGGGAAAACCATTCTGGCCTGCAATATCATTTCAAAATTCAGCAGGACCATCAGATCATTGGTCTGAAACTTACACCACATACTCACACAGATATTGGCCATGTGGAAGCTATCATCAATAAAAAAGATATTGCATTGTATGAAGAAACAGAAAACTACAACAGGAAAGATAGCTCACGTATGTTGGCTGCCGGAGCCTATAAAACCTATTTAGTGCCTGCGCAAAAACTCGTAATATGTTATAGTTCAGTGATTT
>CAYQDZ010000073.1:0-13097 GCA_964416375.1 uncultured Bacteroidales bacterium
ATTAATCAACAACTTACAGACTGGAAAAACACTTTAGCACGTTCGACTATATAGTGATTAGTTACTGCACCGTTAATTTGCAACTCACCGGATAATGGTCTGATAAATCTACGCGATGGGTTTGGTAACCAGTCGATTTCAGACTTTTGCTGTGAAAAATGAAGTCGATGCGAAATGAAGGGAAATTTCCACGATAAGTGTTTCCTATTCCTTTACCTGACTTAATAAATGCATCCTTAAGTTCGCCCCTTATTTTATGATAAGTATAGGATACGGGAGTGTCATTAAAATCGCCACATACAATAACCGGGTAAGGCGATTGCCTGATTTGTTCGCTTAAAACATCTACCTGTTCTGCCCTTTTAATAAAAGCATGCTTCAGCCTTCCCGAAATGTCTTTTACCTCATCCATTCGTTTTGAATTGAAACGAAATACCAAACTGTCGACAAAATTGTATTCTTTCTTTTTCAGATTTATGGATTGCAAATGAGCATTGTATACCCTGACTGTATCTTTATGAATGATCAGGTCCGAATACAGGCAGGAATTGTTCGAGTTTTTGAATTTCACAATTTCTTTATTAACTATTGGAAACCTGCTGTAAGTTGCCAGTCCGTAGTTTGAGTTTGAGTTTGAGCCGGGTTTATAAGAGTATGAAATATGCTTAAAAGGCATTTTACTCAGTATGCTGTCAATATATTCTTCACTTTTTTTCTTATTGCTTTTATCCGTGAAAAACTCCTGGAAACATACAATATCAATACCTTGCAAATTCACAAAATACAAAATGCTGTCAAGCAGGGAATTCTCATTTGCCAATACATACTGATTAAATACTCTCACATTGTAAGAAAGTAATTTCACTGTTTTTTCTGTTTCACATGATCTGTCGAAAACCCGTATCTGAAGATACCTCCCAACATTCGACCAGCCGGCCAGAATTACAAAAACAGATAGCCATGCAAGCATCCTCCTTTGCCATATCCAAAAAATAATAAATCCTACATTTAACAGGAGCAATACCGGGTATGCCAAACCAAAAAAAGCAACCTGCCATACCCGGGCCGGATTAATGAAATTAGCTATATAAGCCATAAAAAGTGTAACGGCCAGCAAAAGGTTTATCCAAAACAGTATTTTCTTAATGTGCCTTCTCAATTTAAGTTCCCTCTAACTTTTATTGCTCATTCTAAACAATGTTTCTTTTTCATTTTTCGACAAACTGTCGTAACCTGATTTTGCAATTTTATCCAATATGCGGTCAATTTCCTTCTGATTTTCTGCTTTTGACTTATTGTAATGCATATCGTCTATTTTGCTTGCGCCACTTTTGTAGCTAACCTTCATTCTCGGTCCCTTTTTAAACAATCCACTCAGGGCATTTGCCATCTTTTCGAATACCATTCCGATGTCCCTCCCTTTTTTCAATTGAAAGGCAAAAATATAACCATACATGGCCCCACCAATATGCGCGATAAACCCTCCTGCATTGTCTGAGGCCACACGAATAAAATCAAGCGCAACAATTACAATGGCTATGTATTTAATTTTTACAGGACCTATCAAGGGAAGATACACCGTATAGTTAGGTGCATACGCAGAAATAGCAAGCAAAATAGCAACCACACTTGCAGATGCACCTAAAACCTGTGCATTGGAAGTATCCAGGCCCGGAAAAACATTATAAGAAATAAGGTATAAAACAGCACCTGAAAAACCTCCCAATAAATAGGTTGTATAAAGTTGCCTTCCCGCCAGATAGCGAAGGAATATCCTTCCGAACCAGAACAAAGCCAATACATTGAACAGAATATGCAAAAAATCCCAATGCAGAAACATGTAGCTTATCATTGACCATGGCCTGTAAAGTAATTCCGATAAGTCTGCCGGCAACATTAAATATTTCAAATAACGGACTTGAAAGAATATTGCTTTGAACTGGACATCGGAGCTTGAAATAAACAGGAAAAAAAACACATATACAATTTTTACAAGAAGAAAAATTGCCAGATTGATATAAATGAGTTTAACCAGAGCTGTTCCTTGTCGAAAAGATTCCTTTATTTCATCTGTAATTGTGGCCATACTTCATCACCCTTTATCCTTCATTACGATATCTGGTAAAATTAATGCATTTTGAACTGATTATTTTTCCATGTCTTAACCAGTATGAATCCTACAAGTGCTCCTCCAAGATGAGCAAAATGTGCTATGTTGCTTCCTCCGGAAAAATTCATAAACCCATACGCAAGATCAAACAAAATAAATCCTCCCACAAGATATTTTGCTTTTATGGGTATGGGTATCGGAATGATCATCAATTCAACATTGGGAAAGAGTATTGCAAAGGACGCCACAATTCCCATCAAGGCCCCGGATGCTCCAACCATCGGAATATTTACAATCCTGGTTTTTATAAGCACCAACTCATTCCATGCCTGCTGAAAAATATTGATGCTTTCAGGATTTTCAAACCATCTTTCAGCAATGAATTTTGCTTCATTGCCTGCAACAAACTCATATTTCTGTACAATCTTCCAAAACAACTCGGGGGATGGAGCATTTTGAAAGGCTTCCAGGGAATTCTGCAATACATTCAAGCTTAGGTAATTTATTCCCAGCTGCAAAAAAGCAGCTCCCAGGCCGGCCAACATGTACAAAATAAAAAACTTCCTGCTTCCCCATACATTTTCCAGCACCCTGCCAAACATAAATAAGCCAAACATATTAAAGAAAAGGTGGAATATACCACCGTGCATAAACATGTGTGTTACCAGCTGGTATGGCTTGAAGAATTCTGATTGGAAATTGTAAAGACGCAGGTAATATGGCAATACCGTGGACTGCTGAAGTAATGCAGTCAATACAAAAACAACTACATTGATAATCAATAAACTTCTCGTTACCTGCGGCAGGGATCCAAATATACCTCCTTTGTTAAAACTATTCATTGTATAGAATTTTCAAATTTGACTGATTCGCATTATTCCTCAATTCAATAACCTTTCTAATTCTTCAAGGTTCATTATGGCAATGATCTTTTCCCCCGTCGGAGCATAGTTGGAATTCTCACATGCAAACAGCTCATCAACAAGCCTGTGCATCTCCTCAGGGAATAAAACCTTACCATGATTTATTGATGCGGCTTTTGCCAGGGAAGCTGCCACTGCCTGTGTTACAGATGAACCTATTTTTTGATTTGTCTCTTTATACTCTTCAAGCAATTGTTCAATCAGATCTTGCGGGTTGGAAGAATCCATACCGTCAGGGCAGGAGTTGATAACAACGGTATTGCTCCCCAGATCACTCACTTCAACACCCAGTTGAGCCAGTTCTTCGGAAATTTCTTTCACCAACAAATAGTCGCCTGGCTCAAGATCAATTTTTGTAGGATATAATTCCCTCTGGGCAATGTTCCTGTTATGGGCCACATTCTGGATAAACTGTTCAAACAAAATTCGCTCATGAGCCAGTTTCTGGTCAATAACCATCAATCCCGATTTTACCGATGTGAGTATGTACCTCCTTTGAATTTGAATGTACCCGGCATTTTGATTCAGTACCGGAGCTCTTTCTTCATCCGGAAAAAGAGAATCTCTTTGATGAGCGATTTCTTCCGTTTCATTTTCAATGCCGGTGTACAATTTTCCCCATTGATCAATAGAATCCATATTCTTTTTATACCCCGATCGCTCTGAAGTTCTTTCATGAAAAGGATTGAATGAAGGATCTACTTCTATGTCGGGTGTTACAATTTCAGTATCCCTTCTTAACACAGGTATATCGATAACATCTGTAGTTTTAAAGTCAATGGAAGGCATGGCATTGGATTTCCCCAATGATTCTTTCACAGCAGCCTGAATGATCTGAAAAATAGCTTGTTCATTTTCAAACTTTATCTCGGTCTTTGTTGGATGAATGTTTACATCTATTTTCCCGGGATCGGCATCAAAATAAAGAAAATAACTGGGATAAGTATCTGGCATCAAAATCTTCTCATAAGCACGCATAACTGCTTTATGAAAATAAGGATGCCTCATATACCTGCTGTTGATAAAAAAGAATTGTTCTCCTGTTGTTTTACGGGCAAATTCGGGTTTCCCTACAAATCCTGTAATATTCAAAAGGCTGGTTTTTGTATCTAAATTATTGAGATTGCTATTGATCTGTTTACCAAAAACATGAGTTATACGTTGCCGCGTATTTGCTTTTGCCAGTCTGTAAATATCCAAATCATTATGGCTTAAGCTAAAGCTTATGCCAGGATGCGCCAACACAATTCGCTGAAATTCATTGATCAGGTGTTTTAATTCGGTAGTATTGCTTTTTAAAAATTTCCGTCGGGCCGGCACATTAAAAAACAGATTTTTTACCTGGAAGTTGCATCCTGAACCGCAACTTACCGGCTTCTGATGTTTTATCTCTGATGCGTCAATGCTTATTTCAGTGCCAATGTCTTCGTCTGATTGTCTGGTTCGGAGCACTACCTGTGCAATAGCGGCAATCGATGCCAGAGCTTCTCCCCGAAATCCCTTGGTCCTGATTTCAAAAAGGTCGTCTGCCGTTCTGATCTTCGATGTTGCATGTCGTTCAAATGCCAACCGGGCATCTGTATCAGACATTCCAATCCCTTTGTCAATAATTTGTATGAGTGTTCTTCCTGCATCTTTCACCACTACTGTAATTTCATCAGCCCCGGCATCAACGGCATTTTCCACGAGTTCTTTCACGACCGAAGCAGGACGCTGAATTACTTCACCAGCAGCAATTTGATTGGCAACAGAATCGGGAAGCAATTGGATAATATCTGACATAAAAACCGTTTAAATTCTGAAAAGGAAATAAACCAGTACCAAAAGAATAAAGGCTATGATGAATACCCTGTAAGTTGAATTTCTCGCCGATTTGAACCTGAGTGAACGTAAGGGTTGAAAAGAACCTTTAATAATTCCCGGTGTATAATTGTTATTATGTATTCCTTTTTCTTCTCTCTCAATAATTCTGATCCTCTCCTGTAACTCTTCTTTTTGTTGATTATAATAAAGAGGCCTGTAGTTAAATTGTTTATGTCGGTATTTCCTGAAAATATTTAGCTCCATCACTTCAATTTTGCTTGCAAATTTACACTTTTTAATTTGGGTTTGATCTTAAATATGTACTCATAAAAACCATGCCATCCTTTAATCCTCATTAAGCCTGGCTCCACAATGTTTGCAAAAGACAGCGCCCTTTTCATGTCCTTCTTTCATACATGCAGGGCATACCTGCGTAGTTATTTTATTTTTTTCTGCACGAGCCACTTCCAGAGAAATAATTCCTGTTGGCACTGCAATAATGGCATACCCAATGATCATCAATATGCTGGAAAAAAACTGCCCAATGGCGGTTTGGGGTGTGATATCTCCATAGCCCACCGTAGTCAGGGTTACTACAGCCCAATAAATACTTTTCGGAATGCTGGTGAAACCATGTGCTTCACCTTCAATCAGGTACATGAGTGTGCCAATACATAATATCGTGGTAGCAATAGTAAAAAGAAAAACTCCAATTTTATCCCTGCTTGCAACAAGGGCATTTGCCAGTGTTTTTCCCGCATTGGAATACCGGCTGATCTTTAGGATTCTGAATATTCGAAGCAATCGAAATGCCCTGATAACAA
This sequence comes from uncultured Bacteroidales bacterium, assembly GCA_964416375.1. Classification (GTDB taxonomy): domain Bacteria; phylum Bacteroidota; class Bacteroidia; order Bacteroidales; family UBA10428; genus UBA10428. The sequence continues at coordinate 5,661 of CAYQDZ010000073.1, forward strand.
TCATGCTATGTGCACCGCTAATAAATAATCCTAAAAAAGCGGGCAAAATAGCCAGGAAATCAATTAATCCGTAGAAACTAAAAATATACTTCCCTTTGTTCATCGAAGAATAGATCCTTAACAAGTATTCAATGGAAAATATGATTGTGAATACCCATTCCAGGCATTTGAATACTGTACTATTCTTTCTGCTAAAGGCAGGAACACTTTCACACATCACCGTGATTATGCTCAAAACAATAACAACAAGCAAAGCAATATCAAAAATCTTTCCTGCCCTGGTATCGGCTTCAAAGATGATTTCAAAGAGTTGCTGACGTAGATTTTTTTTCATAAAAAGACCAAGTTTTGAAGTTTATCCGTTTATTGTTTATTATTGGGTATTGAAATTAAATCCCCTGCAAGAATGAGTAATTTTAAAGAAGATTTTCTAGAAGCCAAAGAAGTATTGGAAAAATTTATTTCTGACGAGGCAAATTTTAGGGCTCTCGAACAGGCCGGTAACATGATGGCCAAAGCTATAAATGAAGGGAATAAATTGATTTCGTGTGGAAATGGCGGATCAATGAGTGATGCCATGCACTTTGCCGAAGAACTCACCGGACGTTTTAAAGAAGACCGAAGAGCAATTGCAGCTGTCTCCATCTCAGATCCTTCGCATATCACATGTGCTGCAAATGATTATGGATTTGATAATATATTCTCCCGGTACATCGATGCACATGGAAACCAAAATGACATTCTTCTTGCGATAAGCACAAGCGGTAGCAGCCAAAATATAATCAATGCAGCAAGGGCAGCAAAACAAAAACAAATGAAAATTGTTGCACTCACAGGAAAAAACGGAGGAAGTCTTGCAGGCATTTGTGATGTTGAGATCAGGGTGCCTCATAATGGTTATTCCGATCGCATTCAGGAAATTCATATAAAGATCATTCACACACTGATAAATTTTATTGAGAATAACTTGAAAAACAAATAATGCTAAGAATAAGACCGTTTGTGTATAGTGTTCTGCTGGCAGGTTTTCTGACCGTTGCGTGCCTCGATGATTTCAACCGGGATAATGATCCAATGTTGTATACCCCCTCTTATTCAATCCCCATCGGACCGCTTTATTATACGCTTGAAGATATTATACCAAATGAGCTCCTCGGTATACCTTTGCCGGACACATCAACTCTTGGTGATTCAATACCCCTCATTGTTTATGATGACAGTTTGTTTTTTGAAAATTCCAGAACAGGATATGATACTGTTTTTACCGGCCCGATAAACTTTTCTGAAATAAGTCCCAACATGGAATATGCCCGATCCCTAATGTTCCGAATGAATTATATCAATGAAATCCCCACTGATCTGGCTATACAAATGTATTTTTTCAATGCCAATCAACTGGTGGATTCACTTTTTGAGCGTGGCGGATATTGGATAACTCAAGCCGAAACAGACCAGGAAGGAAAGACTGTAAGTCCTTTCACCGGAAGGGTGGAAGTCTATGTTGACAGTTCCCGGATTGATGATCTACTTCAGGTGAATAATTACGAACTATCTGTTCATTACAATACGTATCAGGAAGGTTTGAATGTAATTCATTTTTATTCTGATTACGGTTTTGACCTGCAATTGGCCCTAAGGGCTGAGCTGGTGGTGCCCTTTGAATAAATTCTTTTTGATGAAAAGAATCCTCTTTATCATCCTGATGTTTATTCCGGTTTTTTTGCATGGACAACAAAACCAGCAGCTTTTTCATATGCACTATCTGGGTGAGAGTAATTTCTTAAATCCTGCCGTGCAATCTGAATGCAAATGGTTTATCGGTATCCCGGTGTTGTCTTCTGTGCATATCAATTATACCAATTCAGGTTTTTCTTACAAACAGCTTGTCAGAAATACAAGCGAGAGCACGTACTCCTTAAATATCGATAAAGTAGTGAATCGACTGGGATGGCGAACCCGGATCGGAACGGAATTCCATACTACCCTGTTTGCCCTGGGTTACAAACGGGACGATTATTACTTTGCCTTTTCCATCATCGAAAAAAATAACATCCCGTTAACCTTTCCAAAAGACTTGTTTTCCCTGGGTTGGGAAGGGAATTCTTTTTTTGAGGGTGAATCAGCAAGATTAAAGGGCACTTCTGCATATGCTATGCATTACAGAGAGTATGCTCTGGGCATTTCAAAACAAAATAGAGACGGAAATTTTATCGGTCTGAAGGGAAAGCTTTTGTTTGGCAAATTGAATCTTGCCGTTCCAAAATCAGATATTTCATTGTATACGGATGAAAATACTTTTGATCTGACCCTCGACGGTGAAATGCGGATTAACATGTCGGCTCCGATTATTTTTGAACATGCGAATGGCCAAATGACTAGCTCATACTATGATGAAAGTGTGAACATAATGCAGCTTGTCTTCAACAGAAAAAACTGGGGATTGGCTTTCGACGCCGGATTTATTTATGAATGGAATGAAAATGTTACCCTTTCGGGAAGTATTCTTGATCTTGGATTCATCCGATGGAGATCGAATCTGAACAACATCTCTGCCGAAGAATATTATACCTACCAGGGAATTTTGGTTGATTCGGGAAATGTATTTGAATCTATCCTTGATTCTGTCAATTTTGAGTTTACCAATGAGCCATATACTACTATGCTTCCAATAAAAATGTACCTGGGAGCCGAGTATCATGTAAGCGATAAACTGGAAGCACGTGCACTGGTTTCAGGAATTGCTTACAGAACAAAATTCTGTCCTGCCTTAACCCTATCAGCAGATTACAATCCCTTTGGTCATGTTCATCTTATTGGCAGTTATTCTGTCATGTGCAGATCGTTTAAAAACCTGGGGCTGGGTTTTTCATTGGGAAGAAATCCATTGCAATTTTATGTTATCAGTGATAATGTTTTGGGATTGATTTGGCCGTTATCGGCAAGAAATATAAATTTGAGGTTTGGTCTGAACATTAACCTTGGGTGCACTATAAAAGAAAACAGGCCAAAAGGACTTTCATCGGTGCAGGGATATTGCCCGGTATATGAAAAATCAATAGAACGAAAGAAAAGAAAAGCAAGCTGGAAGAAAAAGAAAAAACGTTAAGAGAAATTAGAAATTATGTTAGTAAAAACATTTGCCAGCGCTGTATTTGGTATCGACGCTGAAATCATTACCATTGAAGTAAACGTAAGTAAGGGCGTCAACTTTTTCCTGGTTGGTTTGCCCGACAATGCAGTGAAAGAAAGCAAACAGCGAGTTGAAACAGCAATCAAAACTCTTGATTATCACTGGCCGGGAAAGAGAATCGTGATCAATATGGCACCTGCCGATATACGCAAAGAAGGTTCGGCGTATGATGTGCCACTTGCCATAGGAGTTCTTGCTGCATCGGAACAGGTAAAAACTGAAAAACTGGCTGACTACATCCTGATGGGAGAATTATCATTGGATGGCAGCATACACCCTATAAAGGGAGTATTGCCTATTGCCATAGAAGCAAGAAAAAACGGGTTCAAAGGATTTATTCTCCCAAAAGAAAATGCCCGGGAAGCTGCAGTTGTGGATGATCTGGATGTATATGGTGTGGAGTCTCTTACCGAGGTAATTGACTTTTTTAATCAGGATAAAAAGCTTGAAGTTACTTACGTAGATACCCGGAATGATTTTTTTTCCAATCTCGATGATTATGATCTCGATCTGGCCGATGTAAAAGGCCAGGAAAATGTAAAGCGTGCGCTGGAAATTGCAGCTGCAGGAGGACATAATATCATTATGATCGGTCCTCCCGGGGCCGGTAAAACCATGTTGGCAAAACGTCTTGGTACAATTATTCCGCCACTTACGCTTCATGAAGCGCTGGAAACAACAAAGATCCACTCTGTGGCAGGACTGCTTGATGGCGACAGCTCCCTGCTCACGAAAAGACCTTTTCGTTCACCTCATCATACCACTTCCGATATTGCTCTGGTAGGCGGAGGAACTTACCCTCAGCCGGGAGAAATTTCTCTTGCACACAATGGGGTGTTATTTCTTGACGAACTTCCTGAATTTAAACGCACTGTTCTGGAAGTATTACGACAACCCTTGGAAGACAGACACATTAGCATTTCCCGATCGAAATACACCATAGATTATCCGGCAAGTTTTATGCTCGTTGCTTCTATGAATCCTTGTCCCTGCGGTTATTACAATCACCCGGAAAAAGACTGTGTTTGTACCCCCGGGGTAGTCCAAAAATACCTGAACAAAATTTCCGGGCCCCTGCTCGACCGGATTGATATCCATATTGAAGTGGTTCCCGTTCCTTTCAGTAAGCTCTCGGAAGCCAGGGAAAGTGAAAAAAGCAGCGATGTGCGAGGAAGGGTTGCTCAGGCCCGAAAACACCAGGAAGAAAGGTTCAAGGAATCGGAGGCAATTCATTGCAATGCACAGATGAGCTCTGCCCAATTGCAGAAAATCTGTCGGATAGACAAGGAAGGAATGGCTCTCCTGAAAAACGCCATGGAGAAATTGGGCCTTTCGGCGCGGGCTTACGACCGCATATTAAAAGTTTCCCGTACCATTGCCGATATGGAAAATTCGGAAGATATTCTTTCGAATCATCTTGCTGAGGCAATTCAATACCGGAGTTTGGATCGGGAGAATTGGGCGGGGTAGATTTAATGAATAATTAAAAATTAATAATGAAGAAAGAAGGTCGTTGCCATGCTAAAACTTGGTAGGTTTTTATTTTTTTTGGTTGCCAAGCCCAAAGGGCTTACACATCAATAGCCGTGGGCATCGCCCACGGTATAAATTACCACACAGTAAGCGCACCATCTGCCAAGTAGAATCGGCGATACGCCATTGTATGGTGCGCTGTAGCAAAGACACAATAATTTATCGATTTCAATCCGGAAAGATTCCTAAAATAACCCGGTAGGCCTCGATTCTTTTTGGTATCCCTCGCCGGGAAGGCATTTCTTTTCTTCTTGATAAGAAAAGAAATCAAAAGAATCAAGAAAAACCCAGTCAGCCCACCAGCCACGGCCTACCCGATTACACAGGTTTTTCGCCCTGCGCTCAGGTCTGATGCTTATGTTTGAACATTTAATAATGGGATAAATCTATAATCGAAAAGTCGCAGTATTTCTCCATAAAATACGATTGCTAAAGCCCAAAGGGCTGAAATATCATTAGCCGTGGGCAACGCCCACGGTAAGAAATACCCCAAACAAAGCGCACCATCTGCCATGCTTATTCAGCGTTATTGCATTGTATGGTGCGCAAATGTCGGATCCCAAACCAAAACCCGGTAAGTTTCGATTCTTATTGGTATCCCTCGCCGGGAAGGCATTTCTTTTCTTCTTGATAAGAAAAGAAATCAAAAGAATCAAGAAAAACCCAGTCAACCCACCAGCCACGGCCTACCCGATTACGCAGGTTTTTCGCCCAACGCTCAGGTCTTATGCTTAGGTTTTAGTAATTTATTCGAGTAGTGGTATTTCTTTTGGATGATGAATTATCCCCCCTCGCGCGCATTATAACCTAGATAAGTCACGCATTACACTTCGTTAAATGCGCGCCAGGGGGGTAAACCACCATAACAGAGTTGGTGTTATTTCTAAAATTAATGATTGTTGGGTGGAAACATTCTATGTATATTTTTCCAATAGTAAAATCTCACTGTGTTATAGATAGAAAATATTAATAAAAGAATGAGACATATTGAAAATAAAGGATATTCAATAACTAAACCATTAATTCCTATTCCTTCAATACTATGTCTTATCTTAAAACTTCCTTCTTCTGAAGTTAAATAAAATTTGTTTTTATTTCGAAGGCTAAAAAAATTTGAAGTGTAACAAAAAATTGTGATTTTATCATCTGGACCAAAATCTTTTAAAACTATTTTTTCATTATGAATAAACCCATTACTATTATAATTATCTCTTAAAATAGGCTCTATATAGAATAAATGATTTCTATATATTTCATAATATGGATATGATTTAAGTTGATTATCAAGTGGTATTCTAACTTCTAATTCTTTAAATTTTTTCTTGCCTTTGTTCTCAATCCATATAGTTCTTAAAAAATTATAATCAAAAAATGGCCCTATTTTCTTAATTTCCTCGTTAGAGCTATTATTAAGTAATCTCTGTACATCACTATAAACAATTGGCTGTTTAAATTTTGAATCCTTATAATTAGCCTTAATCTTATAATTATTCCCAACGGTAAACTTAATAACCAACAATCCACCAAGTGTTGTTATAAGAACGCCAATAATTAATTTTCCAATTAACTCATTAATTTTTCTATTCATACTGAATTTTTTCTCAATTTAAACTATTATTGGGATTTCTCAAAACTATCCTATAATCTTGCATTCTTTACTTCTGCTAGTTAGATATTTCTTGTCTGCTTCCCCCTTAAATACCAGTCCGAAATAATACAGATCCTTTGACTCAGAATACGCTCCCAGTCTTTTTCGCATCTTCGGCTTTTTCTGGGTGCCAGAACTCTCCGGATTACGTGTAAATAATTATACTTGTTATTAAGTGAGATTTTTATAATAAGTTCGATGTGCTGCGAGAATTTGCACATCTTTGTCATTAGTAAAAAGTCCTAATTCTTCAATATAGTTTTTTAGATTATTACTTCTATTAGTAAGACCATAATAAAAGAGAGTAGTTTTTTCCCATTTTGTAAGCATTGCATAAAAAATTTGCCCGTAATATTTCTTTTCTGACACATCTGATTTAATTATAACGTTTAATAACATTTCGCTGAACTGAAAAAAGTGTTCATAATTATTATAAAAAGATGTGAACTGGCCCTCCTTCAATATAGTATTTAATTCTCTATTTCTAAAATCTGCGGCCTCTAATTGTAAAACAAACGAGTTTCTAAATGTTGTAATCTGCGCCCTCATAGAATTAAATGTATTCAGCATATTAAAAAAAGTATTTTCAAATCGTTGTTGTTTTAACGTTTCACTTTGTTCTATAAAAACTTTTCGAGTTTCAGCTAATTCTACTCGTTGCAACTCAAATTCTCTGATTTGAGTTTCTAAAGCTTTGCGATTTGTTTCAAAATCTCTTCTTTGTTCTGTTAATGCAACATAAAAAAATATTACTCCAGCCAATGCCCAAATCGGACCAATAAGACCACCTATAATATCTCCCAATTGACCAATTTCTTCCGAATCAATGCGAGAATTGAAAGCAGGGAAATCACCCCAAAAGAATAATACTATTAAGCAGCCAAGAAAGAATAACCCTATTCCTGCGATCCATATCGCAAATCCAGCACGTATTTTCATATAACGTTTGATTTAAATTTAAAGACAAGTTAATGATTAATTACTTCTCAAAGTTTACTTTTCTATTCTGAGTTAATTCTACTTTAACAGGTTAGAATTGTTAATAAAACCCTTGAAAACACGAGGT
>CAYQDZ010000074.1:0-13076 GCA_964416375.1 uncultured Bacteroidales bacterium
GCTTTCGGATTTCGTGTTCGAAAGATGTATTTTACTTTCGATATTACTTCCCGGACAAAAGAACGATTTAAATATCCGGACGAACTTATAGACTTTGCCCTCAATGGGAATACAAACGATGAAACCTATGATTTCAGTGCTTTAGGATTAGATTTCACCGAACATATTGAATATGGTATTGGGATATCCAGAAAATTCGGAAATCAGGTAACCGTTGGCATAAGGCCAAAAATACTGACTGGTATTACAGCAATGATCTGGAGTGATTCGGACATAACTCTTCATACAACCGATGAGGAGTGGGTACTCAATTCGAACTTGGATATTAATCTTTGTACACCTGGAATAACAATACCTACAGATGAAAATGGAATCATCGATTTTGACAGGGATTTTGAATTTGATTCTACAATAAGCACATTCAATGATTATAAAAAATTAGCCACGGGAAATTTGGGATTTGGAATTGATTTAGGGGTACATTTTAATCCTATGGATGAATTGCAGATATCTGCCAGTGTGATAGATTTGGGGTATATCAAATGGAAGAAATATACAAATACTATTTCTCTAAATGGATCCTATTCCTATATTGGTGCTGAATTGAATCCGGAGGATACTGCTTTCATATTTGATCTTATCGATACAATAAGTTCCAATCTTGAGCTTTCCAGTTCAGCCGGAAGTTTTAAAACCACACTTGATCCGAAAATATTTTTAAGCGCAAGGTATTCTCTTGTTCCTGAATTTGACCTTGGCTTCGTTCATCGATTTGGATTTCCGGAAGGTGATTTTCGTTATACTCTTACACTCCTCGCAAACTACAGACCAACCAATATATTCTCATTAACAGGTAGTTATAGCCCCATTGGAGGAAATGCCAGGAGTTTTGGCTTGGGAATTTCTATGCACCTTGGCCCTATAAATATATACTTTACTTCAGATTATTTAACTACGCAATACAACCTGGTGGATCAAGTCGTATTACTTGACGGCATAAATAAATATACTTTCCGTTATGGAGTAAATCTTGTATTTGGATGCAATGAGAGAAAAAAATTAAGGAAAGATAAACCCATGTATTATTCTGATGAATATTAATATTTTTGTGTATCAATTTTATTAATATTTATTTTTATGGCTCTTCTCAGGTTTATCCTGTTAATCATTTTTCTTTATCTGATTTTACAGACCATTATTCGATTCATTCTCAGATACTATCGGAAAAAATATTTTCATGCAAAATCAGATAAACAATATTCACATCATAAGCGGGACGGTCAAGTCACGGTAAATTACAATGCATCAAATAAAGAAAAGAAAATTTCTAAAGAAAAAGGAGAGTATATAAAATTTGAAGAGATTAAAAAAGGGAGTAAAGAATAAGATGAAAGAAAGATCGTAGAGAAAATTACAATTTTTCCTTCATTCGTTTAGCAAGATTTGAAGCAAATACAAAATCGTTTAAATTTTCATCATCCGAAGTAAGTATATCATCTTTGGTACCTTCCCAGGATTTTTTGCCCTGATGAATAAATATTACTTTTTCACCAATTTCTATTACTGAATTCATATCATGCGTATTGATAATGGTAGTCATGTTAAACTCATGGGTTATATCACTGATTAAATTATCAATAACAATTGCTGTTTTAGGATCTAAACCGGAATTGGGTTCATCACAAAACAGATACCTGGGATTTTGGACAATTGCTCTGGCAATAGCGACTCTTTTTTGCATTCCGCCACTTAGTTCAGCAGGAAATAGATCATTCACATCCTGAAGATTTACCCGGTGAAGACAAAAATTTACTCTTTCCCTTTTTTCTTTTGTTGTCATTTTAGTGAACATATCCAAAGGAAATTTTATGTTTTCTTCTACAGTAAGTGAGTCGAATAAAGCACTTCCCTGGAATAACATTCCCATTTCGCGTCTGAGTTCCTGCTTTTGTTTAACTGACATAGCTACAAAATCACGATGGTGAAAAAATATGTTTCCGGAATCAATTTTATGAAGGCCAATGATAGATTTCACCAAAACAGTTTTACCCGAACCACTTTTACCGATAATTAAATTGGTTTTACCTTCGTCAAACGTAACAGACACATCTTCAAGAACTGGAACAGTACTGAATTTTTTACAAATATGTTCAATTTTAATCATCAGGCAAGTAGAAGTTGTGTAAGTATAACGTTGAATAAGAGGATTAATATACTGCTTGTGACCACGCCTTTTGTGCTGGAATGTCCTACTTCAAGTGCACCTCCTTTTACATAATATCCAAAAAATGCAGGCACAGTTGTTATAATGATAGCAAAAACAACAGTTTTTATTAATGAATATGTGATATAAAACGGAACAAACCAATATTGTATTCCATAAATATAATCTGTTGATGTAAGAGCACCTGTTATTACAGATGCTGCCCAGCCACCAAATACTCCAACAAACATACTAATCAATGTGAGGATAGGATTAAAAAGAACAGCTGCTATAATCTTAGGCAAGATTAAAAAACTGGCTGAATTAACACCCATAATTTCTAAAGCATCAATTTGCTCCGTTATGCGCATATGTCCAATTTCGGAAGCAATATTGGAACCAACTTTTCCAGCCAGAATCAATCCAACAATGGTAGAAGAGAACTCGAGCAACATACTATCACGGGCAGTTAATCCTATGAGGTAAAGAGGGATAAGAGGATTTTCAAGGTTATATCTGGTTTGTAATGTAATGACAGCGCCCATGAAAATGGAAATAATTATTACAATCCCAATGGAGTTGATACCAAGACTTTCAATTTCTTTTAGTACTTGTTTATAGTATATTTTATTTTTTTCCGGTTTTGAAAAAACACGACTCATTAAAATTAAATATTTACCTATTTGTTCTATGATCTTCATCTCAATAATAATTTGTAAAAAACCTTTATTATGAATTCTTTATTTATATCATGAAACTTACTGGTATATTCTGCCTCACAATATTTTCAGTTTTTTTATTGTGTTCAGCGATCCTTCATCATATTCATTTTTTACCGTAAAGAATTAGCATTGGAGTTCTTTTAATTTGCCCTCTTTATAAAGTTGTGCATTGTACTGTACCAATGCAAATTAAAAATATTCATAAATAATATAGGCGAAATAAATTATCATTAATGATGAGGGATTCATGAGTAAGGTGTTTCAACGAAAATACAAATAATTACTAATACTCTTTGAATAAAATTTTTCAGATTAGGAGCGACTTATGCCAAAATAGCACATCAATGTACTTTCAATTTCCTATATTAGGCAATAGAATTTAATTGATGAATCAAAAAATGAACAATAAAAACTATTGTGTTATTATGGCAGGAGGTATAGGGAGCAGATTTTGGCCTCTTAGCCGAACAAAAATGCCAAAACAATTTTTAGATATACTTGGTACCGGAAGTTCGCTTTTACAACAAACCCATAAAAGATTTTCCAAAATTGTTCCCAGGGAAAATATTTTAATTGTTTCCAACGATGAATATGGCGATATTATTATGAAACAAATTCCGGATCTTACCAAGGAACAGGTACTTTTAGAGCCTCTTCGAAGAAATACTGCCCCTTGCATTGCCTATGCCAATTACAAGATCAGGGAAAGAAACCCTGAAGCCAATATAGTGGTTGCCCCCTCAGATCATCTTATTTTAAAAGAGAATGAATTTTTAAAAGTTATTGAAAAAGGATTTGATTTTGTTAGCGAAAATGACGCTTTGCTGACATTGGGGATCCAACCAAGCCGACCTGAAACCGGTTATGGATATATACAGATAACGGGAGATAAAAAGTCCGTTATAGTGAACGAAAGTCTCAGAAAAGTAAAGACTTTTACTGAGAAACCGGATATGAAGATGGCTTCGGTTTTCCTTGAAAGTGGTGACTTTTTCTGGAATTCAGGTATATTTTTCTGGGCCCTGAAATCGATATCAAATGCTTTTGAATTGCATCTGAATGAAGTGGATAACTTATTTAAGGAAGGTATGGGAATTTATAATACGGATAAGGAAACAGAGTTTATTTCCACGACCTATGCAAAGTGTAAGAATATATCCATTGATTATGGAATTATGGAGAAGGCAAATAATGTGCATGTTTTGTGTGCTGACTTTGGATGGTCTGATCTTGGTACATGGGGTTCGCTATATGATATGTCTGAAAAAGATATGAATGGAAATTCAGTTCAGGGTAAAAGTGTCTTTTTGTATGATTCAAAGAATTGTATTATGAACTTTCCTAAAAATAAATTGGCTGTAATTCAGGGATTGGAAGATTACATTATTGTTGATTCGGATAATATTTTGCTGATATGCAGAAAAGAAGACGAACAAAAAATCAGGCAATATGTAAATGATGTTAAGCTTGAAAAAGGGGAGAACTACATTTGAAAAAAACAAATAAAAAAAAGGCTGTCTATAAGACAACCTTTCATATAATATAGACTCCGGGTTTTGTTAATATTCCCAAAGATCGTGTTCGATATTGAATAACCATTCTTTTTGTTTATCAGCTTCAAGCAGTGCATCTACTCCCATGGTATAAGAGTTTATCCATCGGTTGTCATACACGTTGGAAACTGCAAAAATATGGCTTGCAAACCGGCGTTGCATAAAAAAATCATCATATGATATTCTTTGTGAATCGTTGTTTCTGTTGAATACTTCATGATTTGCCAGTATAGGACGAATTTCAGGGAAATATACCCAGAAAGTCGGTGTTTGTAAAATTTCATCTGTAGGCATTCCCTCCTCGTCATCGCGGTTATATACCCTGATAGGGCTGATACCAACTATTCTTACCTTCATCACCGAATGATTTTTGTCAAAGAACCACTTTTCTTTAACCAGAAGTTTTTTGACCTCATAAGTTTTTCTTGGATTTTCAACAACAACATCAATAAGTTGGCCGGTTGAGGGGTCAGTTGTTCTTGTTGTATCAGTTCCGGCATTAAAAGCCTCATCAACCTGATCGATGGTCATCTGTGCCGTAAACTCATTGAGGGGGTCATTTGTAGAAAAAGCTCTTACTCCTTCATTGTCAATTCCCCAAAGCAGGAGATCAACAAGATTCATTCTGCCACCAATTGGTTTTGTTGGATAATATAAAGCTAGATTTTGTTTTTGACGAAGATCAATCATTCTGTATATGATTTTTGACCACATTACATCCGCTTCACGAATGTATTCATACGGGACAGGTTTTTTCAGGGGAATATGTTCCCTGACATAAACTTCCTGCAGGTTGTCCTGACCGGATACTTTATTGGTAATAGCCAAAACCGATAATCCGACAAGCAATAACACAATCTTTTTCATCATATCTGGTATTAAAAGTTAATTCAATTTAAAATAAATAGTAGAAAGGCGTCTTGTGGATCCATCTGGTCCTACGGCCTTAATATCCTGAATATATACGTTCTGTCCACGATTAATGTTTCTGAGTAATCCCTTCTGTTCCTGAGTAAACCGATTGGATTTTGCAGTGAATTCTCTTGTAAAACCTTGCACAGTTGCCGAAACAGTAAATTCAGTGACGGTAAACTTCAGGTCGAAATCAAAATTTTCCATTTCTGCAAAAACACCCAATTGGGCAAGAAGTACGCTCTTGCTTATTTTACCTCCCTTTTGACTATTCACCATAGCTACAGGATTAGGAACGGTTTTTACCCTGAATTCACGACGTCCCATTTCCCGTCTGCGACCATCAATTTTAGCATAAACAACAACATATGCATTCCCGGGTCTGATAGGCTTAATGATATAGGAACCTCTTCTTTTTACATGCCTTGCATTGGTAACTTTAATATCTATTTTATCAGGTTGTACTCCAGCCACTGAAACATCCACAGGATTATCAACACCAAGATAAAATACATTCATTTTGGTAGGAGCAACGGTAACAGATCCTTCCGCTACAAGATAACTTCTTTTAAAAGGCTTGATAATTGTGCCTGTAGGGCCAGTCATCTCAATAATTCCTCCCCAGTATTTTGTTCCGGTGCTTGTGCCAGGCATTTTATATATTCCTTTGCCCGATCCTTTTTCAACAGGAATAGTTACATATTTCAGGCCCTCTCTACGAGAGTAGGTCCAGGTATTACCGCCATCAGCAGAAGTGGAATCATATGGACGAGAATCCTGGGTAACATATATGACAGGAAGTGCTGTTGTATCACTGGCTGCTAAAAACACTTTAGCTTTGTATTCATTTCCCCTGATCACATAGTTTGAGTTAGGAATAACCGTTGCATCAAGTTGAGTAAATTTAAATGAACCTGCATCAATCTGATGGTACAAATATTTCAGAGCCGCAGATTCTGCATTTTTTACATTAATTTGAATGCCTGACATGATCGTAAGAACGCCGGAGAGCGGGGAATCAAGAAAATGATCTGATTCCCAGGTATTTCCCTCTAAATGAGATAATTCATCAACCTTTTTTGCTTCGGTATTCAAACTGGATTGTATTGAATGCCTGATTATCTCGGCATTTGCTGAGGTAACAACATCTTCAAGAAGAAAATTTCTGAACTTTTCAAGTTTTTGGCGAAGTTCGCGGCCGGCCCTGTCATTATTATCGCCAATCATGACATAAGCAGGAACTTCTGTATTGTCTTTTGCCTCTATTAGTTCAAGATCGATTTCTTTGCCATTGATAGCTTCTGCTTCATCTCCATCAGCTTCCATTACCATTTCAATTTTCTTGTTCTGTATATAACTGACAATTTCCTTTGCTTGCTCCTGTACGGCGAGTGCTTTATTCTGCCAGGGGCCTACTTTTGTAGGATTTAATTGTGCTTGTGCTGCAAAATCATCAATGTATTTATCGTTTGCTTCTCCAAGGGTTTTAAGCGTACTGATAAGACCAGTGTCCAATACTGCAAAGGCATCCAATACTTCTTTTGATACATTTAGTGCTAACATTGCCATAAGCACTAAATACATCATGCCTATCATTTTTTGTCTCGGAGTTTCTTTGACGTGAGCCATACTATTAGAGGTGTAGTAGTAGTTTATTGTTTTGTCAAAACATCCATTGTAGAAAGCATATTACCATAAATTGAATTTAATGATGCAATACTTTCTTTCAATTTAGATATTTCTTGTTTATACTGTCCGGTTTCATCCACAGACTCTTTAAGATTCTTTATCATAGATTGCAAGCCTGAATATAATTCTGACGCTCCTTTCATTTGATCCTGACTATCGCGTATTTGAGTTTCATAAACAGTATTTAACTCTGAAATACTCTTATTCAGCTTTTCTATCTGAGTTTCATGTTCTTTGCTTCCAAGAGAAATGTTTTTCTGCTCATCGTTTATTGTCGAAGCAATTCCCTCGTAAGATTCCGCAATACCTTCTCCGGATTTTACAATTTTATTTGCAGCTTCAAAATATGCACTTGTAAGCTGTGTTGTCGAATCTTTGATAGAATCACCCGTTGAAGAATAGGTGTCAGCGAGGCCTCCAATGGAAGAAGATGCTCCTTCCAGGTTATTCACAAACTCCTGGGCGGCTACTGTAGCTTTTGATAAATCTACAAGGCTATGAGCTGTTTGATTGAGTTTGTTAAATCCTTCCCCAAGTTTTGACAAAGCATCGGTATCAACACCGGATTTACCAAGAATATCATCTATTCTGTCTACGGGTCGACCTCCGCCTTCAATAACCCTGCTTTCTTTAAAATTTTCAATTTCATCCGGATCAGATAAGCCTGCAAGTTCCGGATAGACAAGTGTCCAGTCCAATTCTTCATGCATAGGTTCAAATGCCGAGAAGAAGAAGATAATTGCTTCGGTAACTAGCCCCAAGGTTATAATTACGGTACCTCCTTTCCAGTGATTGATTTTGAAGAGAGCACCAATAATTACTACGGAAGCACCCCAACCATAGAGTTTGGCCATAAAATTTCTCCAGCCTGAACTCTGCACTATATCGGTTATATTGATCATACTTTGAAATGTTTTAAGTGATGCTAAAGAAAAAAATTAGTTAGTTCCAAGATAAGATCTTACACATCTAAATCCTATATAAGACTTTGAAGTATCCTGATACTCATAACTACGAGCCCCATTTTGCAGATAATATCCAATATCCTTCCAAGAACCGCCACGAATAACTTTTCTTTTCAGTACAGGAGGATCATCCGGCAGGGCATTGTATTTATAATCAGGATTTAGATCATGCGTAAAAATATAGGCTGATTCGTCATATGCATTAGCGGTCCATTCGGCTACATTACCTGCCATATCATATAATCCATAATCGTTTGGCTGATATGTTCCAACAGCTAAAGTTACTGAACCACCGTCATCAATATAATTTCCTCTAAGAGGTTTAAAGTTTGCAAGGAAACAACCTTCTTTGTTGCGGGTATAATATCCGCCCCAGGGATACATAGAATGTTCCAAACCACCACGAGCGGCATATTCCCATTCTGATTCAATCGGTAATCGATATTCATGAACTGCAGGTTGACCTGCTATAGAAAGAGCTGCATTTAAAAGGCCAGTTCTCCAGATACAAAATGCTGATGCCTGTTTCCATGATATACCCACAACCGGATAATTATCGTATGCAGGATGCCAAAAATAGCGTGTAGTAAGAGGTTCATTGAAACTATATGTGAAATCTGCTATCCAGCATAAAGTATCAGGATAAATATTTACCATATCGCGGATAATAAAATTTGATCGATCCTGGATTTCAATCCTTTCACCATCAGAATTTACAACATATCCTTCATATTTTTTAGTTTGGAAATTGTAGCGGTTTGATTTTTTTGCAGCTTGTTTCAAATCTACCCAGAAATACTCATATATAAGCTTTCGTGTATCAATTTCTTTCCTGCCATAAAATCTTTCCTGATCATTGTAATAGATATCATTGAGAGTTTCGTTGATTTCTTCATCTTTGAAATCTATTCTAATATCCCAGTTTAAGATAGGAGGATCAATAGGATTACCAAACTGGTCCTCTGAAATCACATAATCATCGAGAACTTCTCCAAGCATCCGTCTCATGATGGAATCACGAACCCAGTGAACAAATTGACGGTATTCATTATTCGTAATTTCAGTTTCATCCATCCAAAACGGATCAACTGTTACAGTACGTGAATACGTATTCTGTGACCAGGGAACATCCTGATCATTCATGCCTGTAGTAAAACTTCCTTGTGGAACGAAAATCATTCCAAACGGATCTGGTTCAAAATACTTTGCCCTTCCTGGAACACCGGTAAGTTCGCCTCCACGATAATTTGAACAACTACTAACAATTAAAACAGCAAAGACGAAACTTAAAGAAATAAGCTTTTTCATAATCAATGGAATTTATCTGAAACAACTATATTCTAATTAAACACAATTCGTATATAAATTTATAACATTTTTTATAAAAACCTAATGCTCTTGTATTTTTGAGGGGCTTTTTCAACCCCAATTTTAAAGCAATAATTTAACAAAATTTCATGCGTCCCCTGCTCATAATTTGTTAAGGCAGTTGTCGAGAAATCGTAAGAATATCCAATTTTAAGACCTTCAAACAATTCCAATCCCAACATACCGACCAAAATCCCTCCAGTTCTATAGGAAACGCCACCCCAAAACTTTTTATTGTATGCAACTGTTAGATTAAAGTCCATATCTGTTGCAATACCATCAGATTTTAAAAGAACCGCCGGCTTTAATTCCCATGCCGGATTTGTTAATTGCATATTATATCCTGTTGTAACGTAATAATGCCTGTTAAGGTTATACTTTGACTCATTATTATTCGTATTACCTGATGGAGTAACCACTTCAGGACTGTTGATATTCAAGACAGAAGCGCCAAAATAAATATCATCTCTTCTATAAAATAATCCTGCCCCGATTGAAAATGTCATGTCTGCATCACCATTGGGGATGTACTCATCCTGAGTGACATCAGACGGCCTCCATTCCCAATCCGAGATCAGGGATTTATCGAATAATGCACCGTTTATGCCAATTCCCAGTGTTCCGTCTCCAACACTTATTCGGAAAGCATATCCGAGTTGAAAATTAATATCTGAATTAAAACCAATAGCATCACGGTAAATTGACATCCCGACACCATGTTTGGTATTCAATAAATGAAAAGGAACTTCTACATTAAAAAAGAAATTTTCCGGATTTCCCGGAAATCCAACCATTTGTTGCCTGTATATACCAGTAACACAGATCATATCCATACTTCCTGCACTGCCAGGATTAATTCTCAAATTATCATACATAAAATGCGATACATGCGGTATTTGCTGAGCATATACTGCAAGTGTCACTATGATCAATACGATTGATATGAATAATTTTTTCATCTCGTCTTTCATAAATCCGGAAAAGCCTTTAATAATAAGGCTTTTATATAGAAAGTAAAATAAGTAAAAATATTGTACTCATACAAGCATAGAAATCAACAATGATGTATCTTAAATTATTTATACTTAAAATCCTGATCCAAAGTTACTCTTTAACATGAAAAAATATGCTTAAAAAAAGCACTTGCTAATACCAATGATTCATGACAGTTTTTGAAAGGATTTCCACCATATGTCAGGGACTTCCTGTTCACTTGCTTTCAGGTAATCAGAGTAAGAACAGGACACGATAACCGTTTCGTCTTTTTTTGGATTTGGCACCTCCATCCACCATCTTTCACTTACATTACTCTTGTAGAAAGTAATTTCATAGTCCAAATCGGAATGGCCCACAATAAACGTTTTGAAATTTTTATTCTCACTGTTTGGGAATTCCATCTTTCTGCAGGAATAACCATCAAGGAAATACCATATTATTTGTGCTGCCAGATTTATGGTTTGAGCATTGACATCAAATTTTGGATTGACCTCAAACAGGCTAAAAACTGTTAATTTCTCACTAAGTCCGGCATATCGTGCCAATTGACACGCCTCTTCAGAGTAAAAACCGCTGGGAGAAGGATTTATAAATGCCGGTGCTTCTGATTGTCTGATGGAACTTATATCAAAACTTACAATATCTGTGTCGCGTAAAACTGGTTCTGCCATTGAGATATCAGAACGAATCTCTCCCAGTCGATAAGCATCATAATATAATTTGTTGATCAGATCTATATTGCTGGAATTGGTTAAATGCAACTGGTGACCCAGGTTGCAAAACTTAAATAATGTTCTTTTCTTGAACAGGATTTCCGAAAGATAGGTCTCGGATGAATTGTTAATGGAATCCTCAACAACATCAATCGTTCTGTCAATAGCAGTTAAATTTATGCTCGATCTGACTTTTTCAAATGTTTGAAAGATTGGAATGGTCAACTCTTGTGTGCCTCCAAGTACAATAATAACAAGATTGTTTGAAATCAATTCCAGTATAATTTCTTTTAAGGCAGAATAGGTATCATTGAAAGTATTTCCCTGTTTAAGATTGCCGAGATCAATAATTCTGGTTTTTTTACCTATTTTGATCAATTGGTATAATTGTGCTCTTATTTTGTCGGGAGCCAATGAAGCGCCTTTGTTGTAAGAATTTCTATCTTCAGGAACTCCAATAAGTGCAATATCATAGGAAGAAAGTTTTTTTAATTCAAAATCGGGAGTATGAACTGTTATATTTTTTGAAAATGTGTGTGTTCCTGAAGTAAATGGATTTTCAGGTTTATCAAGACTCACAGGATCCAGAAAGTCAAGCAGGGTCATAACTTATTTTTTAGATTTCTTTTTTTCAGGCGGATGATTAATAATTTCCATACACCCTTCTTTATCCAGTTTTGAGGGATCTGAACCTTTGGGAATTTTGAAATTTTTCTTTTTATATGAAATATAGGGTCCCCAGCGTCCATTTAAAACCTGTAAATCGGGTTCATCATCAAATGTCCTGATAATACGATTTTTATCCTGTTCACGCTTTTCAATTATTAATTCAATAGCGCGTTCTGAAGTAATTTTATAAGGATCGTCTATTCCCTTCTTGAGAGAATAAAACTTTGAATCATGCCTGACATAAGGTCCGAATCTTCCAATTCCAACAACCATATCGGTTTCTTCATATTGTCCAACGGTTCGTGGAAGTTTGAATAAATCGAGAGCTTCTTCCAGGGTGATGGTTTCAAGATGTTGTCCCTTAAGA
The DNA here is from genome assembly GCA_964416375.1 of uncultured Bacteroidales bacterium. Classification (GTDB taxonomy): domain Bacteria; phylum Bacteroidota; class Bacteroidia; order Bacteroidales; family UBA10428; genus UBA10428. The sequence continues at coordinate 12,158 of CAYQDZ010000074.1, forward strand.
AGGCTGGCATATTTTGGTTTCACTTCAGTATCTGCTTCCAATTCTCCAATTTGTACAATCGGGCCATATCTTCCCATTCGTGCTATTACAGGTTTCTTAGAATCAGGATCAGTTCCAATTTTTCGTTCTCCTGTGGAATAATTTGAAATTTCGAGTGTTTCCTCAACTTTTTTGTGGAAAGGCTTATAAAAGTCGTTAATCATTTTTGTCCACAGCATTTTTCCTTCTGCTATGTCATCAAATTCTTTTTCGACATTGGCAGTAAAATTAAAATCCATAATTTCTTTAAAATATTCAGTAAGGAAATCGTTAACGATCATTCCGATATTATCAGGAAATAACTTGGATTTCTCACGACCATAATTCTCTGTTTGTTCCAGTTTTTCAATCAAATTATCCTTTAATTGGAGCAATGTAATGGTTCTTTCTTTTCCATCGCGGTCTTCTTTTATAACATAACCGCGATTCTGGATGGTCGAAATGGTAGGAGCATAAGTTGAAGGACGTCCTATTCCCTGTTCTTCCAGTTTTTTTACCAGGCTGGCTTCAGTGTAACGGGTGGCAGGGCCCGTAAATCGTTGCATAGCCGTAATTTCTGAATGGCGTAACACCTGATCTTTATTTAATGGAGGAAGCAGCCCCTTGGTATCTTCATTGTTTTCATCATCAGTAGATTCAATGTATAACTTAAGAAAACCATCAAATAGTAAAACTTCACCCTGGGCAACAAACTTTTCCTTTCCTGTGGATATTTCAATTTCAGCAATTGTTTTCTCAAATTTGGCGTCGCTCATTTGTGATGCAAGCGTTCTTTTCCAGATCAGCTCATAGAGCCTTTTCTCTGCATTTGCACCTTCGATGGAAGAATTCTCAATATAAGACGGACGGATAGCTTCATGAGCTTCCTGAGCACCTTTTG
>CAYQDZ010000075.1:0-12809 GCA_964416375.1 uncultured Bacteroidales bacterium
AATTAAAAATCAATAGCATACAACATTTACATTATATCGAACTCACGTTATTTTATACTTGTTTTTTCTAAAAAGCCGCTGCTTATCTGCATGCGGCTTTTTTTAGTATTTGATCTGCCAATAGAATGATAATTGTCCTGTTTTTTTTCTTGTATTATTTATAATTTTCTAGTTATCAACTACTTAAACATGATAAAAATCATATTTCAAGAAGAATAAGATGATCAACAGATTGATAGCATGGACAATTCAGTTTCTTCCGGAAAGATTTATCTGGATTTTTTCGAAAAAATATATAGCAGGAAAAACACTTGATGATGCGGTCAGGGTTGTCAACCATTTCAATGCACAGGGTATTTTTACCACCATGGATGTTCTTGGCGAATCTCTTGATAATAAGGAGCAGGCACTTAAGTTTCAGAAGAACTATTTTAAAACCATTAAAGAATCTGCAAAAAAGGGGCTCAAGACTTCATTTTCCGTGAAACCTACCATGTTTGGACTTCACAGAGATTTCGATTTCTGCCATACGGCCATCCGCGAAATTATTGCTCTGGCCTCAGGATATGGTTTTTTGGTACGAATTGATATGGAAGACTCGAATTGCACAGATCCGGAATTGAAATTGTTTGAGAAATTGTACATTGAATTTCCTGCTCATGTTGGCATTGTATTGCAATCTTATCTGAAAAGGACCTATTCTGATCTGCAGAACATCCTAAAGATCTCGAATCCGAAATATCCGGTGAACATACGTTTGTGCAAAGGAATTTATATTGAGCCGCCCGGCATCGCTTATAAGAAGAAGGAAGAAATAAATTTCAGTTTTCTTAACTGCCTGGATTTGATACTGGCTGAAAATCTATTCCCGGCAATTGCCACACACGATAAACCACTCATTCAAAATTGTCTTTCACTCATTTCAAAGCACAACAAAGACAAAAAAGAATATGAATTTCAAATGCTGTATGGTGTTGCTCCATTGTTGCGTGCGAAACTGGTAAATGAAGGACATGCAATGCGAATTTATGTTCCTTATGGTGAGCATTGGTTTCATTATTCAACCAGAAGATTGAAAGAGAATCCTCACCTGGTACGCGATATTATTGTAGGATTTTTAGTAAAAAAATAATGCCCGGAATAGTTATCTATTCTGTTCTCAATTGCTTCAGCAAATAATCTTTGAACTGAACTTCGGTAACATACACTTTAAGGACTTTTTCATCGGATAATACTTTGCGTAGTTTTTCGCTATAGCTGAGCAATAAATCTGTTTCCTGTTTTTCGTATGAAAGATATTTTTCAAGGGTTTCAGCAATCTCTACAGCAGATATATAATCGGAATTTTCTATATAATAGCGCATCAGGGCTCTTTTTTCTGAAGATATCTTGTTCTTACGATTCTGATAATCATTGTAGATGGGCCAAAACTTTTCTGCTTCGATTTTGGAAAGATCCAATTTACTATTAAAAAATTCAAGTTTTTGTTTCCTGATATTTTCCCTCTCAGATTTTGAGGCTTGTCCGAAAGCAAAAAATGTAACAAGAATACATACGAAAGCTAGTATTAACTTTTTCATTGTCATATTATTATAGTTCATTTACAATGGATTCCATCTCAACATCCTCGTCCAATAAATACTGAATAATCTCATCCTTATACCTTGGATCTGCTTCATTACTATGAATCAATTCTTCCGTTTCCCGGTAAGCAGCATAATTATCAATCAGGTAACTCTCTTCCAGATCGTATACATCCGCTTCAAGTACAACGGCTATTTCCGAGTTCGTAAGACCTGTATCACCCCTGTTATTATCCGTTATTCTGAAGAATACCAAAACAAGCATAAAAATTGCTGCAATTGAAATCGTTGAATAAATATAAGGCTTGAGTCTTACATCATGTGATCTTTCCTCAGAGGGTTTGTGCTCAGAAAGTTTATCCTGCAACCGGGCAGAAAAATTTTCAAAATACCCATCAGGAACAAGGAACGGATTTTCTTTCTTGTCCTCTGTATGTTTTGTCGATAATTTGTCTTTATTTGCCATGAATGGTTCTTTTCAATCTTTTTGACTATTAAAATTAGAAAAGGTTTATTCGTTCAACAGATATTTTTCCACTTTTTTCATTGCATGATGATAGGAAGCCTTAAGGGAACCCACAGAAACCTTGAGTATTTCTGCCATTGTATCGTACTTCATCTCATCAAAATACCTCATATTAAACACCAGTCTTTGTCTCTCGGGTAAAGAGAGAATGGCTTTTTGCAGCATTTTTTGAATCGTATCTCCATTGAAATATCCATCACCCTCAAGTTTATTCTCTAATTGATGTTCAACATCAATCAGGGGGAATAAAAACCTCTTTTTTTTCTTCCTCAGAAAACTCAATGCTTCATTCGTAGCTATTCTATACAACCATGTATACAGAGAAGCATCTTCTCTGAAATTTTTCAGGCCATTCCACACTTTAATAAATGTATCCTGCAATACATCGTCGGTGTCATCATGATCAATAAGCAGTTTTCTTATGTGCCAGTACAAACGTTCCTGGTACCTTTTAACAATGAGATTAAAGGCATAGTCACTTTTCTCCGGCTCATGAAAAAATCTAATGAGTTCAGAATCGCTATATTCACCCTTCTTTTGCACCATTCCTTTTTAGCAGCCAGAAATTTTTATACTCTGTTTGATGATAATATTACAAAAAGGTTTAATGAAAAAGAAAAAAATTAAAAGCTTATTAAAATGAAATGATTATAACTCGTCACGTGCACCTTCAATTTTCATCAGATGATCGATATTACCCCATTCTTCTAATTTCCATTCATCATTGCATACGGAGAATTTGTTAATGGCTGTATTGTAAATTGAAAAATTTCTGCCGGAGGATAATGAATAGTGAAATGTTTTTCGGAGAAGGCAATCAAGCACCCCTCCATGTGTAACAATAAGAATTTTTTTGCCGGTGTATTTTGAAATGATATCATCAATTCCTTTCATAACCCTTCTGTTAAATTCAATCAGGCTCTCGCCACCCGGAACCTGATAACTTTCCTTTCTGAGGGAATATCCCTTATAAGCATCAGCATAGTTTTTCTTTATTTGTTCAAGGGTCATGCCTTCCATCTTCCCGAAATTTCTCTCCCGTAAAGCCCTGTTTTTCTGTATCTCCAAACCATGAAATGCATTAATGCTCTCTGCCGTTTTTATTGTTCTTCCCAAATCACTGGAAAGGAAAACTTCAAATTTCCGGTCACGTAATACAAGGGCTGCTGATTCAATTTGTTTTAAACCTTTCGGGGTTAATTCACTATCCCGGATACCCTGTAGCCGCATGGCTGCATTCCACTCAGTTTCTCCATGCCTGATTACTGTAATCCAAGTTTTTATCATGTATTTTATTTTGCACTATTATTTTGAATACCACCTGTTTCCGTTTCAATACCATAAATTACTTATCTGCAGATTCTTTAACCGGCTCAACTTTTCTAATCTTATAGTTCAGGTATCCCATCACTATGGCCACAACAGGATTAATAAGATTGAAAAAACAGTAAGGTAAATAGGTCCATGTCGATACGCCAAGCACCTTCGATTGAGTTGCTCCACAGGTATTCCAGGGAATAAGCACCGAGGTCAGTGTTCCTCCATCTTCAAGTGTGCGGCTTAGTACTTCCGGTTTCAGACCTCTTTTTTTATAAATATCAGCATACATACGTCCGGGCACTACGATAGAAATGTACTGATCTGAGGCTGTAACATTGAAGAATATAGATGTGATAATAGTAGACATAATCAATGATCCTGTTGATTTCACCCTGCTTATTATGGCTTCTGTTATTCGGGAAAGAAATCCTCCAGCTTCCATAGATCCTCCAAAAACCATGGCCGATAATATCAGCCAGACTGTATTCAGCATCCCTTTCATACCTCCCGTAGAAAAGAGTTCACTTACCACAGCATTCCCGGTGTCAATGTTTACCTCTCCAAACATTGCCTGCATAAAAGCTTTGTATGATTGAACAAAATAAGCGGCATCATAGCTGGCAATATTTTTCACAAGTTGTGGCTGAAAAATAATCGCAAAAAATCCGCCCAATAAAGTGCCAATCATAAGGGATGGCAAAGGGGGTACTTTCTTAACAATGACGATGATTAAAATTGCCGGCACCAACATCAGAACAGGAGAAATGTAAAAATTATTTTCAATGGTTGAAAGTACACCTTCAATATGTGATATATTGTTGTTGTAATTATACATAAATCCTGTTACCAGAAAAATCAGAACGGCAAGGGTTATGGAAGGTCCGGTGGTAATAACCATGTATCGAATATGAGTAAACAGGTCTGTTCCTGCAACAGCAGGGGCAAGATTTGTGGTATCAGACAAGGGAGACATTTTATCACCAAAATATGCACCGGAGATGATGGCCCCCGCAATAAGGCCTTCATGTATATCAAGTGCTTTACCAATACCCAGCAGGGCCACTCCAATAGTTGCTATGGTTGACCAGGAGGAACCGGTAGCAAGAGAGACAAGGCCACTGACAATCACTGCCGTTACTAAAAACACCTTTGGATGAATGATTTTAAGCCCGTAAAAGATCATGGCCGGAACAACCCCGCTAATCAGCCATGTGCCTGCAAGCGATCCTATGAGAAGCAGAATAAGCATAGCCGGCATTGCCTTGCCAATATTCATTATAATTGATTCGCTGATCTTATTCCATTTGATTTTGTGGTGAAAAGCAATCAAAGAAGCTAAAGATGCAGCAAGAAGGAGAATGATTTGATTTGATCCTTCAAGAGTAGAATCCCGGAAGATCAGAACATTTGCAGTAAGAAAAACGATCAGGAAAATAACAGGTAGTAACGAAACAAATAATGAAGGTTTTTTTATATTACTCATCAATAATTAAATAAGTTTACAGGCCACTCAAAGAACGTATTTTTACTATAATTTTCCTAAAAAGGAGAATAGTATTTACTTCTTATAAGTTGTTTCCTGATAAATGATTTAACTTTAAAATAATTTTAAAAAAGATATTCCCCGATGGAAATGAATTAATTTTGTAAATTGTTAGTAAACAATGCCAGCCAGAATCTTGCATAATACATTTTGATATGGTATTGAATTATAATTTTTTTGAACCGGACAAAAATCAGGAACCACAAAAAGGGAAAGTTTTATTAAGCGAGCCCTTTTTGCAGGATAATTATTTTAAACGTTCCATTGTTCTCATTACAGAACATAATGAGAATGGAACCATAGGTTTTGTGCTAAATAAACCCATTGATGTGAATATTAATGAAGTAGTGGAAAACTTTCCTGAGATAAATGCAGACGTAGCCCTTGGCGGTCCTGTTAGTACGAATACATTACATTATCTTCATACACTTGGTGACATCATTCCAAACAGTGTTCAGATTTTAGGTAAAATCTATTGGGGAGGCGATTTTGAAGTTGTTGAAAGATTAATCTCTTCGGGAAATATTGGCAAAGGACAAATCCGTTTCTTCCTTGGATATTCCGGATGGTCACTCAATCAGTTGGAAGATGAGCTGGCCGAAAATGCCTGGGTTGTAGGTGATATCGCCGCAGAAGAAGTGATGATGCCTATGAATAAGCATTTCTGGACAAATACCTTAAAACGTATGGGCAAGAAATACGAAATGTGGTCAAATTTTCCTGAAAACCCGGAGATGAATTGATGATTTCTTAATCTATATTCATGTTTTATTCCGTAACCAATGACAAATTATTTCATCCTGAAGCAGCCATATTTCAATATGGTCCACAAGATCTTCAAACCGTCAAAACTTCTGAACTTCTTTCCTTCCCCGGCATTTCTTGGAAAATACCGTACAGGTACTTCAGCAATATTATTTTTCCTGTTCCTGAGTGCTTTTAATATTAATTCCGCTTCAAAACCAAATCGTTTTTCCCGCAGAACAATTTGTTCAAGAAGTTTTCTGTCAATGAGTTTATAACCACAGGCCATATCGGTAAGTTTCACATTCACCAACACCGATGTAAGAAAGGTAAATAATCTGTTAGCAAGATACCTTCTGTATGAACTTAAAGGTCTTACGGGCCCCGGTAAATACCTGGAACCATTAATGAATTGCACGTTCAGTTCGTTCATTGCAGAAAGCAGTTGCGGAATATCATTAGGGTCTAATTCAAGGTCTGCATCCTGTATAAGCAAAATATCACCTTTCGCTTCCTGAAAGCCTTTTTTCACTGCTGCCCCCTTCCCCTGGTTACGTTGCTGAGCAATTAATTTGATCGTTTTACTGCTTGTATAGGCGTTTTTTACCTTCTCATACGATCTGTCTTTTGAACAATCGTCAACAACAATAACCTCATAACCCGAAATAAAGGCGGGATATTTTACTTTCTCCAATAAATCCAGAACTACAAGGATATTGTCTTCTTCATTATATAAAGGAACTATAATGCTTAGTATCATATCTCAAAATTAACAATTAAAAGATTTCTACCTGGGCCTCATCTATCCAAAAGGACGCTTTACCAGGATTCCAAATATAAACTTTTATTTCATCGTCATCCCTGATATAATCTGATAACCAGATGGCTTGCGAGAAAACATACCAATTCTTTCTCAATGTTTCATATGCCATCAGATCCATGGCATCATACAATATCGCATGTTTATTCCTTATGATATGAATAACCAAATATGAACGATCCGGATTTTCCCAGTAAATCCTTCCGTTAAAGCTAAGTATCCTGTTTTTTTTCTTTATAAAATCCTTTCCGGATAATGTCAGACTAAGACCATACATACAGTCTGATCCAATATAGTACGATACCGGGACAGAATGGAATCTGGAAGAATCCATTTCAGCATTGATCCCCCAATTCACCTTACTATCAGTTAATGCAAACAGATCTGAGTCTTTGTTTTTCTCCATCCGATTTTTGCTAAAGTATGCTTGTGTGAAATTTCGGTCGGAAAGTAAGTTATTATATTCCGGGTATAAATACTTTAACATGCCAAGAACAACAGGGTTTTCTAAAGTATTCCTTCGATCATAGTATAGGTAGCTATTCTCTTCATCAGACAGAATCTTTGATAATTCAACAACATGATTTATTCTGATATTTTGACTGCAATAATAATTTTTTAGTGTATCCCGGTTTCTCCTTGCATTCAGATTATCCCAAGTCAATATTTTGAATGCCTCATCTGGTAATTCAGTCTGGATTTGGGTAAATATTTTTTCATTTACCAGTTGGGCCTTCAGATCTCTCCTTTTTCTCTGATCATTTTCTGCTACATAAAGTGCAATAAGCAAACCACTTATAAACAAAGTGAGGAGCATCCTTATCAACACTGATTTTTCTGATTCTTTAAGTCGGTAATAATAAATTAACAAGACCAGCAAAAGAAATGCAACAACAGAAAGAATATATGCTTTCCTGACTATATTCAATTGAAATAAGAAGATTACTTCATGATCACCAGCCGGAACCGGTAAGCTAATTAACGAGAGGTTCGATGTATAATGATCTGCTTTCTCCCCATCAATAAATGCCTGCCATCCCATATAATCGTTCTGGATAAGATTTAGCCATTGTGGATTTTTTGAGGATGTTTTACAGATTATTTTGTCAGGTTGAAAAGAAGTTATAAAAACCGTATCTCCCTTATTGTTGGTATAACTTTGATTTGAGTATCTGCTCCATATTGAATCCGGCAAGTAAATGGTTTTCTTTGAATACCTGTCACCTCCAATCTCATCCAGTGAACGAATATCATCAGAAAGATAAACCATGGCATTGTTCATTATTGAATCCCGGAATGAAGGAAATGAATCCATCAGGTCCATCCATCCGGAAAACAGAAAAGAAGTAAAAGCATCAGCAGATACTTGTTTATTGAAATTTCCAAGATTTCTCCAGAGCACACCCGAAGCATTATTTGCATCCGAGTTTTTTTCAAGCTCTATATGATCCGGAACGGGAAAACCTTCAGGAAAACGATTGATCTTTTGTCTTATTTCAAAAGGTTTTGCAGTCCCATAACCTGTGACAGGTAAATTCAATTGTACTGCAATGATCAATTCAACAAATGCAAAAATGAATATGATCCATTTATTCAAATGTCTCTTATACAAAATCAGGAATAGAAATACACTAAGTATAGTAAATTGAATAATCCCTTGAATAGCAATGTTTTCATATATAGTAGCCTGCCTGAAACGGTCAATTATATGTTTCTGGTGAATCAAATAAGTGAAATCCTGGAAAGAAATTTTCGTAATACTTATTATGACAGCTGTCAGATAGATAAATAAAGTGATCCCCAATAAGCTCAGAAAGGTTTTATTTCTGTACAATTTATCTTTCTCAATATGATGAGTAAAAAAATACCCTGCTGACACAATGAATGCCAATATTGCAAAATACCTATAGAAACAGGGGAATTTGAAAAGATTCAAAAATGGCACATAGCTAAATAATAATTTTTGTACGGGCGTATATTTCCCCAGGGATGCCAGAAAGAAAGCCCCTCCAAATAGGATTAGAATAGTCATAAATCCTGACTTCTTTCGAAATACTCCTATTGTGCCCGCCATGATTATAATAACTCCGATAAAGCCATTTGTCATGCTAATGTCAGTACCGAAAAATTCATTATTTGTAATGGCTGCAAAAGGAAATAAAAATGAAATGAAAGATTGAGGTGTAAATGCATATATATTTGAGAATTCATATGATAGTCCACTCAATCTTTCAATCAGTGGAAAAACATAGAATATCGATATGAGCATTCCAAAACACAGCATAAATAATAATAATGCAAAGAGTACATTTGAAAGCAGTAATTGTATCAGCTGCTTATAATTATGCTTCAATATATGCGTAATGGTCTTATAGAGAAAAAATGCAATAAGCAGATACAATAACATGAAAGACACTGCCTGGTAGCCTCCTGAAAGCATCAGGAAAGTAAACAACACCAATTTCAACACATTTGAAAATCGGAAATCAGAATTGATCGTACGTATATAATATGCAATTACCCAGGGCAGCCAGGTAGCTCCCAGAATGGAAACAAGAGATTGGGCATGACCAACAAAAATGCCACATAACATGAATGCTCCCCCTGCAAGCAGGGCATAATGATGATTTATTGTTAACTCTTTTGCCAATTTATACATGCCAAAACCAGCAAGCGCAATGTAGATGATATAGAGTATGTGCAGGGTAAGATTTGTATAACCGAAAATAAAGCCCAATATATAGACTTCAGGATACCAAAGGGAATATTGAAGATCAGCGTGTATAGGATAGCCACATTGTTGATATGGATTCCATAAAGGTACACTGTTGTTTTGAAGGCACTCTCCTGCAAAATACCTCCATGGCAGCACAACATCAATCATGTCATATTGCACACTGAAAAGAAAAAAAGATATAGGCCAATAGGCCAAAACAGCAAGAAGAAAAAAGAAAAGTAAAGGTTTCTTATAAATAAAATTGCCTGCCAGGTAAAATCCTGAAGTTATTTTTTGCATGTTGAGCGGGTAAAAGCCAGTCTAAAATATAATGTTCTCCGAAAATAGGATTTTTATACCGATTCAGTCAAATAAAACTTTTACATTGTATAGGCCACTTCGTTCAACAGATTCATCAGTTTCCTGGCTACGAAGTTAAAGTACCTTCGATCTTTATACGCTCCTATCCATTGTATGCCCTGTATGGCATTGGTAATAAAAATTTCGTCAGCTTCCAACAGATCTTTTTCCAGAATACCGCGTTCTTTTGCCTTGTACTTTTCAGAAGATGCAATTTCAAGAACTACCTGCCTCATAGTACCTGCAATACACCCTTCTGTCAATGGGGGTGTGATCATCTTATTTTCAAATACAATGAATACGTTGGAACTAACGCATTCGGATATCCGGCCATATTGATTCAGAACAAAACATTCATCAAAATTATTTTCTTTGCGGAAAAAACCGGCCAGAACATAAATTAAAGCATTGGTCGTTTTTAGATTTGACAAGCTGTTCACAGGTTTATGTACCTCATCAAAAATATCAACTACCAGACCCTTTGTATTGATTTCATATCGTTCATTCTCAAGTGCAGTGGATTCAAGAATCCACGAAACCGAACACCTTTCGGGAGCATACATTCCCCCCTGATCGCGAAACACAGTAAGCCTTAATCTGGCACCCTTAAAAATTCGATTTTTATTAAGAAGCTTTACTATGTATTCCCGGATAATTTCTTGTGTAATATTTCCTCCGGTATTCATCTTCAGGATCTTCATTCCATAGGATAGCCTCGTCCAATGCTGATCAAAAAACTGCGGCTCTGTACCCAAACAATGTATTGTCTCAAACAAAGCGTCACCATAGCAAAATGCCCTGTTGCTGTGTTGTATACTGTTCTCAGTGCTTAATAAAAATTGGCCGTTATGACAAATGAATTTTGAATGCATAGAAAAAATAGGCCTAAAGGTTTAAAAAATTCCTCCCAGTTGTGAAAGAAAATATTTAAATAAACTTAAATCAATAAAAAGTGGAAAAATAAATCCAAATACAGCCCCGAGAAAATGTGCATCATGATTTATATTATCACCTCCCCTGCGCGACATGTATTGTGCATAAATAAGGTATAAAATGGCAAAGACAATTCCCGGGATGCCAATTATTCCATAGAGGTAAAGCTTCTGCCAGGGTTCAAAAAAAATACTGAAAAAAACCATTGCTGAAACCGCTCCCGAGGCCCCAACCGAATTATACAAGGGTTTATCTTTGAATCGTATAAGGCTGATTGTTGAGGCAAATACAATGGCAGACAAATACAATATCATATATATAAGCAAGGGATATTTTATCAGATTTTGATTGGCAAGCATTTTTAGAATTTGCTCAACATAGCCCCCGAAAAAATAGAGAACAAACATATTAATAATTAAGTGCCACCAGTTGGCATGAACAAACCCATGAGTCAGAAGCCGGTAAAGTTCTTTCCTGTAATAGATCTGGTAAGCATTAAACTGAAGACGAAAGAATAATGGTCTGTTGTTAAATGCCAAAATAGAAATCAAAGCTGTAATTGCTATTATTAATATAGTCATATGTCTGGCTTAATTGAGGATCTTATATATTAATTCTTTAAGTAAATCGTGGGGAGTTCCTGATAAATTTCCTGCCCCTTTTGATTTTAAATCATACTCTCTGAGATGATGAACAATTTGCGCCGTTTTTGCAGGATTAAAAGTTTTTGCCGCCTTCTGATATTCACTAATAAAATAGGGATGGATTTTTAACTTCCCGGCCACATTCTGACGTGATTTATCTTTCATTACAGAATATAAGAATACTTTGTTAAAGAAAAAGTATAGGGAAGACAGAGTAACTGCAATGGGATTATTCTTTTGATTATGTCCAAAATATTGTATTATTCTGAAGGCTTTCAATGCATCCTTTTCAACCAAAGCTTTCTGAAGTTCAATGGTATTAAAATCCTTGCTTATGCCAATATTTTCTTCGATGTGTTTTGTTGTAATCTGATTGTCATTGGAAGGAAGGGTAATAATCAGTTTTTCCAGTTCCCTTTCAATTTTCAGCAGATCGCTGCCTAAATTCTCAGTGAGTAACATCAACGCCTGAGGTTGAATAAGATAACCCTTTTCTTTTACATGCTGGTTGATCCACCCCGGGATTTTATCCTCGTACAGTTTCTTTGATTCAAAAATAAGACCTGTTTTTTCAATCTCTTTGTATAATTTTTTACGCTTATCAAATTTCTTGTACTTATAGTTTAAAACCAGAATTGTTGACTTTAAAGGTTTTGGTGCATAGTAGATAAGATCATCAATATTCCCTAAATTTTGAGCTTCTCTGACAATGACTACCTGGTATTCAGACATCATAGGAAACCTCTTTGCAACATTGATTACTGCAGCAGCATCATTATCCTTACCATACAGGATGGTTTGATTAAATGCTTTTTCTTCTTCTTTTAAAACGTTTTCAGCAATATAATTACTGATTTTATCGATGTAATAAGCTTCCTCTCCCATCAGAAGATATATGGGAAAATACTTTCTTGTTTTAAGATCAGTTATAATTTTATCAAAAGTCATACATTGAATTTCAATCTGGCTAAAAATAGAAAAAGATTATTAATTTGTCGTTACTTTAACGAATTATCATTGAAACCGCATGCAAAAGCTAAACCTTCCTGAATATTCTTTTAAAATTACGCCATCTGAAGATAAAAAGCTGTTGATTTATGATTCGTTTAGAAAAAAAAATATTCTGCTTACACCGGAGGAATGGGTAAGGCAGAACATGTTAAAGTTTCTGGTTGAAGAAAAAGAATATCCGGCCTCTCTAATCTCCATTGAATCCGGAATAAAGGTCAACCGTCTGGTTCGGCGATATGATGCATTGGTGTATGATCGGAATGGAAAACCACTGATGCTTATAGAATGTAAGGCTCCCGGAGTGCCAGTCAATCAGGGTACCTTTGATCAGATATCAGCTTATAATCTTTCTGCTTTAGCCAGATACTTGTTGCTCAGTAATGGGATGATACATTATTGCTGCAAATTGAATGTGCTTAAAAATGCTTTTGATTTTCTGGAAGAGATTCCTTCCTATAATAAATTAACCTGAGTTCGAGCTAAGATTAGTTCCTTCTATTGAATCAAAAACAAGTATTCATAATAGGATACGGGAGAATGCCTGAAAGGCATATACATCTAATAACCATGGGTGAAACCCGTGGTATTTGGATGGGAACCTTCCCATGT
>CAYQDZ010000076.1:0-12688 GCA_964416375.1 uncultured Bacteroidales bacterium
TATATTCTTTCCAACTTTTTGCAAAATCACTAAAATTAGCATTAAATATATGAATCAATTGATAGCTGAAGCTGAGCAGAAGGGGAATTTTGCAGAGTCTGATTCCTTAAATATGATTCTCTTTTCTGAAATCAGAGAATCAGAAAGACTTCAAGAATATATACAGATGAACTACCCTGCCTATTACCAAATGCAGTTTCAGTTTGAAAATACTGACATTGAGTCTCTTACATCTCAATTTCCTAATTCAACTGTTGTTGAATATTTTTGGGGAGAAGAAGCCATTTATGCCATACGATTTGATAAAAATCACAAAGTGTGTCATAAAATTAAAAACAATCAAGCTATTGAAAAAAGAATCCGGTCATTCATTAAACTATGTAATTCAAAACAATCCTCCGTTAATAGTGACTATTCAAGTTTTGTTAACTGTGCCTATTTATTGTTCAAAGATTTGCTATCACCATTAATAGAGGACTCAACAGCAAAACCTGGAAAACAGGAAAACTCAATTATTATTGTTCCTGATGGACTTCTATCCAATTTGCCCTTTGAAGCCCTGATTCAAAACTTGCCTGACTCAAATGTAAACAGTTACAAGAATCTGGATTACCTCGTAAATAATTATGAAATTGGTTATTCCTTTTCCAGTAACTTTCTTTCTTTTACACAACGGACAGGAAATAAGAGTAAAGTAAAAAAAATATTGGCCTTTGGCTATTTTGGAGATAAAACTTCCTTAATTGATAGCAACAATCGATCTTTCAGTCAGGTGTCCCTTCCAGGATCAAAGAAAGAACTTAACGGCATCTCTAAATACTTTCCCGGAATATACCTTACAGGTAATGAGGCAACAGAGTCGAATTTTAAAAAATTGTGTACTGCTTATGATGCCATTCATCTTGCGATACACGGAACATACGATTCATTAAACAACTACAATACCTATCTTATTTTCAATTCCATCGGTGATACCCTGGAAGATGGTAAATTATACAATTACGATCTTTTTCCTATGAAACTGGAGGCGAATCTTGCAGTACTAAGCGCTTGCGAAACCGGACTCGGCAAAAACAATCCGGGAGAAGGTTTATTAAGCATGGGCTGGGGATTTGCCTATGCCGGATGCAAATCACTCATTGTAAGTCTTTGGAAAGCCAATGACAGGAGCACTTCAAATCTGATGGAGCAGTTTTATAAACAACTTTCTATCTCAAATGATGTCAATGCCTCCCTCAGGCATGCAAAGAGGGCCTATTTATCAAATGCTGATGAATATACTGCACATCCCAGATACTGGGCAGCCTTTGTCAATTATGGCAATATAAAACCTTCAGGAATAGCAAAAAAGAATCAATTGTTGATCTATGAATCAATAATTGTATTTATATCCCTGATAGTTTTAGCTACTTTTCTACTTAGAAAATCTATGAAAAGAAAACTATTTTTTTTTAGACGCAGGCACAGCCGCAGATAAAAACAACGTAAATCACATACACGATAACTGCTACACCTGCAATCGACATTGACAACGATAAATAAAGAGGAGGATTAACATCTGTTGGGTCTCTTTTTACTTTTGACATAATAAATTGAATTTAGGTTAATACTTATGTGAATTGGTAATTGAAAACTATTTAATCTACTGATTTTTAATCTTACTCAATAACTCCTCTGCCCTCTCGTTGTATGAATTTTTCGTTTCTGTTATCTTTTCCAGTTGTTCCTGTGCATTCGGATAATTCCCGTCTTCCAGATAACACAAACCCAGATACCAACGGGTCTGATTTTTAAATACAACAGAATCGTTAAGCAAGATAGTAAAATTTTCAATTGCCTCCTCATAATTCCCAATGGCCATGTAAATGTTTGCCAGATAAAAAAGAGTACTTTCCGAATCGCCCGTTGCTTCATTCAATTTTAGAAACAACTCCAGGGCCTTCTCGTATTGTTCGCTTTCATAGTAGTAATACGCCAGCTCCTCATCGGTCATCGGAGTTTCTTCAGCGCGTTGTACAGGATGTATGATGTTTGGATAGGGAGCATAATACTCCATAAAGTAATCTTCTTTCAGGGATTGATCGCGTGAGATGATGATGGTGTAAATGCTGCCTGCCAAAAGTGCAATAGTGGCTGCCACAGCTACGGCATATTTTAATCTCCTGAGTTTGATTACCCGTGGTGTTCTGCCTTCCGGGATAGCCGGCAGACTTTTTTCGGTTTTCTTCAACTTATTTAACAGCTCCTGGCGTGCAGAAAATTCAATCCCTTTTACCAGCTTCTTTATATCATGAACAAGCACTCTGAAGTAGCGATCTTCCTTCAAACGCTCTTCAAATTCCTTGATCTCCTTCTTTGACAACTGTCCTTCCAGGTATTTTTCAATCAGTATAATATCTGCGTTTTCCTTTTTCATCCCCCTGTATTTTCGATTAAACAACCTCATTTTGACAAATTGTACGCAATCTTTTTAAGCATTTGTATTTCATGTTTTTTGCTGTTTCAGGATTTTTTAATCCCGCTACATCTGCAATTTCTTTCATGTTTTTTTTATGGTAATAATACAATTCCAGTATTTTCCTGCATGGATCACCCAAAATTCCCAGACTTTTTTCCATCCCCTTCAGCTTTTGTATCTCTTCTTCATTTGTTTCCGTTTCCTGCGCTACCATGCTCATGCTCTCATCTATTTCCATATGAAACCTCTGTTTATCTCTTGAGGTTGCATAAAATTTGTTTTTCCCTATGGCAAACAAATACGTCTTTATGCTGCTGTTAAAATTTTGAATTTTGTCATTTACTATGTTCTCATAAAGCGTAATAATTGTTTGCTGATATACATCTTTAGCATCTTCACCGGAGCATTTATAGGATTTCATGATCCATTTTACAAACTCTACTCTGTACTTTTTGTAAATCAATTCAAGTTCTAAATAGTCGCCTGATTTGATCTTACGAATCAGTGAACTCCAATCCATCCGATTATTCTTAATGATTTAGGGGCAAATAGGTAACCCAAGTTTAGAATAAAAATAAAGAAAACATCTCTTTAAATCATTATAGATGTAGATTTTACTTAGACTTTTTTTGTTATTTCTAAAAATTTTTCTGAAAAAAGGGTTACCATTTCCTGTTTGTATCATTAATACCATAATTGAGAAACAAAATCATTGAGTATTAACGAAAAAGACAACCATGAGCAGCGAAGAGATAAATACCATCAGGAAAGGATTAACCAAATCAAGCCTAAAGGTCTCTAAGAAAAATTTTGATTCATATGCCACTTCAAACCTGAGCAAAACTCCATTTTATAAACAATTATTAGAAGATTATCTGGGAAGATCATATACCAATAAAATGTATAACGACCTGTTCGATGAAGTTGCCAGAGACGTTGACTACAGAATAAAAGAAATGAATTTACAAAGCATAATCAACTAAACCACTACATCTACGTTTAAAATCCGGGAAACCGTTATTGGTAAGTGTTCTACTGAAAATAGGTATTGCAAGGGGTTGAGAGTATTCTCAATCCCTTGTTTTATTTTTATGTAAGCTAAAGTTTACAGGATGCAATTCATGGTATTATAAAGAGTTATTACACAAAGTTACACAGAGTAAGCCCCAAACCTGCCTGCGATCCGTCGCCAAAGGCTATGGCCGCCGGAGACCAGCCAGGCAGGGTTTCTCAAAGTTTACGATTATGAATTGCTTTTCTGATTTCGCCCTTCTAAGCTCTTTACTCACTACTCAATACTCACTACTCACTTCATTGTTTAACCTCTACGAGGTAGTGAATATATGTCGGGATTGCATTTTCTACAATAGTAGAACATCTACGAGGTTTATTTTAAACCTGGCATGAGGTTCAATTTATCATTTCATCAAATAATCAACTCATTTCTTTCTCAATTCACCAGATTCAACACTTACAAACCAGCAACACACCTTCACTAAAGTTTCGGTAGGCAAAGCCAGAAACCAGAAACCAGAAACCAGAAACCAGAAACTAATACTTTATAACTGCTTCTCCAATATCTCTCTTACTTTCTCAGGTGTCCCCATTCCACGATCACCTAATTCTTTCCAGTCTCTTGAAACAAATCGATCCACAATTTTATCTATGGTGCTGTTTTCCACACTGTATTTGTCTAAGCGTGTAGCTATATCCAGGGATTCAAAAAATTCTGTCGTTTTCTTAATGGCCTGATCAATTATTTCCTCTTCGGTACCGGAAGTTATCTCCAGTACTCTTTCGGCATATTGCAGCAATTTTTCCTTCTTTTCATCCCTGAACACTTTCCATACACCAGGCAGCACAACAGCCAGGGTACGTGCATGGTCAATTCCGTGGAAGGCTGTGAGTTCATGTCCGATGTTGTGGATGATCCAGTCACCGGGAACACCGCAGGATATGAGTCCGTTGAGTGCCATGGTAGAGCACCACATCAGATTCGCCATGGCATGGTAATCGGCAGGATTTTTATACACTTTCGGGCCCTCTTCCAGCAAAGTTTTCAATATGGCTTCGGCCATACGATCCTGCAAAGGAGCATGGGCAGGATAGGTCATGTATTGCTCAATAACATGAACAAAGGAATCTGCAACGCCATTAGCAACTTGTTTTTTTGGTAATGAAGCCGGAATCACAGGATCGAGAATAGAAAACTGCGGCATCACTTTCTTATTGGCAAATGCCAGTTTTTCCTCGGTGGAACGCTTTGAAATTACTGAGTTAGCATTCATTTCCGTACCGGTAGCAGGAAGTGTGAGAATAACACCCAATGGCAATGCCCTTGTTATTTCTGCTTCCCCGGCAAGAATATCCCAGGGATCACCCTCAAAATATACGGCAGCAGCAATGTATTTTGATGCATCTATAACGGAGCCACCACCCACCGCAAGAATAAAATCCACCTTTTCTTTTTTCACCAGCTCCACCGCCTTCATGCAGGTCTCGTGAAGCGGATTGGGTTCGATTCCTCCAAACTCAATGAATTCATATTCGTTCAATGCCTTAACCACCTGATCGTAAACACCATGCTTCATTATACTCCCCCCGCCATAGGTGATCAGCACCTTCTTTTCCTTAGGGATATGCTTGTTCAGCTCTTCAATTTTCCCCTTTCCGAACAAAATTTTCACCGGATTGTAATACTCAAAATTTTCCATAATATAATCTTCGTTTAGTACAGTATCCACAAAGATATTGAAAGCACGCAGACAAATCTGGCCTTAAAGAAAAATCTGAAGAATTTAATTAAGCAGGCAATTTGTTGTATACAACGTTTATGCTCCTTGGAATGATATTAAATACAACCGGCGAGTGTCCTAATGATTCTCCGTCAGCCTCGACATGAATGAGCTTATCGGCATGGATTAATATATCCTTACCGGTGTATCCGTCTATTTTTGAGTGTTCGAGTATGGTGCCGTTATAAAGTCTTTTCAGGTTTCTGATAATTTCACCCTTTCTCATTTTGTTCATAACAGTAATATCAAAGAGTCCGTCATCGGGAATGGCATTGGGAGTCTGCATCATCCCTCCACCGGAATATTTTCCTATACCCAGACTCATGGTAAATAGTTTGTTGTTGTATTTTTTCCCGTCAATAACAATATTTGTTGGGGTGTGTTTGTAAGTCATTAAGCTCCTGAGCAAATTCCAGAAATACAGGGTCTTCCCCCCCTTGCCTTTATCTTTCTGACTATTTGTTCTTCTGACAACCATAGCATCAAATCCCAATCCTGCGATGTTGATAAAGTATCTCTTTTCTTTCTTTTCACCCAGGTGATATTGTACCACTCCGGTGTCCTGTAACAGAACATTCTTTTGTTTAATGATTTTTATCGCTTCTTCATAGGCTGTCGGAATACTAAACATTCTCCCCCAGTCATTACCCGTTCCAACCGAAATCATTCCAATGGTTAAGGATTTTGTTGAACACACTTTTTGCTTAAAGCAGCCATTTACTACCTCGTTCATGGTGCCATCTCCTCCTACAGCAATGATGTTCCTGAATCCGTTTTTTATTCCATGAGAAGTCAGGTCAATGGCATGTTTCCTGGCGTTTGTAAACTCAGCATGAATCGGAATATTAAAACTCTGAATGAGTGAGACGATCAACCTCCAATCTTTTAGTCCCCTGCCTCTGCCTGCATTTGGATTTACAATGACAAGCCATTTTGAAGAACATGATTGTTTCGCGATCATAAATACAAAAATTTCTAGGACAAATATCTAAATATTATTCAAATAAAAAATTTTTAACTATGACATCATCCATATCAATAGCATAAAAGCATATACAGACAACTATTCTCAATGCAGTGTTTCATATAGGATGGGTACTACTTATCACAATAAATTGACATCTACAAGTATATTTTAGAGCATATATTAGGTAAACACATAAGCGAAGGCATTTGTTTTAAATTAAATATATTGCCGTTCGCTAATGGATTCGTTGGTTTGTTTTCATGGTCATACACAAAAAAAGGCACAACTAAAAAGTTGTGCCTGATGCGTACTGTAAATTCCAATTAATTGTTTTGGTTGGACGTAACTTTTATCATTAAACGCAATCATTAATTCCTATAATACAGGAAAAGTAACCCTCTGGTATGATATTATTTATTTTGTTTCCTTCAGATACTCAAGTACACAATTTATCGCTCTCTGAATTGCTAATGGTTGTTTCTTCTTTTTGGGAGTTCCTTCAATTTTAGTATCTCCGGAATCAAGCGTAATTTTGTTTACTGCATAATTTTGAAATTTCTCAATATCAGGTTTATCAATACGTGTTAAGGCTGTTAACGATTTGCTGCTTCCGTCCTGTTTTATAACCGGATCCTGCATCAATTCAAGCACAATGACTTCACCTGTTTCGATATGTATCAGAATGCTATCAGCCCTGGTCAAAATTAATTCTTTTTTTGATTTTAATACAAATGCAACAACCAGCGAAGTATCGCCATAGATTGTAGACCAGACTTTTACAGATCCTTTGCCAAAATTGGTTGATAGAAAAAGAGGTTCAGTAATTACCAGATGTGTTCCATCCATTCCGCTGATTTTGTTTGCTATGTACTTGCATTTTTGTCCATAAACACTGGTAGATAACAACAACAAAAGAATTGCCAGATTTTTCATAGAATAACAAAGTTAGACAATAGTTGAGGGTTTAAATAACAGATAGGTTGTTATTCTTTGAATTAGAACAAAAATTCTGGTTAATGGTTCAAATCATAGTCTTTTATCTTTTCTAAAATCCTTGGTTCGGCGCTATGGTACATTTCCCTGATAAATTCATCGCCAAAATTGTAGGTTCTTTCTTCCAAACTCAAATCCTTTATTCTGTCAAATAACATTTCCTTTGCCAGTTGGATATCTTTTCCGTAAATATGGTATGAATCGGCTTGCCAATTTAACCGCCCTATTTTTACTGTTTTACCGGTCCGTTTAGCCACTTCTGCTGCAATGATTTCTTTATTGAACTGAATAAAGCCGAACATATTCATGAAACTGGCACCCCAGGCATCGTTGCTTCTAAACCTGATGTTGCAATTCAACCAGTAAACGCCATCTTCATCTTCAGGCATTCTGTACCAAAGAGATTGAAGACAGGGAGGATCATAACAATCAGAGTCCAGATTTGGCATCCATGTGATCATTTGTGCCTGTCTGGTAAAAGGTTGCTTTGTAAGCTTATCGATAACAGATTCAATCTGATTAATTTTAAAAGACCCGCATTCAACTGATCCCTTATCAGATCCTTCCATCCATATTCCATATTTCTCCAGCCTGCCATGGTAAGTATATTCCCATCGTGTGTCTAAAGGATCATTCATGTTTTTCACCCAGTGATCCTTAAAGCCTTCAAGTTCAAGAACATATTCTTTCAATTCTTCAATTCCACCCGGGAATGCCATATGAATCATAGGCTCAGTTTCCGGTTCTTCTATGGTCAAATTCAGGGTACAATCAATACTTAAAGGATCTCCTTCCTTGTCATACTGTGTTTTAAAACGCATTCCCTTTTCATACAATCCAACCAAAGCTTTCTCAAAAGCCAATGCGAGTGATTTTTCATTTACTGTGATAACCGGAATATTCAACATAAGAATCCTATTACTATTTTTGCTACCGAAAAGATATTAAATATGCCAGCTAACCCGCCCATTAAAGACTTAAAAGTTATTATGATATTATTAACTATTAAGAAATTTAGGATGAGACCTGTCAAATGCTGCAAGTATGTTCCTGTAAAAAATAGTTTCCTAGGATAAGCCGGTGGCTCTTCCATCAGGAGAGACTTTTATTCTCAAAGCAGCAGGCATTTTGGGTAATCCGGGCATGGTCATGATGTTTCCGCAAATAACAACCACAAAACCGGCACCTGCCGATATCCGTACCTCGTTTACAGTGATTCTGAAATTTTTTGGTCTTCCCAGTAGTTTTGGATTATCTGACAGAGATTTTGGTGTTTTAGCAACACAAACGGGTAAATTTCCATATCCGTTATTTGTAATAAGATCTATATCGGTCTCTGCTCTTCTGTCAAAGTCAACTCCATCCGCTCCATATATTTTTTGTGCCAGCACTTCTATCTTTTCTTTAATAGGCATATCCAGCGGGTAAAGGAATTTGAGCTTCTTGTCTTTGTTATCATGAATGCTTTCCATAACAGCTTTCGCCAAATCAAGTGCCCCTTTGCCGCCAAACTCAAAATGATTAGCAACAACAGCCCTGACTCCCTGTTTCTCGCAAAATTTAACAATTGCCTGCAGGTCTTCTTCTTTATCGCCGGCAAATTTATTCAGTGCCACAACAGGTTCGATATCAAACATACGAATGTTTTCGACATGCTTTAATAAATTACCCAATCCGCCTTTCTCATTATTACCACCATGATAATGCACTGCTTTTGCTGTTGCCACTATGACAACCGCATTAGGATTCAATCCTGCATTCCTGCATTTGATGTGAAAGAATTTTTCGGCACCCAGGTCAGTTGCAAATCCGGCTTCTGTTACAACATAATCTGAAAGTTTTAGTGCCATGCGTGTTGCAATAGCACTATTGGTGCCCTGTGCGATATTCGCAAAGGGTCCGCAGTGCACAAAGGCCGGAGTTCCTTCCATGGTTTGCACCAGGTTAGGATGTATCGTGTCTCGTAATAGTATTTGCATGGCTCCCTTGGCTCCGATGTGCTCTACTTTTACAGGCTCACCTTTGTAGGTGAAACCAATTACAGTGCGCGCCAGTCTATCACCAAGGTCTTTAAAATCTTCTGCCAGACATAACATAGCCATCACTTCTGATGCGGGAGTAATATTAAATCCATCCTGTCTGGGTACTCCATGTTTTACTCCGCCCAAACCAATAAAAATCTCGCGTAATGCCCGGTCGTTTAAATCGATTACCCGTCGCCATATGATTCTCCTGGGATCAATGCCAAGTTCGTTACCATGTTGTAAATGATTATCAATCAATGCAGAGAGCAAATTATTTGATTTACTCACTGAATACATATCCCCTACAAAATGCAGGTTAATATCTTCAGCAGGCATAATCTGAGCTTTGCCGGCTCCTGTTCCACCCCCTTTGATGCCAAAGTAGGGACCCAGGGAGGGTTCTCTGAGGCATATTGTAGTTTTGTTGCCAAGATCTTTCAATGCATCACCCAGGCCGATTGTCGTAGTTGTTTTTCCCTCTCCCTGGGGAGTTGGTGTCATTGCTGTTACCAAAATAAGATTTCCGTCAGGTTCTGATTTTCTGTCTTTGAGGTGTTGGATAGGTATTTTAGCAATATAATGCCCGTGTGGTATAATGTTTTCGGTATCCAGACCAAGTTCCTGTGCAATTTCATTGATCTTTCTTAATTTGTTGTTCTGATTCAAGCGATTCATACTATTCATGACAAATATTTTAATGGGTCAAAGATAATTGACTTGCCTGTAGTTCGGAGATGAAACCTGAATTTTTCTTTCCATTCCATGAAAAAAATAATGAAATCTAATGTATACTCACTCCATTTGCTGAATAAAAATTGTATCCAAAACAAAAGAAGAAGTTTTATATTTGCCCCATCCTAAACAAAGAACACTTATGGGATTTTTCCGAAAACTATTGGTTTTGCTGTACCAGCCATACAAATGCTTATTTTATTTCCCTTTCTTTTTTATCAATACTTTTTTTTTCGGAGTGCTGGCTGTGATATTATCAAGCCTTGTAAATGAGCGCGTAGGGGGCTATTATGGAGGAGTAATATGGGCGCGTTTAAATGCATTCACCATCCCTATGCTGGTTCGTGTTGAAGGACGGGAAAAGGTTACTCCCGGCACTTCCTATGTAATCGTTTCCAATCACCAGAGTGCACTTGATATACTTTTGGTTTACGGATGGATGGGTATTGATTTTAAGTGGGTGATGAAAAAAGAATTGAGAAAAATTCCGGGTATTGGTTTTGGAAGTGCTAAAGTCGGACATATTTTCCTTGACCGTTCGCACAAAAGAGCTGCATTTGAAAGCCTTGCCATAGCCAAAAAAAAATTGGTGAATGGGACTTCTGTGGTCATATTTCCCGAAGGTACACGAAGCAATACAGGCGTTCCCCTACCCTTTAAAAGAGGTGCATTTAAGCTTGCACTTGAGCTTAACTTACCAATCTTGCCAATAAGCCTGGTCAATACCAGGAAGGTGTTACCAAACAATACGATGAGAATAATCCCTGGGAAAGTAAAAATGATTATACATAAGCCAATTGATATTGGTAATTTTAATGAGAAAAATATGGGTGATTTAATCACTCTCACCCGAGACAGAATATGTAGCGCACTGCCTGAGGTGAAGAGTATGCAGAATGCAGAGACCTGATTCAGGACAACTCATCAGACAAGGACAAAAATGAGATGATATACCGGAAATGTTTTAAAACAATGAATATTTAGGACTATCTTTCCTTATAGTAATTCTGAATAAAGAAATTCACACAGAAAAAATCAAATAATGAAAATACAATACAAATCATTACTTAACAATACCCTGCTGCTGCTGTTGGTTTTTGTTCTCTTTCCGGTATCCTGTACTAAAGATAAGGATGATGAAAATGATCACACCTACCTTATTCAATTCGAAAAGAAGAATACTCTGGAAATCTCTTTCATTCTCACTATTCTCAATGAAATAGCTGCTGACCAGCCCGAAGCTCAGAATTTAATTGACAACACAAATTACGATGTTGAAGTATATAAAATCACATACAGTACCATGTACAAAGAAGAAGAAATAACAGCCTCAGGACTTGTATGCCTGCCGGTTGCATCTGAAAGTTTTCCGATCTTAAGTTTTCAGAATGGAACCAATACTTCTCATGTCCTTGCACCAAGTATGAACCTGGTCAATCCGATGTTCATGTTGCTACAGAGTCTGGCCGGTAACGGGTACATCATCCTTATACCCGATTATATTGGCTTTGACGCATCACAGGATATATTGCATCCCTACTATGTGAAATCTGTTACCAGCTCCGCTGTAGTGGATATGATCTATGCTGCGCGGGAATTCATCGATCATTATTCTTCTACAGCTAACTACAATGAAGAGTATTTTCTCATGGGGTATTCGCAGGGAGGCTGGGCCACCCTGGTTACTCTTGAGGAAATTGAAAAAAAACATGCTGCTGAGTTAGAAGTGAAAGCAACATCTTGTGGTGCCGGGGCATATGATCTGATAGACGTCACCGGTTACATACTGCAACAGGAGACCTTTCCCTCACCCCTTTACCTGCCCTACTATGTTTATTCGCATCAACAATACGGATCCCTTGATGGACCAATGAACATATTCTTTCAGGAGCCATACCTTTCAAGAATACCTGATCTTTTTACAGGCATTTATAACAATACCTATATCAATTCGCAACTGAACGACTCTATAGCTAAATTTTTATTGCCCGGTCTCGTTGAGAATTTTTCTGATGGTCCGGAATATGAGGAGCTAAGATCTGATCTGGTGAATAATTCTGTTGAGGCATGGCCGGCCAGTTCGTTCATTCGTTTTTACCACGGTACTGAAGACCTGAATGTATCTCCCAATGAATCACGCAATATGTATTCTGATTTTTCTGATCCGGCATTGAATGCATCCGTACAACTCATTGAATTTGAAGGCGATAATCATTCATCAGGAGTTCTTCCCTGGGGAATTCAAACCTTTCTCTGGTTCAACGAAATCAAAGGAGGCAATTGATTCTAACGCAATTTCCGATTCAACTCATTTCATATCCGTGGTATTTTCATAGAAATACTTTGCCATATAAACTGAGTACTTTGCAATATTTTGTTGAGTTGGTTTTTTATTGCAGAAATTGTAATTTGTATATTAGTTTGAACAAAAAGACAATTTTTCTGTCAATACTATAGCCCTGGGGTATTGTTATGGTTATGGATCTGAAAAACTAATTCCTTCTCATCATTATGCATAACACGGAAACACTGACACAGCTCGAAAAAGATGTTTTTAATGGTTTATCGGCCAACCCGAAATTTCTTCCGTAAAAATATTTTTATGATGACAAAGGAAGTGAGATCTTTGAAAAGATCATGAGAATGCCCGAATACTACCTTTCCGATTGCGAGTTGGAAATCTTTAACATGCACAAACTGCAAATATCCAATTGCTTTT
>CAYQDZ010000077.1:0-12638 GCA_964416375.1 uncultured Bacteroidales bacterium
CTGTATCACAAATAAATAATTAAAATTCATTCATTTTTATGAATAATGCAGGTAAGAATTGTTTTTTGTGATTTCCAAAGAAAATACATCAAGCACCTTTTTTTTAAGTATGTTTTTTACTTTATCAAGGTTTATTTCTTCACCCAGTTCTTTTTGCATTGAAGTGATGCCTTTATCATGAAATCCACATGGATTTATGTGCGAAAAATAATTCAGATCGGTATTCACGTTCAAAGCAAATCCATGCATCGTTATGGCTTTGCTCACCTTAACTCCAATCGCACAAATTTTTCGTTCACCGGCCATCCTGACATTCAGCCAGACTCCTGTAGCTCCTTCAAGTCTTCCGGATTTTATTGCAAAATCTGTCAGGGTCAAAATAATTGCTTCTTCAATCTTATGTATATATTCTTTAACACCCAGTTTCATTTTCTCCAGATCAAATATCGGATAACCTACAATCTGACCCGGTCCGTGATAGGTAATATCGCCCCCTCTGTTGCTTTTGTAAAAGCTCGCCTGTATCTTGGCTAAGAAGTCTTCATTGATCAGGAGGTTATTTGCCTCTCCGCTCTTTCCCAGGGTATACACATGGGGATGTTCACAGAATATCAGGCTACCGGCATAGTTTTCTGACGGCTTACTGTTTTTGCGTTCCTGCACTATGGAATGAGTCTTTTCCTGAAAATCCCATGCTTCTTTGTATTCTTTGAGCCCCAGGTCTATTAATTCTATCCGGTATGACATATAACTCAGGCATTGATATGTTGTTCAGCATGATAGGAGGATCTGACCTGAGGTCCGCTTTCCACGTAGTGAAATCCTTTTTCCAAACCTAATTTTTTCAGTCTCTTAAAAACTTCAGGATGA
The DNA here is from genome assembly GCA_964416375.1 of uncultured Bacteroidales bacterium. Taxonomy (GTDB): domain Bacteria; phylum Bacteroidota; class Bacteroidia; order Bacteroidales; family UBA10428; genus UBA10428. The sequence goes on from CAYQDZ010000077.1 coordinate 871, forward strand.
ATGTATTCTCTTACTTTATAATGTTCTTGGGAAGGTTGCAGATACTGTCCGATAGTAAATACTTTAACCCCATTTTTGATTACATCATCCATGGCTTCCAGGATTTCTTCCTCGGTTTCTCCCAGCCCCAGCATTAATCCGGATTTGGCTATGATGCCCGACCCGGCAACATAGTGCAGCAACTCAAGACTGTGTCCATAGCGCGACATAGATCGTATGGCAGGAGTCAGTCTTTTTACTGTTTCAATATTGTGCGAAATAACTTCGGGTTTTTCCTGGATAACAAGATCCAGAGCCCGGGTTCCTCTTCGAAAGTCAGGGATCAATACTTCCATTGTTACTTCCGGATTCAGGTCTTTGATGGTACGGATTGTGGTTGCCCAGAATTGTGCTCCGCCATCGGGTAGTTCATCGCGGGCTACCGAGGTAATAACGGCATGTTTTAATTTCAGGATTTTTATTGTTTCGGCCAGCCGCAAAGGTTCTTCCCAGTCAACCGAATCAGGTTTCATGGTAGCGACCTGGCAAAATTTGCAGTTCCGCGTGCATTTTTCTCCCAGGATCATAAATGTTGCTGTACCTGCACTCCAGCATTCGCCTTTGTTCGGACAATTGCCGCTAACACAAATGGTATTTAGCTTTTTTTGTAAGATTATGTTTTTTACTTTCGAATACTCTTTTCCATGCGGCATGGGCACTTTCATCCAGTGCGGCAATCTTTCGCGTTCTTCTTTTACCTTCATCAGCTTTACACTTTGGGGAGCAAAGTTAGTTTTTTGCCTTGTAATTTTTTCTATTTGTGAAGGATCAGTACGATTGAAAGAAGTATATCACTGCTTTTCTTTTGAACACTTTCATCTGAATGCATCATGAACTGGTCATTTACTCAGCGGATCATACCTTTTCCCACTTCCCTGTTATTTTTTGCAGAATTTCTTTATCAACAATATAATTTTTATAATACCCACAATTTGTACAAATATATGTCATCTTATCTGACCGGGAAGTAATCCGGCTTAAGTGTCTGACAAAAACAAGTTTGTTCCCGCTTATAATACCATTTAAGGATCTATACACCTGATCGGAATCACAATTGTTGCATTTTCCGTTTTCCATATTTTGTTTTTAAAAAATCTTCCGCAAATTACTCAATTTACGAATGCATCGAAAAAACTTTATCATGATATAATTCATACCATGTACTGATCAGGATTTCGTTATTTATTTCATTCGTAACAATCGGGACATGCTTCATTAAAAATTCATTACGGAGTTAGTCTAGTTCATAATCATCTTACATATCAAGGTTTTCGCAAGCCAGTATTTTTTATCTTTGCAAAAATTTTAATTAGAAATCAATGCGCCAGTTAGATTTAAGCGAACAGGAACAATACAGAAGAAAAGCATTGGAAGAAATCAGAGAATTGGGGATAGAACCATTTCCTGCTGAAGAATATCCTGTTAACGTTACCTCAGAAGAGATAAGGGTAAATTTTAAGAAAGAAAAGAATAATTATCAGGATGTATCCATTGCAGGTCGACTGATGAGTAAGCGGATTATGGGAAAAGCTTCTTTTGCTGAATTGCAGGATGAGAGCGGTAGGATTCAGTTGTATATTACCCGCGATGATGTCTGTGTTGATGAAGATAAAACACTTTATAATACGGTTTTTAAAAGACTTCTTGATATCGGCGATTTCATTGGTGTGAAGGGCTTTGTTTTCATGACCCAGATGGGTGAAATATCGATTCATGTGAAAGAATTGACATTGCTGGCAAAATCGCTCAAACCGCTTCCCATTGTGAAAGAAAAGGATGGCAAAATATACGATGCTGTCACGGACCCTGAGTTCAGGTACAGACAACGATATGTTGATTTAGTGGTGAACCCAAAGGTTCGTGATATTTTTATTAAACGCTCAAGAATCAATGATTCTATGAGACAATTGTTTAATTCAAGAGGTTATCTGGAGGTTGAGACTCCTATTTTACAGGCTATTCCTGGTGGCGCTGCTGCCAGACCTTTTAAGACACACCATAATACCCTCGATATTCCACTGTATCTGAGAATCGCCAATGAGTTGTATTTAAAGCGACTTATTGTAGGAGGGTTTGATGGAGTGTATGAGTTTTCCAGGGATTTTCGTAATGAAGGAATGGATCGTTCTCACAATCCTGAATTTACGGTTATGGAAATCTATGTGGCATACAAAGATTATAACTGGATGATGGATTTTACGGAAGACATCATAGAAAAAGTAGCTCTGGATCTGTATGGAAAAACGAAGCTGCCTCTGGGCGATAAAATACTTGATTTCAAGAGGCCTTTCAAGCGATTGACGATGATAGGTTCCATTAAGGAATATGCAGGAGTCGATATTGCCGGAATGAGTGAAGATCAATTAAGAAGAATATGCAAAGAGTTAAAGATAGAGGTAAATGAAACCATGGGAAAAGGAAAGATCATTGATGAAATTTTCAGTGAAAAAGTAGAGCATCATTTGATACAGCCAACATTTATTACCAACTATCCTGTTGAAATGTCGCCATTATGCAAAAAGCATCGATCCAATCCTGAGTTAACTGAACGTTTTGAATTGATTGTCGATGGGAAAGAGATTTGCAATGCCTATTCCGAATTGAATGATCCCATAGATCAGCTGGAACGTTTCCAGGAGCAACTCACATTATCTGAGAAAGGCGATGACGAAGCCATGTACATTGATTATGATTTTGTCAGGGCATTGGAATATGGTATGCCACCAACCTCAGGAATGGGAATGGGCATGGACAGATTAACCATGATTATGACCAACCAGTCAAGCATACAGGATGTTTTATTCTTTCCCCAAATGAGGCCCGAGAAAAAAGAAAAAACAGATAGTAAGGAAGCATTTCTTGAAATCGGCATTCCCGAAGAATGGGTGCAGGCAATACTGCAATTGGGCTACAAAACTCTCGATTCATTGAAAAAGGTTGAAAAACATACAAAATTTCACCAGGAACTGTGTGGTTTTAATAAGAAGAATAAACTGGGATTGAAAAATCCTTCACAGGAAGAAGTTCTGAAATGGTTATCTCACTGATTCACGCACATTCACGATACATCACAGACTTTTGTTTTCCTGCAGGCTTATAATGAATTCCTGTTGTTGCTCAATTCTGATAACATAAGGCCTTAATTATAAAACTCTTGGAGTTCTTAATAATTTGTTGTACATTAGGCAAGCTAATTTTAAGTTATTGATTGATTGACACCCATAGGCAGGAACATTCGATTCCTGCCTTATTTTTTTTCCACACCCTAACTCATTTACTAACATATCAACAGCCTTTTCTGTTAATTAAGGGTTAATAAACAATTTAACCAAGCACATTCTAATTCTATATATTTGTCGCAAAGCCAATGATTATGTCGGTAGCAGACTATTCGGAAGATACGATTCGCACATTAGACTGGAGAGAACATATTCGCCGGAGGCCCGGAATGTATATCGGGAAACTGGGAGATGGTTCATCGAAAGACGATGGTATTTATATACTATTGAAAGAAGTGTTGGACAATTCTGTCGATGAGTATATGATGGGATTTGGAAAGGAGATTGAGATCATTATCAATGAAAACAACGTAAGTGTACGTGATTTTGGACGTGGTATCCCTTTGGGTAAACTGAAGGATGTAGTTTCTAAAATGAATACCGGTGCCAAGTATGATTCCAAAGTGTTTAAAAAGTCAGTAGGTTTAAATGGGGTAGGTATTAAAGCAGTAAATGCATTATCTGCCCGGTTTGATATTAAGGCATACCGCGATGGCATGGTTAAAGCAGTGTATTTTTCTGAAGGAAACCTGGTAAATGAAGCAGGTGAAGAAAAAACCGGAGAGAAGAACGGAACCCTGGTTCAGTTTGTCCCTGATGGAAAACTGTTCGGAAATTACAGATTCATTGAAGATTATATTGAGGCGCTTGTACGAAATTATACCTACTTAAATGCAGGTCTTATTATCAATCTGAATGGTCAGAAGTTTGTTTCCAAAAATGGCTTGATTGATTTGCTGGAAGAGAATATGAGTTCTGAAGGACTCTATCCGATCATGTATTTAAAGAATGGTGACCTGGAAGTTGCCATGACGCACGGCAGTCAATATGGAGAAACCTATTATGCATTCGTAAACGGCCAGAATACCACCCAGGGAGGGACCCATTTACAAGCCTTTCGTGAGGCCTATGTGAAAATGATAAGGGAGTTTTATAATAAGAATTTTGATTCTTCGGATATAAGAGCATCCATCATCGCAGCTATAAGTATCAAGGTGGAAGATCCTGTCTTCGAATCTCAGACAAAAACGAAACTGGGATCAAAAGACATAGGGCCAAAAGGCCCTTCCGTATCCCGATACATCAATGATTTTGTAAAAAAACATCTGGATGATTATTTGCATAAGCACACCGATGTAGCGGATATCATCCACAGAAAAATCATTGATTCGGAGAAGGAGAGAAAGGCAATCTCAGGAATCCAGAAACTTGCGCGTGAGCGGGCAAAAAAAGTAAGCCTGCATAACAAGAAACTCAGGGATTGTAAAATTCATTTGAACTCAAACGATGAACGCAAACTCGAAACCACAATATTCATTACGGAAGGAGATTCGGCAAGCGGATCCATTACAAAATCTCGCGACGTCAGCACACAAGCAGTTTTCAGTCTGAAAGGCAAGCCATTAAACTCTTTTGGGCTCACGAAAAAGATCGTTTACGAAAACGAAGAATTTAATTTGCTTCAGGCGGCGCTGAACATTGAGGAAGACATTGATAATCTTCGTTATCATAATGTCGTCATTGCTACTGATGCTGATGTGGATGGCATGCATATCCGATTGTTGTTGTTGACCTTTTTTCTTCAGTTCTTTCCGGAAATGGTTCGCAGGGGACATGTTTATATTCTGCAAACTCCATTGTTCCGTGTTAGAAATAAACAACGAACAATATATTGTTACAGCGATGCAGAAAAGAAGAATGCAATAAACAAACTCGGTGTTCATCCTGAAATAACACGATTTAAGGGTCTGGGTGAAATTTCGCCGGATGAGTTTAAACATTTTATCGGCAAGAACATGCGTTTGGAACCTGTAACACTGAAGAAAGACGACTCTGTGGGAGAATTATTGCCATTTTATATGGGCAAAAACACTCCTGAAAGGCAGGATTTTATTATAGAAAATTTACGCGTTGAGGAGGATCTGGCAGAAGCATAAAAAGTCTTAGGTTAAGAAATGAGCAAGGAAGATATCGATAGAATAGAAGATTTGCCTGAAGAAGAAGAGGGATCGGGTGAGTCTGAGATTGCCGATCATCAAAAATCCACTCACGTTACCAAATTATCAGGCATGTACCAGGATTGGTTTCTGGATTATGCCTCGTATGTTATCCTGGAGCGCGCGGTACCACATGTGGATGACGGTCTCAAACCGGTGCAACGCAGAATTCTTCATGCTATGCGCCGTCTGGATGACGGACGATATAACAAAGTTGCCAATATTATTGGCAACACCATGCAATACCATCCGCATGGTGATGTTTCTATTGGTGATGCCCTCGTGCAGTTGGGACAAAAAGAGTTACTCATTGACACCCAGGGAAACTGGGGCAATATTGCTACCGGAGATGGGGCTGCTGCTCCACGTTATATTGAGGCCAGGCTTACAAAATTTGCTCTCGAAGTGGTGTTCAACCAGAAAACCACGCAATGGAAACTATCTTACGACGGTCGTAACAAGGAGCCACTGACTTTGCCCGTGAAGTTTCCTTTATTGCTTGCTCAGGGTGTTGAAGGTATTGCGGTTGGATTGGCCTCAAAAATACTTCCTCACAACTTCAACGAGCTTGTTGATGCTTCAATAGCGTATCTTGAAAACAGGGATTTTGAACTTTTCCCGGACTTTCCGACAGGAGGGATGGTTGAGGTTTCTAAGTATAACGATGGTTTGAGGGGGGGCGCTGTAAAAATTCGTGCAAAAATTAATAAACTGGATAACAAAACACTTTCTATTACTGAAATTCCTTACGGAAAAACCACATTAATTCTTATAGACTCGATCATTAAAGCCAACGAAAAGGGGAAAATCAAAATAAAAAAGATTGATGACAACACGGCTGAGCATGTTGAAATCATGATTCACCTGGCTGCCGGTGTCTCACCGGATAAAATGATCGATGCCCTTTATGCATTCACCGATTGTGAAGTTTCTATTTCTCCCAACTCTTGTGTGATAGAAAATGACAAACCCTATTTTCTGAGAATTTCTGAAATTCTTAACCGATGCACCCAAAACACACAGGCACTTTTAAAGAAAGAGCTGGAAATAAGGTTAAGTGAGCTAGAGGAGGATTGGCATCTTTATTCGTTGGAAAAAATATTCATTGAAAATGAACTTTACGAGAATATCAAAACCTGTAAGACAGAAGAGGAGATTTTAACTGCAATTGATGAAAGTCTGAAACCTTTTGTGAAAAAATTGAAACGTGAGGTGACACATGATGATCTTGTAAGGCTTTCAAATATCCCCATCAAACGAATTTCAAAATTCAGCTCATTCAAAGCCGATGAACACATAAAATCTGTGGAAGACGAAATGGAGGAGGTGAAAAACCATATCGCACACATCGTTCCTTTTACAATAAACTATTTCCGGCAGATAAAGAAGAAATATGGCAAGGGCAGGGAAAGAAAAACCGAAATACGCAGTTTTGATACAATTGAAGCTACTCATGTGGTTGTGGCCAATGAGAAGATGTATGTTAACAAAGCGGAAGGTTTTATCGGGACAGGCTTAAGAAAAGAAGAATTTGTATGTGAATGTTCTGACATCGATGACATACTGGTAATTCTCAATGATGGCAAATACCACATTACAAAGGTTGCTGACAAAACATTTGCAGGAAAAGGAATTCTGCATGTGGCAGTATTCAGAAAGAACGACAACCGAACAATTTATAATATAATTTATCGCGATGGATTAAACGGAGCCATCATGACAAAACGGTGTTCCATAACCGGCCTTACGCGCGACAAAGAGTATGATCTGACCAAAGGGAAAAAAGGTTCCCGCCTGCTTCATTTTACCGTAAATCCGAACGGAGAAGCTGAAATCATTAAGGTCACTCTGAAACCCAGGCCACGCTTAAGAAATCTTCATATTGTATACGATTTCAGTCAGCTGGCAATTAAGGGAAAAGGTTCCATAGGTAACATCCTCACAAAGAATGCTGTTCACCGGATTGAGTTGACAGAGAAAATGGGTTCCACACTTGGAGGACAAAAAATATGGTTCGATCCTGAAGTTCAACGCCTGAATATGGAAGAAAGGGGCAATTATATTGGCGAATTTCAGACTGTCGATCGCATCATCGTATTCTATGAATCGGGTACATGCTGTATATATAAGCCGGATCTGACACTTCATTTTGAAGAGGGAATATGTCGAATGGAAAAACACGATAAAAAAAGGATCTATTCGGCAGTATATTTTGACACACAAGATAAGTATCATTACATCAAACGCTTTGTTGCTGATATTAACGGTAAGCCGCAGAATTATCTTCCTGAAAACTCAAAGTATGAATTTGTGCATATTTCCGCCGAGGGTTATCCCAGGTTTAAGTTGTTATTTGGAGGGAATAATAAAAAACGCAAAGACGAAGAAGTGGATGTGGAATCTTTCATTTCTGTGAAAGGGTTTAAAGCCAAAGGCAAACGATTGTCCTATTACGAGATCAGAAAAATTGAAGAACTGGAACCTGTTAAATTTAACGAAGAACAGGAAACTCCGGAACATAAGGCAGAAGATGAAGAAGTGAAGCCTTTGAAAGAAAAACTACCTGAAACTGAGCCGGAATTGATTGAAAACAAGGCAAAAGCCAAAAAGAAGAAACAAAAACCACCTCCTGAAGAAGTGAAGCTGAAAAAGATCCCTGATCAATCTGGATCTGAACCGGAATTGATTGAGAACAAGGCAAAAACCAAAAAACAGGAACAAAAACCATCTCCTGAAGATATAGAAGTTTTAAAAACTCTTGATAAATCTGAACCTGATCCGGAATTAGTTGATGACAAAGCAGAACCCAAAAAGAAGGAACAAAAACCTTCTTCCAAAGATGTGGATGAAAAAAAGTCCCCTGATAAACCGGGAGAGATTAACGGAGAGCAAATGACTCTTGACTGGTAAATGAATGGTCCTTTATGATCAATACACCCAATGAAAATTAATAAAAATGATTTTCGAATCAACATAGTTGTTAGCTCTTTTTTTGTCCTATTGTATGAAATTAAATCTTGTATTGGATCAGAACAGGATGATTATTTTGTAAATGTGTTTGCTTCCTATTATTTTTGCCAGCTATTAAATGAGAAAATTTGAAATTTGTTGCAGATAAATCAAAGCTGAGCGGGGAAATACTAATACCTGCATCCAAGTCACACACTATCCGTGCTGTGGCCATTGCCACTATGGCTGATGGTTGTTCTATACTTCACAATCCTCTTGATTCGGCTGATACACGAGCAGCATGTAAGGCAGCAGAAGAATTTGGTGCCCGGGTGAAAAAGCTTAATAATACATGGATTATTGAGGGTGTCGGAGGAAAGATAAACAAAGTGACAAGCTTTATCGACGTTGCAAATTCGGGAACATCATTGAGGATTTTTAGCGCATTGGCAGCATTGGCTTCTCAGGATATCACATTTGATGGCGATACTTCTATCAGGGAGCGGCCCATGACAACTCTCATTTCCGCCCTTCGAAATTTAGGAGCGGAAATTAAAACCTTAAATGACAAATGTCCTTTTACAGTAAGGGGACCAATAATTGGGGGTAAGACAAAAGTAGATGGCATCAGTTCACAATTTGTTACTGCCTTGCTATTTGCCGCGCCATTGGCTGAACATGACACCGAAATTCTGGTTGAAAATTTACATGAAAAATCATACGTGGAAATTACCCTGGACTGGTTAAGAAATCAGAAGATAAAATTTGAACAAAAAGATCTGGAATGGTTCAAAATAAAAGGCAAACAGAAATACAAAGCTTTTGAAAGGCAAATTCCTGCAGATTTCTCATCGGCTACATTTGCTCTTTGTGCAGCCGCAGTTACCCAATCGGAACTATTGATCAGGGGCCTTGATTTTTCAGATCATCAGGGAGATAAAAAAGTGTTTGAATACCTTCGTCAAATGGGAATGGAACAGCATCATGAAAAAGGAGGAGTAAGGGTAAGATGTAAAGAACTTACAGGAATAGAAATTGATATGAATGATACTCCGGATGCCCTGCCTGCTATGGCCGTTGTCGGATGTTTTGCAAAAGGGAAAACCAGGTTGTATAATGTGGAACAGGCCAGGTTAAAAGAATGTGACCGCATCAGTGCAATAACAAAAGAACTGACGCGGATGGGAGCAAAAATTGAAGAGTTTAAAGATGGATTGACTATTGAGCAGAGTGTATTGGCAGGAGGAGAAGTTCATGGATACCATGACCACAGGATGGTGATGGCTTTATCACTGGCCGGATTTGGCTCGGAAGGCAAAACAACTGTTGATACGGCAGAATCAGTGAGTGTAACCTATCCAAAATATTTCGAAGACATGATCTCTATCGGAGCCAGAATAAAAAAAATGAAATAAATCATATTAATACATTGAACTATGTTAGGATGTACGTATGGGACCATATTTAAAACCACAGTTGCCGGTGGTTCTTACCAGGAAGGTTTATCAATCAATATTCAGGGGGTACCGCCGGGATATTATTTTACCGAAGAGGAAATATATGTAGAGCTAATGCTTCGTAAACCGGGGCAGGGAGAACTTACATCTCCGCGTCGGGAAGCAGATGTTCCTGTCATATTCAGTGGAGTGAATGCAGCTGATACCATGCCGGGATTCAAAAACAAAGGATTCTCCAACGGGACTCCCCTGGTTATTCTTATTCCCAATGTCGACAGACATTTTGAACACATTGAGCAATATCAGTTGACCAATCGTACACCACGTCCTGGTCATGCTTCCTATGCTTCTTATCAGAAGTACGGGGAGTTTGATGATTCCATAGGGGCAGGGTTTTTCAGTGGAAGGTATACATCTTCCATTGTTGCAGCAGGTTGTATTGCAAAAAGAATACTAAAAGATCATGGAATTGAGGTGGTTTCTTTTGTAAGAGAAGCTGCAGGTATCAGGATGGGGGATATGTCTTTGGATAAGATTAAGAAAAAGGCAGCGGCTTACCGTGAAGTGAGAAAACTTTATGATCCTATTTACCTTGAAATGTTTGCCTCGGATAAATATAAAACAGATTTACGGTTTTTTGAAAAAGCTGCTATTCTCGCTGATCTGGAGAAACGTATACCTGAAATCAAGAAGCCGGTATACAATGAAGCAGAGATCAGGGAGAAATACGGGATCAATCCTACAATTTTCTGTCCCGATGCTGATGTTGCCGGTGCCATGCACGATGAAATTGTCAGGATTATGAAAGAGGGAGATTCTTCAGGGGGTATTGTTGAAGTTGTTGTGACAGGAGTGCCGGCAGGCATGGGAGAACCTGTATTCAATAAATTGGATGGTGAATTGGGAAGGTTGATGGCTATAGGAACAGTAAAGGCCGTAGAGGTTGGTTGTGGAATGCAGGCAGCAAAGATGACCGGTTCTCAGTGCAATGATGCCATGCGTATTGAGAATGGGAAAGTTGTATTCAAGTCAAACAATGCCGGAGGAATTACAGGTGGGTTGACTACAGGCCAGGATATTGTGGCCCGGGTTGCTGTAAAACCAACTCCTACTATTGCAAAACCACAGCTTACAATTGATAAAGTCAGTCTTGAGAATAAGGACATGGCAGCCGTTACCCGGCGCGATCCTACAATTGTTGCAAGAATGTGGCCGGTTGTTGAAGCACAAACCGCTTTAATCATCCTCGACAATTATATGCAACATGTGGCTTACCAGGCCATGAAACCAAAAAAATAACAGAAAAACTCAGGGTGTTGAAAAACTCCTAAATCAATACAATCAAAGAGGCGGTCCAAAAAGTGAAAAAACATGTGCTAAATGAGATTTGTTTCTTTGTGAAGCTTTGTGTCTTCTTTGTGTGTCTCTGTGCAACAATTATTTAAGAATATACCACAAAGCTACACAAAGCAAGTACGAAGTTGCACAAAGACTTTTTGAGCCGCCTCTTTTGTAAATTTGAACTGTAAAATTTTTGAATTGTTTACCTGCTGAAATTAATACAAGGAATTTGAGATATTTTATTATCGGATACAAAAACAGTGGCAAAACATCGATTGGGAAAAAACTGGCAAGACACCTTAAGATGAATTTTGTGGACCTTGATGAAGTAATAGAAGAACGTGAAGGCAAATCCATTCCTGTTTTATATTCCGAGCTTGGAGATGATCTTTTTCGATTGAAAGAATGGGAAGCCCTGAAGGAGGTCGTTAAAAGGGATAATCTGGTAGTATCTCTGGGAGGTGGAACTCCCTGTCATTGTGATAACATGGATCTGATTGAAAACTATGGCGAGGTGATCTATCTGCAACTTGATAACGATACGCTGGTTAGCCGTCTGAAGGATGCTACCAATGACCGTCCGATAGTATTGAATAAAAGTGATGAAGAATTACGACTTTATGTTAAGGATATCAGAGATCGTTGTGAACACCATTATCTGAGAGCAAAATACTGCGTTGACGGGAAAGACCTGACGGTAGATAAAA
>CAYQDZ010000078.1:0-12623 GCA_964416375.1 uncultured Bacteroidales bacterium
ATGCAGAGTGCTGGCGTTCTCCCCTTTAGGGGAGTTAGAGGGGTGAGTGGTGGGTACAGGACTTTTTAGACAACCTCTTTTTGTATTGTGTTTATACATCAATTTTTGCATATTTAGCATGCTTTTCAATAAATTCACGTCGGGGAGGCACATCATCGCCCATTAGCATGGAGAAGATCCTATCAGCTTCTGCAGCGCTTTCAATAGTTACCTGCCTTAAGGTGCGCTGTTCAGGGTTCATGGTAGTTTCCCATAGCTGTTCTGCATTCATCTCCCCTAAACCTTTGTATCGCTGTAAATGAACGCTTCCATCTTTTCCTTTGCCGTATTCCAGTACTGCTCTTTCTCTTTGCTCTTCAGTCCATGCATATTGTTGTTGTTTGCCTTTCTTCACAAGGTAAAGCGGAGGGGTGGCAATGTATAAGTGTCCTCTGTTTATCAGTTCTTCCATATACCTGTAAAAAAAGGTCATAATGAGCGTTGTTATATGACTCCCATCCACATCAGCATCAGTCATAATGACTACTTTATGGTAACGAAGACGATCAAGATTCAAAGCTTTGGTATCTTCTTCAGTACCTACTGATACGCCCAGAGCAGTATAGATATTCTTAATTTCTTCGTTGTCGAAAATCTTATGCGGCATGGCTTTCTCGACATTCAAAATTTTACCACGTAAAGGAAGGATGGCCTGGAAATTTCTGTCTCTTCCCTGCTTGGCAGTCCCTCCTGCGGAATCACCCTCAACAAGAAAAACTTCACATGCTTCAGGATCCCGGTTAGAACAATCGGCCAGTTTACCAGGCAAGCCGGAACCGGAAAGCACATTTTTCCTCTGAACCAGTTCACGGGCCTTACGTGCTGCATGACGAGCCGTTGCTGCCAATATTACTTTCTGAACTATTATTTTTGCATCTTTTGGATTCTCTTCAAGATAATTTCCAAGCATCTTGCTTACTGCCTGATCCACCGCACCCATAACTTCAGTGTTTCCAAGTTTTGTTTTTGTTTGTCCTTCAAACTGAGGTTCAGCAACCTTACAAGAAATAATGGCCGTTAATCCTTCACGAAAATCATCTCCGCTAATATCAAATTTAAGTTTTGCCAGCATACCTGATTTATCCGCATAGGCTTTCAAGGTGCGGGTGAGACCCCTTCTGAATCCCGCAAGATGAGTTCCGCCTTCAATGGTATTGATATTATTCACATACGAATGAATATTCTCTGCAAAAGAGGTATTGTATTGAAGTGCAATCTCAACAGGGGTTTCATTTTTCTCTGTCTCAACATGAATAGGTTTTTCTATTAATCTATCCCGGGTCTGATCCAGCAGTTCAACAAATTCAATCAAACCCCTTTGAGAACAAAATGTTTCTTTTGGATGTTGTCCTCCGTTTCCATTCTCTTCCAATTCACGTAAATCAGTTATTTCAAGCTTAATGCCCTTATTCAGATAGGAAAGTTCTCTCAGGCGTGAAGCAAGTATTTCAAATTTATATTCGGTAATATTGAAAATCGTGACATCCGGTTTGAACCAAACCTCGGTACCGGTAATATCTGTTTTACCTATTTCCTTAACATCAAAAAGAGGTTTACCCCTCTCATATTCCTGGGTGAAAATTTTTCCTTCCCGGTAAACATTGACTCTCAGCTTTTCTGAAAGAGCATTAACACAAGATACCCCTACTCCATGTAATCCACCTGATACCTTATAAGAATCTTTGTCGAATTTTCCTCCGGCATGCAATACGGTCATTACAACTTCCAATGCCGATCTTTTTTCTTTCTCGTGCATACCGGTTGGTATACCACGTCCATTGTCTCTAACAAGAATAGAATTGTCTTCATTTATTGTAACCTCTATATGATCACAATGACCTGCCAGGGCTTCGTCAATCGAATTATCTATCACTTCGTATACAAGATGATGTAAACCTTTTGTAGATAAATCTCCAATAAACATAGCAGGTCTTTTCCTAACCGCTTCAAGACCTTCCAACACCTGAATACTCTCCGCTGAATATTCGTATTTTGAATTTTGTTTTGGGACTAACTTCTTTTCTTTATCGCTCATTTTTCTCTTTGTTAAATACCCATCGCTCCTATATGCTATTTTAGCTTGTTAAATTGCATTATAACAATAAGCAAAAGTGGTAGAATTTATATGAAATAATTGTCTGTTTTTCTCATACCAAATCAGAGAAAATCTCTTCTGAGAAATTCAATACAAAGATAGTAAAAATAGGGGTCTGATTTTTAGCTAAAAATACTTAAAATCAAGTTGTTATCAACAATTCATTAACATTGTAAACCATTCATGCCAAGGCACTTATATGCTTGCGATTTTTAGAACTTGTACGTAATGCCCAACAATACATTCAAACGCTGCGAAGGATACTGATTCCAGACATAGTATTCTTGCCCCAGAAGGTTGTAAAAATGAACGAATCCTGTTAAAACATTTGAATATTTGTATTCAAGTTTCAAATTCAGGTCAAAAACGGGTTCAAGTTGAATTGGCTCATCCGGAACATCATAATTTTTGGCAAATCGCTTACCTAAAGTTATGAAATCGACTTCTGCATAAATTTTTTCTTTGAAATTGTACCTTGTATTGAAAAGCAGGTCAAATGATGGTTTGTGCCAGGGTTTATCCTCCTCTATCATTTTGTAATTGTACACGTTGGATTTCACAAAAAACGATAAGTAAGAGAATGGAGCCCATTGAATTTCTCCATAATATTTTATCAGATCTGCATCATCATAAACAATTGAAAATTGATTTTCCAGACGGGTTAATGTATCGTTAACATAGAAAATGACATTTTCCCGTGCTTCAAAGGTGGCACTTAAACGATAGGATGAGTTTCTGCTCAAATGTCCCTCTACTCCTCCAAATCCAACAAATCTATGAATGGTATTTTCTGGCATGGCCCCTGGTACTACATAGGGATTTTCATTTGAAATTTTCTTATAGTTGTTATTTTCAACATACCCTGTTACACCAAAAAATATGAATAGCGCTTTATGAATTACCTGAAATCGCATACTGGCTTCAGGAAAAATATAGCTTTGATTTTCATCGGCAAATACGTCGTGAAATAATCTTCCTCCCAGTTCAATTTTCCATTCCTCACTTTGCTTTGTTACCAGTGGCCGTATTTCAAACAGAGTCATCTTTTGCACCGCGGAAGTATCTGCCGTATAGGTATAGTGGTTTATGTTCCCATCAATACCAATACCAAAGGATTTTACAGGGTATTTCAAAGCCACTGAAAAATCAACCCCCGGCTCCTTGTTTGAGAAATGATCCTGAAAATAATTACCCCGGAGAGCCAGCAGATACTGAAAAGAATTAGAATCTGCTTTTGTTGAATAAACGCTTGTCTGCGCATACAGATTGAGAAATGACTGTTTGATATCTTTTGTTTCCAGGTCGGGCAGTGAATCAGAAGGATAGTTGTTCACATTGTAACCATAATGTCTTACCCTGTATGTGTTAGCACCAACATCAGCTGTAAGGTTGACATTCTTATAAAATTTTTTGCCATAAATGCTGAGGTCATTCTTACCATACCCTGCCGGTACCTTTGCTTCATTATCAAGTTTAAGGCTTGTATAGGAGGATTTATGAAATACATAAGCTCCCACAGCATATTCCTTTGATCGTAAACTGTGGATGTTGAATTCTGCCAATGGAGTCCAATAATTTCCTATGCCCAGTCTGAGATAACTATTGTATAACTTATCGAGAGATGAGCCCACCATTTTTGCCGATTTAATAGGACGTGGAGAAAAATCAGATTGGATCCTGGATGGCAGCACAGTATAATCAATGCTTGTACTCAGCGTTATCGTATCTGCTATGGTTGGTAAGATACTTATTTTATCAGCATCTGCTACTGAAGGTTTATAGGTGGATACTACATATACTTCCTTATCAATGTTTTGAGCATTCAGCAGCAAACCTGGAACTAAAAGTACCATAAATATAAGTAGAGTACAATTCATCCTGTTCTTTATTCTGTGTTCTTGCACTTTCATAATTATTCAATGTTTACTTCCACATCCTGGATTTCAACAGGTTGTTCATCAGCCGATTGTAATTTCTCAATGTCTGCTTTTTTTGTCCTTGCCATGGCTAATATTCCATCGTCTGTTGTTGCATAATAGTCAATAATGCTTTGCAAAGTCTGAATGGCCTGAAAATAATCTCTTTTATTTGAAAAAATATCTGCCCAAAGGATGAAGCTGCGGGCAATCCAATATTCATGGGGTGAAGTTTTTTCACTGAAATCAAGGATTTCTTTTTCAGCCGGAACATATTGTTTTTGTTTCATGTACAACTCGGCAAGCCTGAACTTTGCTTCGGCCCCTTCGCTGCTCATCACCTCATTCGAAATCTTTTTGTATTCTTCAATAGCCAGAGCATCCCGGCCTGTTTCCTGCAATGAACGTGCAGCAATATATCGTGCTTCGCGGATGATTTCAGGTGCTAATTTTTTCAATATCACCACGTTCTCTGATACCTTAATAGCATCCTTGTAATTCTTCAACATGTAATGTGCTCTCATCATGGCAACATAGGCTTCCTTTCTGTTACTTGGAGAAGGATAACTTTCTGCCAGCCTTGAATAAAACGTAATCGCTTTGGCATATTCTTTATTATCCGATTGAATTCGTGCACATCCCAGAAGTGCCTGTTCCGTAAATGAATTGTCAGCTTGCTGTATCACGTAATTGAAGGAGGTTAAAGCCTCACCGAATTGTTTGGCCCGATAGTTACAATCTCCTTTGTAGAAATGTGCATTTACCAAATAATTGCCATCAGGATATTGCAGAGTATATTTTTCAAATGCCCTGGCTGCCTCTTTGCAATTTCCAGCCATATAAACCTTCTCTGCTGAAATGTAGCTTAACGAATCCTGCTCATTGGCAGATATCACCGGGGCCAATTGCCCCATGCCACGAACAAATGCAAAATATTCATCTACCTGGTTCATATCAACATAGATATTCTTTAAACCTACAAGTGCATCCTTGGCAGCTTCAGAACCCGGAAATTTATTGATGGCTTGTTTATAATATGTAATGGCTGAGGTGTTGTTATCGCTATTGTAAAATAATAGTCCGAGCTGAACATAAGCTGCGGGAGCCAGTACACTGTTCGAATGACTGACAATTAATTTTTCCAGATTATCGATTGCCTGCTTTGCGTCGGCCATTTTAACATAGCTCTGTGCAATTTCAAACAATGCATCGTCCCTGTAATTGGAATTGGGATAATTTGATGTCAGTTCCTGTAATGTCTTTATTTTTTGTATGTCTTTGTTAGATAATCCTTCACAGATTCCTTTTTGCAGCAATGCATACTCAACATCAGCCCCGGATATTTGTGCCGCTCTGTTGTAATAATCTGAAGCTGAGTGATAATTTGATTGAGCAAAAAAACAATCGCCAACCCGATTCAGAGCATCTCCTTTTTCTTTCTGCAACCCTGATGAAGTATTCGAAGCGAATGTTCTGAATAGTTCAATGGCTTTATTGTAATTTGACAACTGAAAATAGGCATATCCTGCATTGTAATCAAGATAGTCGTATTCTTCGGTTGTGTATGCAACGGGTGAATTCCGGAAATCGGTGAAGCTCTGAATTGCTTCCGGGTATGATTTCATTCTATAATAGGCCTCACCCTTCCAATAGTGAGCTTTTGCTTTTAATGCCTCATTGTAACTGCCATATTTCAATGATTTATTAAATTGTTGAACAGACTGACTGTATTCCAGATTATTAAGCTGTTCTACTCCGCGGTAGAAAGCAATTTTCTGATATGCTTCCTTCATATCCTCCGATTCCAGATCTGCCTTTTCAAGAGACTCAAGTGCCAACTTGTAATTTCTTGCGTTCAAATACGATTGCACAAGAAACCTGTATGCTTCATCAATTCTCTTTGATTCAGGGAACATTCTGATGAAATCCTGAAAGGCTCTGATTGCCTCATTAAAAGGATCAGAACTTAATTCATAGGTTATCAAAGCATAATTGAATAATGCATCCTGCTGTATCGACTGATCATACTCCATTCGTGAGGCCGACTGAAAAGCAAGCCGGGCATTCTGCTTATCATCGCTTCTTATGTAACAATCGGCAAGGTAATACGCGGCATTTTGTCCCAATTTACTGTCTGTACTGGAGATTGAGCGAAAAAGATCAATGGCGTTATCATACTGCCCTGCTTTGTAAAAAGCATACCCTGCCTGGTACTTGTCTTCTTTTGTAATGTAATTTGCGCTATCCAGAAAGGTCTGAAAATAGGGAAGGGATTCTTCATATTTCCCAAGCTGAGCATATGCTTCTGCCGTCATACGTGCAACTTCAGGCAGACGCTTATCTGTAACTTTATCTATCATCTCCGGGGCAAATTCAGTAATTTCTTTGTACTGTTCCTGTTTGTAATATATCTGTATGATATAATAGGGTGAAATAGGGCCAAATGTTTTATCCTTTGTAAGCCGTAAAAATCCGTTTAGAGCAGTCTGGTAGTTCTCTTCTTCGTAATGAATGTGAGAATAATAATACAAAGCAGGTGGAGTAAATTTGGTATCAATATCTTTGATCCTGTAAAGATTCGGTTTGGCTTGTTCCGTGTCTTTTGACATGTAATATCCATAACCCAGCTTAAAGTAATATTCTGCCCATTCGTCGCGTGTAAGTTTTTCAGGATCAGTAATCTTATAATAATCGATGGCATCTTTCCATTTCTTACGGGCATAAAAATATCCGGCCAGATTAAAATATGCTTTATTTACAAGAGCGCTTTGAGGATTTTCCTGAACAAATTTCCGGGTCAGGTATTCAGAATCCTCATTGAACAGTCTGACAGCGCAGAATGCAATATAATACTGCGATCGTGTAAGCAATTCCGATTCTGTGTTTCCATACCTTGCCGATACCTGCTCAAAGAATTTCTGTGCGGTACTGTATTTTTCTTTTTCAAGCAACTCCATGCCTTTTCTGAAATCATTATCCTCATGAAGATGAAGGTAACTTTGCTGGGCCTTTGCTTGTATGATCGTCAACAGGATAAATAATGCGGTAATGAATAATTTCAATCTCATTGTATTGAATTTGTAAACAAGCATAAAATTAAAGAATACCTGATATTAAGCTATCTATGAATTCCTTTTTAATTAACATAAAACTATTAATTCTAGAAAATATTTTAATTTAGACCGAATAAATTCAATGGAAAGAAAGGACAATACATTATGCTTATCGATTCTGTAATCTCTTTTAAGGACGCATCTATTTACCAGGAGGATCACCTGGTCTTGTCGAACGTAAATCTTGAAATCAATAAGCATGAGTTTGTATACCTTATTGGCAAAGTCGGCAGCGGAAAAACGAGTTTAATTAAAACCATCAATGCTGAACTTCCTCTTCGGGAAGGAACTGCTGTTGCTACTGGCTTTAATCTGGAGAATATTCAAGCCAAAAGCATTCCATTGCTAAGGAGGAAGCTGGGCATAGTTTTCCAGGATTTTCAGCTGTTGACTGATCGCTCGGTTATTAACAACTTAAGATTTGTGCTTGGTGCTACAGGTTGGAAAATAAAAAATGAGATCGAAGAGCGGATTGAAGAGGTGTTGAAAAAAGTTGAACTTGAACACAAAGGATATAAAATGCCCCATCAGCTCTCGGGGGGGGAACAGCAGCGCGTAGTCATTGCCAGGGCTCTTCTGAATGATCCTGAAGTAATTCTTGCTGATGAACCCACGGGAAACCTTGATCCGGATACGTCAGAAGGTATTATGGAAATTTTATTTGAAATCCAGGAAGCAGGCCGTGCCGTTGTCATGGCAACTCACAACTACTCCATTATGAAAAAATACCCCGCCCGAACATTCAAATGTGAGGGAGGAAAGCTCACCGAAGTTCAAAAAACCGAAGAAATAAACTTCGAATCGCTTGAGTTATAATTCAAGGACGATCCAAAATACGCACTCATGATTAATACTATCTGCATGATATCTTGCCTGCATCCTCTTCAGGATGATAGGATTTATTGGAAGGAAGCACTGTCATTGAAAAAATCCGGGTACGAACTTATCCATATTGGAGTTGGCAGCCAATACCGGGATTATATTTCAAATGAGGGCATAAGATTGATTGAAATTGCCCGAAAACGTTATTTCGCCAATCCTTTTATCGATAAGTTGTTTCGGCTTTTTAGCTTTCGTCCGAGCATTTATAAAAAAATATTTGATCAGGCAAGAAGGCTAAGAGCTGACGTCTATCATTTTCATGATTTGCAAATCAATCGTATTGGCCCGAAACTTAAATCTTTATCTCATCATCCTAAAATTATAAATGATGTGCATGAACCATATCCTGAAATAGCCCGATTCCTTAATAATGCTTATGGCATTTCCAGGCTGTTTTACTATCTCTATTCATTGTATATTGACAAATGGCAAATTCGATGTGCTCAAAAGTATGATTTGATCATTGCCACGGAAGAAAATGTGGCTCAATACTTTCAAAAAGCTGTTAAACCTGATAAAGTTCGTATAATTTATAATTACAGCAATTTCCCCCTGACTAGGAATTCTGAAAAAGAAAAAATCTATGATGCTATATATACTGGTGGAATATCTGGCTGGAGAGGAATCTTCGAATTGCTTAATACTGCAAAACTTGCAAAAGAAAAAAACATCTCGATTAAGATTTTATGTATAGGGAATATTAAGGGGGATGGGCTGAAACAAAAAATCCAGAAGTTTATCACAGAGAATGATCTTGATGATTATTTTGAGTTAAAAAATTTCGTTGCCCATGAAATGATAACAAGCTATTATGAGAAAAGCAGAATAGGTTTATGTATATTCCGTGATAATCCTGTTTATAGAATACTCATGCCTATTAAAATTTTTGAATATATGGCCTTAGGACTTCCCGTACTATGTAATAACTTCGGACATCCGGGTAAAATTATCAGGAAAGAAAAATGTGGAATAACTCTTGAAAATATAGAGCCAAATTATATTCTTAATGCAGCAATTGAGATATTAACCAATCCTAAATTATACTCTGAGATGTCGGAAAATGGAAAATCCGCAGTCAAATCTACATACAATTGGGAAAATGCTGAAAAAGAACTTATTCATATATACAAAGATTTGCTTTCGTAAAACATGATCACTCAAAAACTAAAAAACATATTCAATTATATCCGAAATATCAAGGTATCCAGAATGCTATTGGCTTTTATGCATAACGGGTATCTTGTCGAAACAGGCTGGTTACAGAATCTCAATACTAAAAATCCTGTCGATATAAACAGAAATCCGATTCCCTGGACTACCTATTCATTTATTTATTTTATTAGGGAATACCTTAAACCTGAAATGGAATTGTTTGAATTTGGATCGGGAAATTCTACTCTTTTCTTTGCTGCACGCATTAAACATATCTATACAGTGGAGCATGATCCAACATGGTATAATAAGACAAAAGCTGAGTTGCCGGAAAACTCAGCGATCTTCCTTAAAGATCTGAATGATGAGAATTGCATTCTGGATCTTAAGAAAAAAATTGACCTTATATTTATTGACGGAAGAAGGAGAAACAAATGCCTCATTGTTTCTGCTCAATGCCTTAAAGACGAGGGTATTATAGTTCTTGACCATTCTGAAAGAATTGAATACAAAGAAGGTATTGATTTTTTACTAAGTCAGGGATTTAAAAAAATCGAATTCTGGGGTATTTCCCACAGGTATTTCCATAACAAAGCGACAACTGTATTCTTAAAAAATTATAAACTTGAATCCTGTCTCAAATAAAAAGATAAAACATGATATAGCATGGTATATATTGGGAACCGCTCTCCCAATGATCACATTGTTAGTAAGATCACCAATATACACCAGGATCTATTCCCCGGAACTCTATGGTCTCTATTCCATTGTTTATATAAGCTTTACCTATCTGTCAGCAATCAGTTATCAATGGATTACAAACAATGCATGGAGATATTATTTAAAATATAAAAATTCAAAAACACTTGGAATATACTGGTCAGTGACTATCTATCTGATCCTTGCATCGGCGATTATCATAGCCATAATCTGTCTGATCTGGTTTTTGCTTTCTGATAACCTGTTATTAAAAAAGCTCATCCTATTTGGGGGACTCTATTTTTTTACCAATGAATTGGTGAATATACTTCTTGTGCCGGCCCGTATAACCGGAAAGGCAGGGTATTATAATATTTTGAACAGCATTCGCGCTCTTGGATCTTTTTTACTTTTACTGGCTTTAACTTTTGGAGGCAATGCAAAGATCGAAGCATTCTTCTCTGCACCTCTTATTGTCAACGCGATTTATATTCTCCTTTTAACAAAAAAGCCTCTTTCCTTTTTCTCCTTTAAAATTGACAGAAAGTTGCTTAGGCATGTATCGCGATTTATAAACTATGGTCTGGGAAACCTGTTTTTTAGTGTGGGTCTGTTTTTGCTGATATCCAGCGACAGGTACCTGATTGCCTATTTTGACAATTATGATAAGGTAGGTATTTACAATCAGACATACAATCTGGGGCAGATTTCAATTGCTGCACTTTTCACTGTATTGTCTGCAGCATTAAATCCAACACTTATTTCAAATCTCAACAAGAAACCTTTTGATTCCGATAATAAGATATACGACTACCTGTATGTATGCATTTATATTATTTTACCTGTAGTATTGTTGGTTTCATTATTTTCAAAAGAGATTACATATATCTTACTTGGTAAGGGATTCAGGGAAGCATGGAACCTGTTGCCAATTATTTTTTTCAGTGCATTCTTATCGGGTCTGAACCATTTCGCTGTAATTAAACTGAAATTCACCTATAAGCTTAAAGTATTAATTCTTGATTCTTTAAGCGCTGCTGCATTGAATATTCTCTTAAACTTTATTTTGATACCAATCTATGGATATAAAATTGCCGCCTTCACTACTTTATTATCCTATCTGTATTTACTCATTGTATTGTATTACCATGCAAAGCTGAATCCTTTTACAACAATGAAGGTTGGTATGAAAATAATCAGAGTTTTAGCGATTCTGTCAGTATTATGCCTTATACATTTCGGAATAAATCACTTTTTCCATATTTCTGATCACATTTTCTATTCTGTTATAGAATCGATTATTTTTGTTACGACATATTTTGTTCTTACTCGAAAAATTATTCCTTTACAAAGTGAGGAGATTTAAAGATTTGCTTTTTTATCTGAAGAAAAATATGCCATGGCCTCTAAAAAAGATCTTTCTCAGGATAAGGCACTATGGTACGAAACACTATTGTAATGTATGCAACAGCAATTTGAGAAGATTCCTTCCCGGCGGGCTGGATTTGCCCGTATTTAAAAGTCTTGATATTGTTGGAGGAGGTTATCATGAATATGATTATTGCCCTGTATGTAAAGCAAGCTACAGACAACGTATCGTGAAACTGTTCTTTGACTCTGAAAAAACACTTGATGATAAATTGCGCATCCTCCATATTGCCCCTGAGGAAAGTTTATATTATCTCTTTAAAGAAAAAAAGAAACATGATTATACCTGCGGAGATCTTATGCCGGAGAGATACAGCTATTATGCCAATCCGGTATATCTTGATTTAACTGATCTGAAATTCCAGGACCACTCATATGATTTGGTAGTATGCAATCATGTTCTTGAACATATTCCTGATGATATTAAAGCGATGAAAGAGATCTATCGGGTTTTGGATTTTGGAGGCATTGCTATTCTTCAGGTTCCAATCTCTTATAAATTGGATAAAACTTATGAAGATCCAACAATCACCACCGAGAGTGAGAGACTTGAAAAATTCGGGCAACGTGATCATGTGCGGGTATATGCACTCGATTATATTGATAGGTTAAGAAAAGTTGGTTTTACAATTGATATATATTCACCATTGGAGGACTTTGGAGTGAAGGATACTGATAAATTAATGCTTGATAAGAGAGAGAAAGTATTTGTTGCAAAAAAATTACCACCTTCGTGATAGGCATGACAACACATATCGATCTAAACTACAATAAGGCATTTAAATGGGTTCATACAAAGAACTTTCATTTTATTGGTTACCTGAATGCTGAACAAAATGTTCTGCCTGATGAAGATTTTCTGAATGAATACTTTACATCTTGTGATTCATACAGTGATTTCAGAAAAAAAATTGAGCGCCTCAACGGAGTATTTAGTATAATTGTTGATCGCTCCGAATTTTTACTCATTGCCTCCGATACAACACGCTTTTTCCCTGTTTTTTATGCGATTTGCAAAAATTCAGTATTCATCAGCGATAATGTTCTGAATGTGCGCAGTAAAACAGGATATCAGAAATTGGATAGTACAGGTCGGATTGAATTCATGTCATCAGCATTCACAGGAAGCCACAGAACAATCTTTGAAGGAATATCGCAAGTACGTCCTGCCGAAATCTTAGTCATTGAGAATGGCAAAGTAAAAACCGAATACTATTACAGTTTTTCCCGGAAAAAATCAGAAACCAACACCAATACATACGAAACAATATACGATTTTGCAAAGAAAACCATAGACCT
>CAYQDZ010000079.1:0-12290 GCA_964416375.1 uncultured Bacteroidales bacterium
ATTTTTTCTAATTTTGCCGCCATCCAGCAAGGAATATTTTATTTTGTTCTTTACTGAATACCGCCTTCGCTAAAGCTACGGCGGATGAAAGGGGGTTTAGCTCAGTTGGCTAGAGCGTTTGGCTGGCAGCCAAGAGGTCAGGGGTTCGACTCCCCTAACCTCCACACAAACAAAGAGCCTGACCAAAAAGTCTTTTTGGTCAGGCTCTTTGTTTTTATTCATTCACTCTCACCTGCATGCAAGCAGGCACTCACACGATCATAATTACATTGAAAGCCTGTGATCAATAAATACATACAACAATTAATAGCCCAGGGTGAGAATCAACACCTTGACTTCAAATACGAGGTTTCGGATGCAAAAAAGATTGCCCGTACTTTTTCTGCATTTGCTAATACAGGCGGTGGTAAATTATTGATAGGCGTTAAAGATAACGGAACCATACGGGGAATTAAAACAGATGAAGAGGCTTATATGCTTGAATCTGCAGCACACATTTATTGTAAGCCAAGTGTCAGTTATACTATAAAATCCTGGCAGATCGAGGGTAAGAACTTACTGGAAGTGTCCATTGAAGAAAGTCCTGAAAAACCTCATCTTGCCCCATGGAAAGACAATTTATGGAGGGCCTTTGTGCGGGTTCATGATGAAAATTTTGTTGCTAACGCAATTCAGGTGGCAGTTTGGAAAAATCAAAAAAATGAAAAGGCTACCCTGATTAAATACAACCAGGTGGAAAAGAAACTTTTGGATTTTCTGGATAAGAACAAGGAAATAACCTTGAAGGATTTTTGCAAACTATGCCAGGTAAAGTACCCTGTAGCAAAAAAGATCCTTATTAATTTCGTAACCGTGGAAGTTCTTATTATACAACACTCCGAGAATTCTGTAAAATACAGACTGGCCAGATGAATACCTGAAATCCTCTGTCTATTTCAGTTCAATCAACTCAGAACGTCCCATGAATTTTCCACTTCCGTTGTAACTTTCACTCTTTATCATTCCCGTCCCGGGACTCAACCATTCGGTTGTTTTCATCGTCGTTCTTACAGGTCTGCTTGTAACAATATTCTGATTTATTTTGAAACACTCAAAGCTGCCGGCTGCTGTCGTGATATTTTCCTTCGATTCAACAAGGCGATCGGTAATTGTCAGTTGCAAAGTCATAATCTTAAACCCACTGCTGCTTATGTCCATTTTCAAAGAAACATCTTTAAGTACATCGCCCGGTGATAATTTTCCCGGCAACTCAAGATTATCTGTTTCAACTTTCACTTCCATGTCTTCGTATGCGCTTACCATTTGTTGATTGATGTATCCTTCCATATCAACATAAAATATGCCGGCTTCACATTTTACTCCCAGCATGCTTTCGCTTAACGGTTTGTCATTCTTGTCGTAAGTTTTAAACAAAATTGTTGCTTCACTGCGATCAGAATTTTGCATGTATTTAATCACCTTATGAGAAGAACTTCCGCTTTTGGCTTCTTATTTATCATACTGTTGATAAATAAGTTCAGCCCCTTCCATCTGAGGATAATAAAAAGAATAGTCCTGACCAAAGAGAAACCAGGGTACAAAAAGCAGGATAAAAAGAAAAGCTGGTTTGGTTTGCATGGTATGCAGAATTACATTTACAATAAACAGTATTAGATAGAATAATCCGAAATATTCAAAATTGTTGTTTTTAAATAATCACATTTTGTTGTATATTAAAATCGCAATTTATCTTTCCTGATATAGCAAACTGGAATTAAAATGTCGCCAAAGAAAGATTTTAACACCTTAAACACATCAGAATCTCAATTCTTTCATCTTGACCCTTCATCTCTTGAATTGCTCGAAGTGGTATCCATTGGCATGGTTATTCTTTCTTCTGAAGGCTTGGTATTGTATGCTAATCCTGAAGCCTGTGATCTCTTTGGAGTCGATAATGACATCATCGGATCAAGGTTTGAAGAACTGTTTTTTATTGATTCTGTATTGGATACGAAAAAACTTTTCATAGATGTCATGAATGGAAGGTCCTTCAAGAAACAACAGATCTTACAAATAAAGCATAGAGAACAGGAAGCAATCTGGGGAGTTATAAATATCTCTTCCGTTAAAAATCTTCATTCGGAAGATGTGATTTTATGTCAGATAAATAATATTTCTGAACTGAAAGATTATGAAGAAACCCATACACAGCAGACTCATTTGCTTTTAGAACTGATAAATTCCATACAAGATAATATTTTTATAAAAAATAATAAGGGCGAATTCATGTTGGCAAATGTGTGGGTATCAAAACTTATGGGAGTTAATACTCCACAAGAATTGTTAGGTAAAACAGATTTTGATTTTCATCCAAAAAAACTGGCAAAAAAATACTTCCGGGATGAACAGGAAGTCATGAAAACCGGGAAGGCTAAAATGAATATTATTGAACAGGTAGTTGAGGGTAATAATAATCGAAGATGGTATTCAACATCAAAACTCCCATTGAAAAACAACCAAGGTGAAATCATTGGAATAATGGGTGTTGGACGCGATATTACTACCTGGGTGAAAGAGCAGAAAGCCCTGCGAAAAGCAAAAATTACCGCAGAAAGAGCTGACCAGTTAAAATCAGCTTTTTTGGCAAACTTATCACATGAAATCAGAACTCCGTTAAATGGTATTCTTGGATTTAGTCAGTTTTTAAAACAATCTCTTCCAAATCAAGATAAAAACCAGAAATACATAGATTTTATTTTAGCCAATGGCAAACAATTGCTTCATCAAATTAGTGATATCATTGATATCTCAAAAATAAATTCCGGGCAATTGTCCATATATAAAAAGAATTTTAATTTGAATGAAATGATGGTTGAAGTAGAATCTTTGTTTCATGAAAAAATTAAAGAATTGGGCTTAGATAATATTCAGCTTCATCTTGAATTGGAACGTAAAAATGAGCACAGCATAATTTTTAATGACGATTTAAGAATAAAACAGGTTCTAGGTAATTTTCTTAACAATGCAATAAAATTTACGCATCATGGAACGATCCGTTTCGGATATATAACTAAAGAAGAAAATATCAGGTTTTACATAATTGATACAGGTATAGGCATTTCACCTGAAAATTTAAAATTAATTTTTGAAAGATTTCGTCAGGTCGATTTTTCATTGGCAAGAAAATATGAAGGTGCCGGGTTGGGACTTGCCATTGCTGACGGAATAGTCAAGCTATTGGATGGTGAAATAGGAGTTCAGTCAAAAATCAATAAAGGTTCAGAATTTTATTTTACCATCCCTTATGAAAAAGCTCTGTCCGAAACAATAAATCAGGAAGAACTCTCAGAAAATGTATTGAAAAATAAAAAAATTGTTGTGGTAAATGATTTAAAATCTTCTTATGATTTACTGGAGATTATGCTTTTTCAAAATGAAGTAGAAGTCTGGCATGCAAAAAATCAAAATGAGTTTTATGAATTTATCTCATCCCGACTCAACAAGATTAATTTAATAATACTTCACTTTCAAACCACATGGCTTGCTGGTTTATCATCCATTCAAAAAATAAAATCAATCAATTCAAAAATTCCCCTGGTGCTGATCATGAACGATCCTAAGGATCTCGAAAAGGAAGAGTGTATGGCAGCCGGAGCCAATGACTATATCGTTGAGCCGATAAATAATGATCTATTCATTGGTAAATTGAAGAAATTATTGAAATAAATCAGTCCAGAATAACCATCTCGTCAGAGATATCCCTTTTCTCTTTCGTTCTAATCATTTTTTCAGTTGCATGACCAATGGCAACAAAAGAAATCAGTTCATGTTTATTTTATCTTTAAAATCAAAACTTAATCCCAATTCTTGTTTAAGCAATTCCGTAATTATATGTTTCTTTGCAATGGATATATAGGAAATCTTTTTGGCAAGCATGGCATCTTCTGGGAAAAATCCATTTCGAAAATTACGATCAACACGAATAATTTATCCTGTGATCATTGGTCTGGGAGTTGTTGTATTCATGTTTGTACGCAAGTTTGACCCGGATGTATTCAATTCAATACGCTTCGATGGCAGAGCAATTTTCTGGATAATTGTTGCTATGTGCCTGATGGCTATCCGCGATATCGGATATATGATCCGACTTAAGATATTATCTGATAAAGTTTTTACATGGCTCCAGACGTTTAAAATTATCATGCTATGGGAATTTACTTCCGCCATAACACCATCGGCAATAGGAGGAACAAGTGTAGCCATAATTTTTGTGAACAAAGAAGGAGTAAAACTTGGAAAGGCATCAGCAATTGTTATGGCAACTTCCTTCCTCGACGAATTGTATTTCATTCTTACCTTTCCGGTAATATTGATTTTTATAAGCGGGCATCGTTTGTTCCATATTGAGGGGATCGATGGTGGTGGTCTTAATTTTGCCAATGAATTCTTTCTCTTTGCTCTCATTGGATATTCGATTAAGCTGGTATATACACTGGCATTGTGTTATGGATTGTTTTTCAATCCCCGTGGTTTAAAATGGCTATTGCTCTGGATATTCAAGCTCCCTGTTCTGCGCCGTTGGCGAAGTGGAGCAAACGAAGCCGGATATGATATCATCAATAGTTCCTATGAATTAAGAAAAAAACCGTTTTCATTCTGGATAAAAGCATTTGGGGCAACAGTATTATCATGGACATCCCGGTATTGTGTAATAAACGCTCTCTTTCTGGCTTTTTTTGTTGTTCCCGATCATTTTCTGGTTTTTGCCCGTCAACTGGTAGCATGGATTATGATGTTAGTGAGCCCTACTCCCGGGGGCAGTGGTTTCTCAGAATATGTTTTTGTCAGGTATTTTGGAGAGCTGCTGCAAATTTCTCCCGAACTGAAAGGCTCTATGGCTGCAGTGCTGGCCTTATTATGGCGTCTGATATCATATTATCCCTATCTTTTCATCGGATCCATTCTGTTTCCTCGCTGGATACGTAAGAAATTCGGGTCAGGATCCTGAAAAACTAATGCCTGAATATTTTTCCATCGATTACCAATGCATCCAGTTACATCCTTTTTGCACTGTTTATAGCATTCTCAGAATCATGTACTATGGGTTCACCTTTGCAATTAAAAGAAGTATTTATCAACGCACGTATTCCATATTGTTCATAGCATGCTATTAAAAGATCATATAGAAAGGGATTTTGATTTCTGTAATCCATAACCTGGATCCTTGAAGTATTGTCAACATGAACCACTCCGGCTATTTCCTTTATTCTATCAGGTCTTATTTTAAAATCAAACAACATGTATCTGGCAGAAAAAGGAATTTCTTCACATCCTGTAAAATACTGCGCCTGCTTTTTTAGCATCACAGGGGCAACAGGTCTGTACCACTCTCTCCCCTTCATCCGCATGGATATTTTTTGCGATAATTCTTTCGAATCAGCCCTTGCAAGCAGGCTCCTATTGCCTAAAGCTCTTGGTCCGACTTCGCCAAAACCATTGCATATCCCCACTACTGAATTCGCTTGAATTAATTTAGCTATTTCTTTTATATCTTCCCTTTGATATTTTAGCGTATTATTTTCTATAAGATAATTGTTCAGATAAGGATCCACTGTTTTTATTTTTATCCCATTATGCATTGATGCAGCAACTGCTGCTCCAAGAGAAAGTCCCGAATCATTAGTACAGGGAGGGATAAACACCTCATCAAATTCACCGGAACCCAGTAAAGCTGAGTTCAACTTTATATTCAAAGCACATCCTCCTGTGAAATAAAGGCTTCTCAACTTTGTTTTCTTTTTGAGTTCCAATATCTCTTTCAGAGATTCCCTAACGAACACTTCATGCACTGTAGCTGCAATATTCCGTAGAAAAGTATTTGTTGTATCCACTGTGTTAATTTCCATTCCCCAATCTGATTTAATCCGGGCAAAAAAACCCTTTGGAGATGACCAGATATCAGAGAAGAAATTATTCTTCCGAAGCCATAATTCAATATCCGGTTTGTATGTGCCATAAGAGGCCAATCCCATGAACTTGCCAGGCACACTATTATGGTACCTGGGTTTAGTCCCGGTTAATCTGAAAACCAATGGATTCGCATTGAATAAATTTGTAACCTGCTTTAAATGCCAATGACAACTGAGATTTGAGATCTTTTTTTTGTTGTATTCCCATGCGGAAAAATTGCTGACACTTGCTCCTCCGTCATAATGAATCAAAAGCGATTCATCCCTGAATTCTTCAAAAAAAGGAATGCAGGAATAAATATGAGCCAGCTCATGGCTAATTCCATAAGCTTTTACCTCCGTGCCAAACCAATTGGCTCTGCCCTCCTTCAAAGTAGATATATCATCAGTCAGATCATATGATTTGCAAGTAATTTTACCTCCTGCAGAGTGAAAATCCTTTCCAAGCTCATGATCTGCAAAACAAAGAATTGTATTTTTGTTTTTTATAAGGTTTAATTTTTGAAAAATATCCTCTATATGATCATGCAGATTTGCGTCATACTTTACCCGGGATATTCTTTCCAGATGAATATAATTCAATAAATTTCCATCCTGAAAAACAGAAACATTATGGTCATGTATTTGTTTGGGAAAAAACTCCTGTGATGCATTTTTAATCCCATAAATTCCTGCTATGATCTCAGCGTTCATAAATGTTCGGTAAATTTTTTATGAAAATAGGTATATTTGATTTTCGGCAATTCAATAAATGAATTTTTTGTTTTCATTATTCATGAAGATTTAATAGATTTAGTATTAAATGATGCACTTGTCGAACGGAAGTCAGTTTTAACTAGATTTGTATGACGGTAACAGACCAAGATTTTCAGTTGTTTATATATGCCCTTAAGACTTCTTCCAAATATGACTTCAGTGAATATTCTGAAAAATCACTTAAAAGAAGGTTAATAAAGATTTTAGCTGATAATAAGCTGAATATTAATTCTCTCATTAATAAACTTAAGAATGATTCAACTTTTGTTGAACAGATTGCTAAAGAGATAACGGTCAACACAACTGAATTATTCCGTGATCCTCAAGTATGGCATGCCATCAGATATGCGATTTTGCCAAAACTGAAAAATAATTCCGTCATCAATATATGGCATGCCGGTTGTTCAACAGGCCAGGAAGTATATTCGATGTTAATTATTCTGAATGAAATGGGCCTGCTGGAAAAAACAAAAATATATGCTACCGATTTGAATACCGATGTCATTGACCAGGCACAGAAGGGTGAATATAAATATCGCTTTAATATTGGTTATCTGGATAACTTTGACAAAGTAGTAAAAGAAAATCCATACAACTATGAAGAATACTATGACGTGCCTTATGAAAAGTATTTTTCAATTGATAAATCGGCCGACTCTATTCAAATGAATGATTTCTTACGAGAAAAACCTATTTATAAAAAACATGATTTGGTAAAAGATGGAAATACACTATTTGTAAAATTTGACATTGTCTTATGCAGGAATGTAATTATCTATTTCAATCATAACTTACAAAGCAAAGTATTTGACCTTTTTCATAGAAACCTGTATGATAATGGCTGTTTATTACTAGGAATGCATGAAACTATTTTAGGTTCTTATTCTGTTAAATTCCAGAAAAAAGGACATGCCTATTACAAAAGCTAAAATTTAATTCATATAATGACCCATCATGAATTTCAAGTTCAAACATATAAAGAATAGATTTCAACTGCAAATCTTGTTTTTTATAGTATTTGGTTTATTTTTTACCGGAATTTTTTGGATCTATAATAGATCTGTAAGACGATACGATACCACCATCCATCAACTTTCATTACTTAGAAAAGAAATTCAGGCAGTTCATGCACTTTCCGGCCAAATTCTGAATGAATGTGATGTAAAAAGAGAGAATGAAAATAATGCTTCCTTATCTGAATTAAGCATTCTCGAAAATATTGAAGATAGTCTGAATTCTTTTTTTGAGATCGGTTACATCAAGAAAGTTTTTAAAGGAAATCATATCAACGACAGCATCATTACTGCACTAGGTAATTGCCGGAAATCTATACAATATGTAAACCTTTCCAAAGAAGAACTTAGTGCCCTCACCCGTGGCAATTCAAATGCCTTAACATCCATATCAACGGACCTGTTGAAAACGTTTTCTCCTCCCATAGATTCCGAACTGTTTGCCTATGCAGTAGAGTTGAAAAGTCTGGAAACTGAATTTCTGTTCTTTGCTAACAAAAGAGCTTATGATGATCTGATGGTACTCATTGGCAATCTTTCGTATAATCCGCTGATACAGGAAACAATTCTTCCCGATAATGAGAATCTGACAAGCCGTATTGAAAATTACCAGGCAAAAGCACAACATATCAATACGATATTTGAACGAATGGGGTATTTTCATCTCAATAAAGGAGAGTTTTATGAACTTGAAAATTATTTTTCCAATTTTAAAAATACTTACGAGGATTTGGAGTATTTGGTGCATCAAAAAATTCGAAAAAGAAAAACTCGTGGCGTATTCCTTTTTACTCTTATAACTCTCTTGCTTAGTGCAGCTTATGTATCGTTAATCATATTTTTGATGAAGAAAGTAAAGCTGCCATTGTCTCAATCATTAAAATTCAGTTATGATTTATCCAAAGGAAAATTATCGATAACAGATCTTGATAAGAATGCCCCCTATGAATATGCATCATTAAACCAAAATTTAAATACCATTTATAACGCCATTAGAGAGAAAAGAATATTTGTGGATAATCTTCTTAAACAGAAGTTTGATTCCGAGCTTCCTTTGCAAGGCAAGGGAGATACATTTGGTAAAACATTACTTGCCCTGAGAGAGACCATGAGAAAAGCACGTGAAGAACAACTGAAGTATTCTGAAGAGAACCAACGCAGGCGTTATTTGAATGAAGGGATTGCAAAGTTTGCCAACATACTGAGAACAAATAGCAGCGATCTGGATAAACTATCGGATATTTTCATACGTGAATTAGTAAAATATCTCGAAGCAATTCAAGGTGGAGTATTTTTAACAGATGAAAATAAGAAAGATGAACTTAGCCTGGCTGCATCTTTTGCATACAATAGAAAAAAATACCTTGAAAAATCAATCAAAAAAGGTGTCGGATTAATTGGCACATGTGCCATTGAAAAGAAAAGCATAAACCTTTCAGAAATTCCGGAAGAGTATCTAGAAATAACATCAGGCTTAGGCGATGCTCCCCCCACCAATTTACTTCTTTTACCGGTAATGCATGAAAATGAACTTATTGGAGTTGTTGAACTTGCTTCACTTAAAAAGTTTGACGAACATCAGGTAGAAGTTGGAGAAAACATTGCTTCCAGTCTTGCATCAACGATTATCAATACAAAGATAAATGCCCGCACCTCTCAATTGCTTGCTAAATCTCAGCAACAAGCTGCAGAAATGGCTGAACAAGAGGAAGAAATGCGCCAGAATATGGAAGAATTGGAAGCCACACAGGAAGAATCGGCCCGCAGGGAAGAAGAACTGGAAGGATTTCTAAATGCCATCAATCAATCTTTCTATGTTCTGGAATACGATACAGGGGGTGTAATTCAATCTGCGAATGAGAAATTATCAAACTTTCTGAGTCTTCCATCAGAAAAAATAATAGGCAAAACACACCATGAACTGTTTGGAAAAGGCACGAAAGCAGATAATCTATTGTTTGCAAGTGTGTCAGAAGGAAATACAGTGGAATTAACTGAAAAAATTATACTGAATAACAAACCCATTGAAATTAATAATACTTTTTCTCCATTAAGGTCTAAAACAGGAACAACGATCAGGATATTAAATATCATGACGGTAAATTTTAAGTAGATATTTTCTATGATTGAGCTGGGAATAGTAGATATAAGAGAAATAATTAGATTAATAAAGGCTCATTATGACTTCGATTTTTCGAGTTGTTCACTCACTTCATTTAAATATCGACTGGAACATGTTATTGCAAAAAACAATCTGAATAATGCTGAAAGTTTGTTCAGAAAACTCACAGATGAACCTGACTTTTTTGATACATTTCTGCATCAGTTATGTGTGCCTTCTACTGAAATGTTTCGTGATCCTTCTGTTTGGAGATGGCTTCGGGAGAGTTATTTCCCCTCGCTGGATGAAAAACACCTTATGAATTTTAAAATTTGGTTACCATATTGCGTTTCCGGAGGTGAGTTGTATTCATTAGCTATCTTGTTGAAGGAAATAAATCTTTTAAATAAAGTAAAAATATTTGCATCTTCTTTCAGTAATGAAAGCATTAAGAATATCAAGGCAGGTGTTTATCCATTTAAGAAAAGCGAAGTGTCGGTAGAAAATTACAGACGATTTCAGGGAGATACTGATCTGAGTGACTATTTCAAACGAGAGAAATACAATGTGGTTCGTGATACATCTTTACTAAAAAATGTAGAATTTATCAAAGATGATATTACCTTTAATAATGCACCAAATAACATTAAGCTCATATTGATGAGGAATGTAATGATATATTTTAATCCCGCACATCAGGAAAAAATATTACAAAAAGTACATGATAGTTTATCGGCTTATGGAAACCTCATCATTGGATTAAAGGAGCAAATAAAGACAAATCATAACATCCATGGATTATTTGAAGCGGTTGAATTGAATGAAAGTGTTTACAAAAGAAAGATCGTATAAAGATGAATTATAAGGCTGTGATAATAGGAGGATCGGCTGGAAGTTTCCAGATTGTTACACGAATATTAAATTCGTTAGACCCTTCTTTTCCCTTGCCAATTTTGTTATGCCTTCACAGATTAAAACATGTCCGTTCCGGTTTTGTTGAGGCCCTCTCTCTCAAATCAAAAATTCCTATTTTCGAACCCTTTGATAAAGATCAGCTAAAAACAGGATGCGCTTATCTTGCACCTTCTAACTACCATATGTTTATCGAATTGGCAAACAGAATTTCATTATCAGCAGATGAGTCCGTAAATCATTCCCGTCCATCAATTGATTTATCTTTCATTACTGCTGCAAATGCATACCGAGAAAAACTGATTGGAATCATTCTCTCCGGTGCAAATCGAGACGGAGCTCTGGGACTAAAAAAAGTTGGAGATAATGGAGGTGTAACTATAGTTCAGGATCCCACGGAGAGTGAAGTGAAAACTATGCCTGAATCAGCCTTGCAACATACAAAGGTTGATTACGTATATTCCTCTGACCAGATAGTTAAATTCCTGCTCAAACTTTAGTTTTTATGATATTTAAACACCATAAAATATTATTTCAGGTTCTGTTTGCTTTAACAATACTTTTTGTTCTGTTAATGACCGTTTCATTCTGGAACGGCTATTTAGATAA
The DNA here is from genome assembly GCA_964416375.1 of uncultured Bacteroidales bacterium. Taxonomy (GTDB): domain Bacteria; phylum Bacteroidota; class Bacteroidia; order Bacteroidales; family UBA10428; genus UBA10428. The sequence continues at coordinate 11,340 of CAYQDZ010000079.1, forward strand.
CAATACATCACCCAAGGCCTGGCCTTTTGTTTATCTCTTTCTTTCTCTTGCTTCCTTAAGCTCAATGTATATGCTTCATAACAAAACCAGTAACGAGAACCTGATCGAGGATCAAATAAAACAGAAAGTTGAAGAAGAAAGAATAAAACTTTTAAATGAGCTGAATAAAAACAAAGAAGAAAAAGAAACTATTGTAAATGATATAGAAGAGATCAATACTCAGGTGAATAAAATAGTCCCAAAAGGTAAATTTAAGACCCTTGAAGATTTTGCCAAAAAGTTACTTGCCAATGTAGCACAGGAAATAGAATTGTTGCAGGGTATTTTTTATATTGCTGATGCAAAGAATAAGAATTTTAGCTATTTGGCCGGCTACGCTATTACCAGTGAAGAACCTATTCCCGGTTTTACTTTGGGTGAGAATTTAACCGGACAGGCTGCACAGACGCAAGAATTGATGGTTATTGATGAAATTCCCGAAGATTATTTCGATATCGAATCAGGACTGGGCAAAAGTAAACCCAAAGGTTTATTATTAATGCCTGTAACGGATAAGAAAAAAACTATTGCCCTGCTTGAATTGGCCATTTTTATTGAAGTACAGGAAAAACATAAAAACATCGTGGCAGGAATAACAAAATCAGTTGCAGAAAAATTAATACAAATTCAAAAGTCATAAAACAGGAATGGCAAATATTTTGAATCTATATAAAAAGTATTTTAAAAACGGGATAAACATTGTTGTCATTTCAATTGTAATAGGATGTGCTTTACCTATTATCTCCTGGATTGTTGAAATCATTGTTAACAAAGCCCCCATTACACCCGGATCAATTATTCAATTGCATAGGAACAATCCATCCCTGATCATTATTGATCTATTACCTCTTCTTTTAATTTCAATTGCCTACTTTATTAAAAGTCAGCAAACAACCAGTGCCATTGAATATA
>CAYQDZ010000080.1:0-12152 GCA_964416375.1 uncultured Bacteroidales bacterium
CATTTTATTGCTTGATTTTGTAAAAATTTGGCTCAAATACAGAAAGACTTTTTAAATTGACTAATTGACTTGTTCAGCCTTTTGTTTCTGAGAAATTTGACTGGTATTGCTTAATCAATTGAGAATGATTTTCAACAAGATCCTTATAATTTGCTTCCATTGCCTGAACCTGAAGTGAAACAAACTCCGGATTTTTTAGTGAAGATTGCGAGGCTTTTAAAATCTTGTTGATGTAAATTGCCTGGTTATTCATATTTTTTGTCAGGGCATCTGTAATTTTTGTACACTCTTCTGAAAAAAAACGATCTCCATCTTCTTTTAACTGAATGAGATTGTTCAGTAAAGTTTGATTTTCAAGATCTGTATTCTTCAGTAATTCAAGATCATCCATATTAATTGGGGATTTTTTTGATACTTGATGCGATATGATCTGAAGTTCATTTAAGCTTTTGTGTGTATTATTTCGTGTGGAAACTACAATGGCTAACAGCTGTTTAAATGTTTTAATCTTCAATTCGTTTTTTTGAAATTCTTCTCTTATATCCTCACCAATAGGAATCTTGGTTTTGTCTGACTTCCAATAATGTGAGATACTAATTTTACGTTCTGAACGTAAAACAGTGAAATAGAGAATAACAAAAAATACTGTTATTCCGGCAAGTACTATGATCAGCAACTTTTCCAATGTGATTTCGTTTTAAAAAAAATTAAGTTAATCATTCTTGCGAATTATTTCAATAGAGTATTTTATTAAAAATAAAATGAATATTCAAAATAGTATGACTTACTTTTAAATACATTATATAATATATCTCTTTACAAATAAGTTATTGAAATAACTGTTAGTTATTTCATTCTATAGTTTAGACATTTTAAGTTAATTTTACACAAATCATACTAAGTTTTTTTACTATGAGAATTCCGACAATAGTAATCGCATTTGGACTTATATTTCTGATATCAAATGAGTTACACTCTCAAAACAAACGTCTCCAAAGAGCATACGAAACATATAATGCAGGAGAATATTATCAGGCAATTGATATTTTTAAAGATGCGTATCAAAAAATTACTGATAAAAAAGAAAAAGTACGCATTACTTTTCATATCGCAGAATGTTACAGAAAAATAGATGAACCAAAGCAAGCTGTTATGTGGTACAGAAAGGCAATATCCAAAGATTACGCAGACCCGGTTGCCGTATTGTATTATGCAGATATGTTAAAAATGGTTGGGGAATACGAGGACTCTAAACTGCAGTATGGCAATTATAAAGAACTTGTTCCAAATGATTCACGTGCTACAGATGGCATGCTTTCTTGCGATCTGGCAATGGAATGGATGGATTTTCCAAACGGGTATGTTGTAGAAGAAATGAAATTTTTAAACTCTAAACTGAGTGATTATAGTCCTGCATATGCTCGTGAGGATTTCAGGTTAGTATATTTTACATCAACCCGTGAGGAATCATTTGGAAAGAAAGAGCATGGAGGTACCGGTCTCGGATTTGCTGACATTTTTGAATCATCAATGGATAGAAAAGGCAAATGGAGTACGCCTGTTCCCTTATCCGAGGAGATAAATACAGAAAATGAAGAAGGCACTCCTTATATTACCAGCGATTATTCTACCATGTATTTTACGCGCTGTGAGACAAGCAAAAACAAAGCCATGGGCTGTCAAATCTATACCACAAACAAGCAAGGTGAACGATGGGAAAAACCTGTATCACTTGGTTTGGCTGAAGACAGTATAGTTATTGCTCATCCTACGCTCAGCTCTGATGAACTCACCCTGTATTTTGTTTCGGATATGAGTGGAAGCATAAAAGATGCATACGGAAAGAATAGTAAAGATATTTGGAAAGTTACACGAGGAGGCTTGTCTGATAGCTGGAGTGAACCTATTAGCCTGGGAGAACCTGTTAATACTCCGGGCGATGAATTATTCCCTTTTATGCATGCAGACGGAACATTGTATTTTTCTTCAAATGGACATATGGGGATGGGTGGTTTGGATGTTTTTAAAGCAAAACCTATAGCCGGAGGCAATTGGGAAATTGAAAACATGAAATATCCTGTGAATTCACATTCTGACGATTTTGGAATTTGCTTTGAATCAAATCGTGAGGCTGGTTTTCTAAGTTCTTCAAGGAGAGGACGGCATGATGATTTGTATATGTTTATATTGCCACCTCTGAAATTTACTATAACAGGAATTGTTAAAAACGAAAACACCGATGATCCGATTGCCGGAGCTAACATCAAATCAATTAGTAGTGATGGAGTAACCCTTGAATCAGAAACGGAGGATGACGGAAGCTTTAAGTTTATGCTGAAGCCCAATACCGATTATGTTTTTCTGGCAGAAAAAAAGGGTTTCTTAAAAGGAAAAGAAAGAGAAACTACAAAAAACAGGGAGTCGAGTACAGATTATTCCACCACGATTTATTTGCCACCAATCGATGAGGTAATTCGTATTGAAAATATTTTCTTTGATTTTGCCAGTGATGTACTTCGACCTGAATCTACCGTTTCACTTGATAGACTGGTTGAAACACTTAATGATAATAACAATATTACAATTGAGTTGGGAGCGCATACGGATAGCAGAGGGAACAACGATTTTAATCTTGATTTATCAAATCGAAGAGCACAATCCGTTGTAAACTACCTGATCAGTAAAGGCATTAACCAGGACAGGATGATCTCAAAAGGATATGGAGAAACGCAGCCAAAAGTTGTGGATAAAAGGGACCATGAAGCATATCCATTTATTCCTGAAGGTCAAGTGCTTACAGAAGCATTTATCAATTCTATTGAAGATGAGGATTTACAGGAACTGGCACATTTTCTCAATCGGAGAACTGAGTTTAAGGTACTGACTATAGATTATATTTCTCGTTAATGGGTATTATATGAAGGCAGGACTGCTTAGTTAGTACCCAGGTCCGTTGTGCTTTCAGGGTCGCTGTTATGTCCTGCTCGATCCTTGATGAAAAAATCATATTTTATTGTGTCATAGAGCGGAAGATCAATAATGGTTAAAGTAATGTTGCCTTTCACCGTTTTGTTTTGCCCAACGCGATCGAGTTTTTGATTGTAGAAAATACTGTAAAACGGCGGTGGATTGTTTGTATCCTGTTCAACCGGATAGTAAATACCTTCAAGCTTATAATAAGGATTTAAGAACAGATTGTATCTGCTGCTATCGGGCAAAGTTGTATCTGCAGCGGTTTCTTCGTCTATACCGAAATCTGCATCACCATCAACAAATTCAAATAGTAAAATAGCTCCTTTTAAATTTTGATTTTCCAAAGATGTATCAACCAAATATACCAATTCAATGCTCTTGAAAGTTACTTCAGGAACAGGAGAAACAGGTTCAGTTTCAATACATGCACTATTGAAAACCAAAAGCATTGAACATATGGCTAGCACATATCTATTCATTGTAATTTATTTTTTTCGCATAAAAATTCGTATAGGCACACCTGTAAAGTTATAACTTTCGCGTAATTTATTTTCCAAATATCGTTTATAAGGTTCCTTTACATATTGCGGAAGATTACAGAAAAACGCAAAACACGGAGTTTTATTTGGCAACTGGGTAACATACTTAATTCGTATGTATTTGCCCTTCACTGCAGGTGGAGGAAATTGCTCAATGGCTTCAGCCATTACTTTGTTTAGTTCGGAAGTTGAGATTCTTCTTTTCCGATTTTCAAATACCTGAATAGCAAGTTCCAATACTTTATGAATTCTGAGTTTTGTAGTCGCCGAAGTGAAAACAACAGGAACATCGGTGAATGGGGCAATTCGTTCACGTATTTTTTTCTCAAAATCGCGTGCTGAGTTTGTTTCTTTTTCAACAACATCCCATTTATTGATTAGTATGACTACTCCTTTATTGTTTTTGTGAGCCAGATCAAGAATGTTTAGATCTTGTGATTCCACACCCAGGGTAGCATCCAGCAAAAGCAAGCACACATCTGAGTTTTCAATAGCTCTGATCGATCTGATTACCGAATAGTATTCAATATCTTCATGAACTTTTCCTTTTTTACGTAAACCAGCCGTATCCACAAGATAGAAATCGTAGTTGAACTTGTTATACCTTGTATAGATTGAGTCGCGCGTAGTTCCTGAAATAGGAGTTACTATATGTCTTTCTTCGTTTATAAGGGCGTTTAGCAGGGAAGATTTTCCAACGTTGGGGCGTCCCACGATGGCAAATTTTGGAAGATCTTCCTCCGGTTCATCGCTTCTTTTCTTAAACGAAGCAACCAATGCATCCAACAGATCACCTGTTCCACTTCCATTTATGGAAGAAATACAAAATAATTCTCCAAGTCCGAATTTGTGAAATTCCTGGGCATTATATTGTTTGTCCGAAGTGTCCACTTTGTTGGCAACAAGCAATACAGGTTTTTCAATTTTTCGAAGAAGTTGAGCAATAGGCTCATCAAGATCTGTAATACCAGTCAGAGTATCCACCATAAAAAGAATTGCATCTGATTCTTCAATGGCCAACAGTACCTGTTTGCGTATTTCTTTCTCAAAAATATCAGCAGAGTTTTTAATATAACCTCCGGTATCAATCACTGAGAATTCAATTCCATTCCAGATGGTTTTCCCATATTGTCTGTCGCGTGTTACTCCTTCCATCTCATCAATAATGGCATTCCGTGATTCTGTCAACCTGTTAAAGAGAGTTGATTTTCCAACATTCGGACGTCCTACTATGGCTACAATATTTCCCACTTATGCAGTATTTTATGAATTCAATTCTATTTCATCTGTTTTGTATCGTAAATCAGATATTGTCATAACCCATCTGCCTGAGTTGGGATTTTTGGTTACGCCAGTCATTTTTTACTCTAACGTGTAACTCAAGAAATATTTTTTTGTTTAAAAATCCTTCGATGTCTTTTCTGGCTTCTGTTCCAACTTTTTTTAGGGCTTTTCCCTTATGCCCTATCAATATTCCTTTTTGCGATGGTCGCAATACAAAAATATTGGCCCTTATATGAATAATATCTTTTTCTTCCTTATATGATTCAACACCAACTTCTGTTGAATATGGAATTTCCTTCTTGTAATAAAGGAAAATTTTCTCCCTGATTATTTCTGAGATAAAGAAACGTTCTGAACGATCAGTAAGTTCATCTTTTGGATAATATTCCGGACCAGCCGGAAGAATGGCCAGAATTTTATCAAAAAGCAGGGTAAGATTGGTTTTTTCCAGGGCCGATACAGGTAAAATTTCAGCAGCAGGAAGGATCTTATGCCAATCATCAACCAGTTTCTCTATTCTTGAATTTTCAACCAGGTCAGTTTTATTGATCAGCAGAAGAACCGGAACTTTAGCTTTTTGTAACCTTGACAGGTACCCTTCATGTTTATCTGTCTTTTCGATCACATCCGTAACATAAAGAATTATATCCGCGTCAAGGAAAGCTGTATTTACAAATTTAACCATCGATTCCTGCAGCTTATAGCGTGGCTCCAGAATCCCCGGGGTGTCAGAATATATGATCTGAAATTCTTCACCATTTACAATGCCTAATATCCGATGTCTGGTTGTTTGTGCTTTTGATGTAATTATGGATAACTGCTCACCAACCATGGCATTCATTAATGTGGATTTTCCAACATTTGGATTCCCTATTATATTTACAAACCCGGACTTATGCATGCACGTGATACTAATTAATAATGCTGCAAAGATATAGTTATGATTTAATAAGACTCTCAGAATGAAGTTTAAAAATGAATTGTTTTACAGAAGATAATGCTTTAATTATCTATTCTTCCGCTTGTATATTTCCGCCATTTTTCAATAACGGTATGCATATCTTCAGGAAGATCGGATTCAAAGAACATTTCTTTGCCTGTTTTTGGATGTATAAATTTCAGGGTTTTAGCATGCAGGGCCTGCCGTGGCATTACATCAAAGCAGTTTTGTATAAATTGTTTGTACTTACTGAATGTGGTGCCTTTTAATATCTTGTCTCCTCCATACCAGTTGTCATTAAATACAGGATGGCCGCTATAGGACATATGCACTCTGATCTGGTGTGTGCGTCCGGTTTCGAGTTTGCATTCAACCATACTTACATAGCTGAAGGTTTCAATGACCTTATAATGTGTTATGGCATGTTTTCCTTCTTCTCCATTTGGGAATACATGCATTTTTACCCTGTCCTTTGGATTTCTTCCAATATTCCCTTCAATTGTGCCTTCTTTCTGATCAAAACTTCCCCAAACCAGCGCATTGTATATTCTTTCAGTAGTTCTGTTATAAAATTGTTTTGCCAGGTGACTCAATGTAAAATCATTTTTTGCAATAACAAGCAAGCCTGATGTGTCTTTGTCCAGTCTGTGAACCAGACCGGGCCTGACTTCATCTTTTTCAAACAGGGGAGAGTCTTTGAGATGGAAAGCAAGCGCATTAACCAGTGTACCCGTATAATTTCCGTGGCCGGGGTGGACCACCATGCCTGCATGTTTGTTCACGACAAGCAGGTCATCGTCTTCATAATGGATATCGATGGCAATGTTTTCGGGTATCAGTTCAAATTCATGAGGAGGGTGTGGAAGAACAACTGATACTGTATCTCCCGGCTTGACTTTATAATTTGATTTTACGGGGTTTTGGTTTACAATGATGTTTCCTGCGCGGGCAGCAGATTGTATTTTGGAGCGCGAGATGCTTTCGAGTTTATCAAACAGGAATTTGTCAATTCGTATCAAATTTTGACCTTTAGCGGCAACAAATCGATGATGTTCGTATAATTCGTTATTCTCTGCATAATCTGTTTGTTTCGGTTGTTTCAAAGCCTGCTATTCTTTTAAAAACTTAGTAGTAATACTTTCTTTGTTATCATTAGAAGTCATTTGAAGAATATAGATTCCTTTATCCAGAGTTGAAACATCGATGGAATTATGGTCTGAAATAAAATTCATAAGCATTACACCCATTATATTGTACACTTTAATATTGTAAGTGGTCATATTATCGTAATACAGGTTGAAATACATTACATCATGTACCGGGTTGGGAAATAGTTTAAAATCCTGAGATTTTTCAAGGGTTTCAGTTTTAGTAAGTGGTAGTGAATGATTACCAAATGAAGCCCTTACCATAAGTGATCCTTTGGGCAGGGAATTTGAGTTTTCCCAGTCCTGACCTGTGTAGAAGAAAATTTTATTCAGATTATCGTTATTGATGTCATATCCGATATTCAGATAGCTGTCAAGTTGATCAATAACAACAAAGAAAGTATCGGAAACAACGATTGGGCGGTCCAGTTCAATGCGGGCAAACTCGTTTAATCTTAAAGAATAATCGGGAAAAAATCCTTTGGAAGTATACAGTGTGTCATCAGAAGGGATGTTACCAACATTTTTCCGGATGGAAATTCCATATTCTGACTGACTTGTATAATCATCAATGCTTTTATTAAAATAGATCAATATGGCTTTCAGTGTATCAGGATTGTTGCTGGCCCTGTATACTCTGAACCGTACTGCTATTTTATTCAAATTCTGATATTCTCCGGCAATACCCAAACCTAGCTCAGCGGTACCGTCATCATAAGCGTAATGATCATAGTAAATTTCCTTTCTTTTCACCGTATCGTTTACCAATTTCTGATCTTCAGCCAGTGCTTCAATTACAGCAGTAAGCTCAATTTCTCCAATGGTGTCTGCTTCGTCATAAGTAAAACCTGCAGTAAAAAACTCTTCTTCGTGGAAATAATCGTATGGAGTTATGTTTTCATCGTATTGCAAATCGCGAAGTAATTTATTGCCTCCTAAATCATAGGAGTAATAGTGGCGCACCAGTGAAATTATGTCTGATCTTTCCGGAAATATTGTTCTGTAGGTGATGGGAATTGTAGTGCGCTCAATAGCGCTCTGAGCAAGTGCATAATGACTGTAGGGTACGGCTGTTAATTCTTTCAACGAAGGCAACAGAGGTTTTACTATAGTCATATCGTCAATGCTTGTCAATTCCAGCCTGTTACCTGTAGATTTTAGTTGTATATAATCTACATGCCATTGGTCGGCATTGCTGTATTTTCCTAAATCCTGACCGGGAATATTTTCCATGGAAAGGGAGACATAATTCCTGAACCTGAAACGAAATCCATTCTCAATCAGCGTATCAGAGACCGGAACTATATGCTGTTTAAAGGTATGCATTTGTTCTCCGCCTGATATGGTATCTGCTGTTACCCATATTTCATTCTCTGCAGAATAGAAATCGAGTAACAGTATATCCTTAGAATCAGGACATGACACTTTTCCTCCACATTCGTAAAAGAAACTGAAAAACAAGGAATCGGACGGCATCTCATTAAAAACAAATGTTTGTGATGTAAGCGTATCTGCTTCAGATACTTCTTGAATGGATGAGTAATAAGGAAATCCTTGCTGATCGTATGCATCCAGAGTAGCTACTCCAAGACTGATCATGGAGTCGGCATAGGTTGAATTAATAAAAGCATACTGATCGGACCATACATTGGTTCTCGGAACTACTTCGTAATGGTATGAAGAAAAATCCTCAAAAAATTCAGTATCAAAAAAAATCGTATCGGTAGCAATTGATTTTTCTAATAGTACTTTTCTATTTTCATTGGCTTTAACAATAGCATGATTTATACCCAGGTTTCTTATTAATTGGCCATGAGATGGCAACAGACTAATAGGAATAATCGTCAGGATAAGTATCTTCTTCAACATCTTCATAATCTTCGTTTGAATTTTTTAAATTCTCCCAAACGAAAGCACTATCTGCTTCCCCTTTGTCAAGTAGTTTGGTTGAATCAAGTGTAATCCACAATGTGATTTGAGTGCCCAGTGGTACCAACACATGTTTGGCTCTTAACGGGTGTTGTCTGAAAATAAAAGGCGCTAAAGTATCATTTTCCGTAATACTATTATCAGGAATAGCAGTACTAATTGTAAATAATGCATCTGAAGCTTTATTCCTGGCCTCTTCTACAGTAAGTCCGATAAGATCGGGAACCATTGACTTTTCATTAGCCAGACCCTTTCCGAGAATTAGGTTAACGGAAGTTCCCTTAAGTATAGTATCGCCTGTTTCTAAGATTTCACCGTTTAACTTCTGTTCAAGAACAACGTTAATTGCCATATCATAACGGTAAATTAGTTTCCCGATTTTTAAACCGGCAATTTCAATCTTTGTTCTGGCTTCACGAAGGGTGATACCCGTGAGGTCAGGCATTAAAATTTTTTCAGGTGAATTGGCGTTAATTGTAAAATAAATTTTTCTGTTCTTTTTCACCAACGACCCGGATTTTGGGTATTGATCAATTATTATTCCTCCATCTTTTTCAGCAACATATACAGAATCAAGGATTTCGTATCTCAACTTTCGTTTGTTTATATACTTTTCTGCATCTTCAACAGGTAAATCAGAAAAATCAGGAATGGCAACACTTTTTCCATGATGTGTGTAAATACGAAAAATGAGAAGCAAAACAACTATAAATGTGATGGCTATTCCAATGGCCACTAAAAGATTTCGAAAAAAAACAGAACTGCGCAGATAGGATAAAAAATCATTCATATTTATACAATTGTATTATCAAGCAAAGATAATACTATCTCCAATACACTTTGATTAAGGATATAAACGAAACAAACCGGGAAAACGTATTTTGGATCTCATTGTTTTGGAAATTTATACGGAGAAATTACCGGTAGCATCAGGGCAGAGAATTTGCATAATTGATGTACTTGTTTGCCAGATCCTTTTTGCCTTGTAACTCATATATTTTTCCAATTAATAAATAAGTGGGCTTATATCTTGGATTTACCTGCAGGGTTTCTTCTAAATATTTTAGTGCCGTGTTGTAGTCAGCGTTCTGGGCATACAATACTCCAACATAGTAAAAAGAAGCGACATATTTTGGATTCGCTTTCATGTTTCTTCTTAAAACCTGAAGTGCATTATTGTATTCTTTTTTGTTAAGATAAGTCATTCCAAGTAAGTTCAAACCACGATCATAATTCGGATACAAGCTCAGACATTTTGATATTGTCTGTAAGGCCATATCATATTCTCTTACATTAAAATAAGCTTGTGCAAGGTTATAATATACCATTTCGTAATTTTTATCTTTTGACAAAGCGGCCTGAAAAAAAGGTATGGCTGCTGCAGAATTACCATTTGCCATGAGTTGATAACCGGTAAAATCTGAATGATCAGTTCTTTGTAGTATGGCATTTATTGGTTTGCCATCAACATCTATTGTCTTGATTGTATTTGCAGGTGGCCACTTGTTTTTTTTCATCTGGTATGGATTGATATAGCTATTGGCAATGATGGCATAGTCCCAATCTGAATTGCCCCGCTCATAATATCTGATGTAAATAATTTTTACCTTGTCCTTGTAGTTCCGGAAGTAATAACTAACCGGTACACTAAAATTGGTTGCAACAACAATTTTTTCTCCATCAACAAGTTTTAAATCATCGATCTTATTTTTAATGAGCCAATCAGATCCTGCCTTCAAACTATGATAGAAGTAATCCATTTCATATTTTCCATAGGCTTTTTTAACTCCGCCTGATAAAGCATTATAATAAATGTATTCATGGGGGTGATTTACTATAATATGTCTGATGGGCAGTATAGTAAGTAAACCGACAAAGCCAATAAGAATGTATTGAAAATATTTTTGCCTGAAAATAGTAATCAACTCATTTACCCCAAGGGCTGAAATGATTGCCAGACCGGGAAAAATAAACATAACATGACGCCATCCTCCGTAAACATTTGAACCTTTGTAAATAATATAGGCAATGGGAAAGATGGATGTGAAAAAGAGAATAAAATACCAAAGAAGAAATGATTTTTTCATTTTTCTGATCAGTACAAAAAAACTAATCAAACCAAGCAAAATAAATTCTGGTATTGTCATCAATACATATTTAACAAGATAATACTTTGGCAGATCATCCGACCATAAGATCTTCCCTTGAAATAACTGCCTTATCCGTGAAGTATTTGCTTCCATAAATTGCATGGCTTCCATTGTATTGTTGATTGGACTTTTATGCGCATAGGGCCATAATAGAATTCCAAGAGCATAGCCAAACATTGAAATTATGACCGACCAGATAAGGAGTGTTGTTAATTTACTAAGATTGGTTTTTTGAAACCAGTTTTTATAATCTGTTGTCAGAACATAGTGAAGTCCGGCAAACATTATTAAATATACGGCGAGCAATATGCCCCCAACACGTATGCCAATAGTTAATCCTATACCAAGAGATACTAAAATGCCATACTGTATTTTCCTTTTGGGGAAAGCACCCAAAAACTTTATGATTGCATACAAGGTAAATATGTATGCTGCTGCAAAGGGTATATCCTTTGGGTTATTAAATGCATGTCCAAGAAAACGGGGAGATAAAAACATGAATATAAGCGTAATAATTCCGGCTCGCCAACCACCAAGAAATACTGCTATTAAAGCAGCAAAGAAAATAGCGGTCCAACCACTCAGGGCATTTAGAATATGCCTCACCATATATATGTTCTCACACTTTAAGATTTTTATTACACCAACGGCAATAACGTCGAAAACAGGGCCATACATGTAATTTGGACTGTTATCATAATGTAAACATGTGGTGTCTTTCCCAAATGTTGCATAGTAGTTGAACGAGTTTACTCCATGGGGATGGTGATATGTAGCCTCGTCACCTGATATTCCTGATGGGATGCTGAGAACCGGAAGCAGGATAAGAAGTATCAAAGCTAAAGTGTAGAAAACTTTTTTTTCGGTTATTTGATTAAAGAATGACATCAGAGTTCAGTTTGTTTTTATCGGTGATTTGTTGTAGCAAAAAATAAGAATAGCATTTCAAAGATACCAATTCCAGCATTTTAACAAAGTATATAAAACAGACAATCAAGTTATTTGCATCAACTACTATAAATGGAATGAAAATGATATTGTGCAAACAGTTCGAATCCCTTTTATGTATTATTTATGAATAATTCAGGTTTGAAAAATGGATGCCTTCTTTTATTATGGGTTGTTCTGAATTTTATTTAGCCTGCATTATTCATGCGTCAAGTTTGGGGCAGATGCGAGGCGTCGGAAG
>CAYQDZ010000081.1:0-12064 GCA_964416375.1 uncultured Bacteroidales bacterium
TACTGAAATATAATTTTGCCCAGGGTAATGTTTTCACTATCAGATATTTTGTAGATGTAGATTCCCTTTTCTATCTGTATGGTTTCACCTTTCACATCCAGCCTCACTTTTTCTGACTCCTGAGCAAAGACGTGTTTGTTCAGAATGAGTTCCCCGTCTGTTCCATACAATTCAAACCGGAGATTGCCGGTACTCTGTGCAATAAAATGGACTTCTCCATCCGAAGGATTCGGGTAGAGATTCCACGCACCGGATTCCTGTTGCATTGCGGCTGACTGATCGGATGTGATATCAGGTTTTTCCAGTTCCACATCCGTATAGATCCTGTATTCTCCGGGATTCAAATCAAGGCTTTCATTTATATCGGTCACTTCAACTGAAGTGTGCGAAAAATACTCGTACCATGTGCCTGTGTGCTGGAATGAAGGGTCTATTGAATTTTTAATCAGATCGAAGTTTGCTACAATGGTGGCGTTCATGGATGCTGAGTTCAGATGCATCTTTTTCATGGCTGATGAAACACTCAGGCTATAATCTGTGGTCTCGAAAAGATCTTCTTCAACCCGTAATTTTATCAGTGCGGCAAAGACCTGGTAAAGATGATTTCTATAATCATGATCAAAATATTCCCAGTGAATTGGTTTTACACAAACCCGGCAAGGTTCATCAATGTCAACATCGTATCCCAACTCTCCGAACTGCCATATCATTTTTGGTCCGGGTACCGTGAAAAAGAATGTTGCGGCAGCCTCAACCCTGCTAAGTCCTGTATTCAGGTTTTTAACATCATAACTTCCGGAACTGTTTCCCCAGGTTAGATTCTTATACATGAGTCGTTGTTCATCATGGCTTTCCATATAGCCAATCAGATTCGGATCGTCCCACCCCTTGTATTGGTAGGAAATTCCGGAGAGGTTTGATTTCCCTCCCTCATGATACCCCATGGTAGCCTCGTTGTATGGGTCTGTCATTTTACCCCACAAAAGGATCCCATAATTGGCCAGCTCGGTTTCTTCCGTATTTTCTGATAAATGTTCAAAGATCACGAGGGCATTTTCATTTGTAACTTTTATGCTGTCGTACATGGCTTTCAGAATGCTTATCCTGGAAGCATCATACACCCAGCCATCACCAATGGTATTGGTGAATCCTTTGGTGAAGTCGAAGCGGTAGCCATCTACCTTATATTCTTCCATCCAGTACCGGTTAACACGCGCGACAAATGCCTTTGTGGCAGCACTCTCGTGGTTGAAATCGTATCCCCAGCACCAGGGCTCGTGAGGACATTCTTCATTATACCAGGGACTTTCGGAAGTGGGCTGTCCCCACTCTCCGGCTTCGGCATCGAAATACAAGCGCACCAGTGGCGACTGTCCATAACTGTGGTTCAGAACGACATCCATAAGCACGGCCATTCCTCGCTTGTGGCATTCATCTACGAAGTGTTTGAAATCGTTCTTTGTGCCATAGTACTTGTCTACGGCAAAGGAAAAAGAAGGATTATACCCCCAGCTGTCATTGCCCTCAAATTCATTGACAGGCATAAGCTCTATGGCATTTACACCCAAATTCTCAAGGTAATCAAGCGAGTCCATCACGGTTTTAAAATTGCTGGCTTCAACAAAATCCCGTATATGCAATTCATAAATTACCAGATCAGTGACAGAGGCAGGAACAAAATCTTCCACCTCCCATTGAAAGGTATCCTGGGTGGTTTGGAAAACCGATACAATCTCCGATGTTTTTCCGGTAGGATAAGCTTTAAGATCCGCATAGCTTGATTCAGGAATATAGGGGTCGTTAGCCGGATCAAGAATTTTATCGGTATAGGGATCAGCAATTCTGATATTTCCGTCAACAAGATACTGAAAGGCATATTCTTCTCCCTTGGTCAGATCGCTTAAGGTGATCCAATACCTCTCTTCATCAGGTGTTCTGTTCATTAAATAGTCATTATCAAGTTCCCAGTCGTTGAAATCACCAATCAGAAGAACGTTGTCTTTGGATGGGGCATGCAATACCAGGGTTACAGTGGAGGTATCGATGTAATTGATGCCATCCATTACTCCGGCAGGAAGATCTGCTTCGGGCACTTCATCCCGGACAAAATAGAAAACAGAATCGGCAATCGTAAATGTTCCGTTATCGGCAACCACTTTAATCCAGTGTTTTCCGGTATTGCTGACCATGTATTCATAACGTAGTGTATCATAGACAGACACGTGTTCTATTGCATCATCTATATAGAGGGTGATGCTATCAGGATCGGGAGTGCCAAGCATGACGGCTTCGGCAGAAACATCGATTTTATCACCTTGCTCTACCACCAGGTCACCCCCGGGTTCCGTAATGGAAACTGTAAGTCCGGGTTCATACACATCGTAATAGATATTGGCAGATTGTAATGTACCATCGGGATTTCTAAATACAAAGGCAAGCTCTTCCGCCTCAACTGTGTCCGGCACCCCGTAATACGTTTTTATATCCGGCGTGATATGTAAAACATAATTTGCAGCGTTTATTTTTACCAGTTTCGCTTTGTCCAGATTTACACCTCACGCGGCAATTTCATAGTACCAGTCACCGGGATCAGTACTTGCAGAAGTTATTAATCCGGTATGGGCATAAATATCTTCTGTATATCCTTCAAGGCTGCAATCACATTGTTCAACATGAAAGGTGATATCTACGGCATCAAGAATGGTCGGATATTGAGGATCCGCCTCAATGACCTGAGCCGATAACCCGGGCATCAATACTACAGCCAGTAAAATACCAGCCACCCGAGACAAATAAATTGTTTTCATCTCAATGAATTTTACGTGTTAGTTTGGAGTGATAGAGAATAACTTCAATGGCACATATTACATCCTAATAAAAGTACTTACTTATGTATGTCCGGCAAAGCTTTTTAGGTAAAAACAAACCGAAAATAAACACAAACGTTACCGCAAACGTTTGCATTCTATTTCACCTGTCTTTGAAGAGATCAGGAATAGTATTAAATTAGTCATCAATTGTAATGAACAGAACCTTCTCTGATTAACGGATGAAAAGTTCACAAGTAACCATAAAGGATATAGCCAGGGAGTTAGGAATATCTCCGTCCACTGTTTCCCGTGCTCTGAAAGATCATCCGGACATCAGTCCAAAGACCAGAAAAGCGGTGAAAGAACTGGCGAAAAAACTTCATTACGAGCCCAATGCAATAGCATTAAGTTTAAGAAGTAAATCGAGCAGTACCATCGGAGTTATTATACCTCAGATTGTTCATTTTTTTTTCAGCTCGGTTATTAGCGGAATAGAGGAAATTGCATATGAATCAGACTACAACGTGATCATTTGCCAATCGAACGAAGATTTTGAGAAAGAGAAAAGTATCATCCATACACTGATGTCAAAGAGAGTGGATGGAATCCTGGCATCGGTATCAAAAACCACAACAAATTTTGATCATTTTCTTGAACTCATTGAGAGCAACATTCCTGTTGTTTTTTACGACAGGGTTCTGAATATACCTCATACCGACCGGGTAATGGTCGATGACTTTGCAGGTGCTTATAAGGCCACGGAACATCTTATAAAGAGAGGTTGCAGACGCATTGCCCATCTTGCTACCAGTCAGGATCTTTTCATAGGTAAAAACAGGAAGGGAGGTTATCTTCAGGCACTGAAAGACAACAACATTGAAGTAAATGATGAAATCATATTACGGTGCGACACAGACAAGCATGCGCAGAAATGCATACCCTATCTGCTCACATTACAAAACAGGATTGACGGGATCTTTGCTGTAAATGATCTTACGGCCATTACGGCGATGTCAATCATCAAACGTTCGGGGTATAAAATCCCTGAAGACATTGCTGTTGCCGGCTTTAGCAACAGCGTTTACTCATCCATGACCGATCCTCCTTTAACAACGGTTGAGCAACAGGGTTTCGAGATGGGCAGACAAGCAGCGAAACTTCTGTTTGACAGGATAATAAGTGATGAAATCATTGATGCCAGGGCAGTTCAGATAAAAACAGACCTGATTGTCAGAGGATCAAGTTTAAGGGAAGAAAGTAAAATTTCATAATTGTTTGGGATGTATGCAGCGTCTGCTGATATTTTTCGTCTTTAGAAAAACAACAACACCAAAAACATAAAACCATGAAAAATACGATTCAAAATTTTAGAAGCAGAAAACTCCTGTCAGGAATTTTAATTCCGCTCTTGTTCCTTAGCTGTAGCCTGAAAGCAGAGAAAGAAAGCAGAAACATATCAGACTTCAGGGAAATAAAGTATTCAGTGCCATGCAACCTGGAAATTATACAAAGTGATAAAATCAGTCTCGTGCTTGAAGGTGACAAAGAAGATTTGGAAAGAATTATAACAAAAGTTGAAGGCGACGAATTAAAAATCTACACCAAAAATTTTTCTTCCGGACTTGGAGATGTAAAAATATATCTAAGCGTAACCGAGCTTAATGGATTGTCCGTTGCAGGATCGGGTGATGTGGTATTTAAATCAAAATTAACAACAGATGAGCTTGATCTCGATTTAAGCGGAAGCGGAAACATACAGTGTGAAGAGCTTACTGCAAATGAGGTAGAAGTAAATATTGCCGGGTCAGGCGATATTTTACTTGGCGGAATGGCTGAAAATGAGTTTGAAATAAACATAGCCGGATCGGGAGATGTCAGGGCTGAAAATTTGAAAACCAAAGAGGCAGAGGTCAATATAGCAGGATCAGGATCAGTAAAAATATGGGCGACGGAAAGACTGGAAACCAACATTGTTGGTAGTGGTGATGTCTATTACAAAGGGAATCCTTTGGTGAATGCCGAATCCATTGGTTCAGGGCATACAAAATCAATAGAGTAAGCAGATCATCTCATAGATTCTAAATATCCGGACAGGGAACCATTTTCTTTGTCCGTTTTCTTTTATTGGGCTTACTGAATGTAAAGGAGAGAGAAATCTCATGCGCCCCTCCCGAAGATGTAATCAGTTTTGAGCTTGTGAAATCATAGCTATATCCGATGTTGTATCTCTGCGTTTTATAACCTACCAGGAATACGACTGCATCATTGATATTGTTGTGCTTGATAATGGGAATGCCTCTGTACCAGATGCCCAGCACAATGGGCTCATAGTTCCAGTAAAAGCCAAGATCCAATTGATTGTATTCGGCCTGATTCTTATATAGAAATGCGAGTTGAAGAACTGTTGGTGTTGGCCTTAGCAATGTTTCTCTCACAACCACACGGATGCCGCCAAAAACCTGCACCTTAGTAGGCAATAAAGCCTTGTTATCTTCTGAATATTCCTCTTCATATAGAGATTGATTGGGATGCAACAAATGGTCGATAGTAGATCCCATCCAGAAGCTTTCACCATAAACCAGTCCTGACACGGCGAAATCAAGGTCCCCGTTCTTTTCATAAGAGACGACTTCACCCGATGTGGGTGAATTTCCTGAGGCAGACATTTGATCATGCCATACTAATTTCTCAAAATCGATGCTTCTCTCAGTATAAGAAAATGACATACCGGGGCGTATATGCAAAGTATTCCGTATTCGAAAATCATAGGTATACAAAAGCGAGATGTTCGTTGTTGTCAGATTTCCTGATCCTGCAACATCATGCAGAAACAACACACCTGTTCCGGAATGCAATTTAGAGAAATAATGATCAAAAGAAGCTGTGTACGTTTCATATCCTCGATGAATGGATGGCCATTGATTTCGGTAATTCAGTGCAAATCGATTTTGACCTGTACTCCCTGCAAAGGAAGGTGCCATATACAGGGAATTTGAATAGAACCTGGAAAATTGAGGATCCTGGCTCATGCAAAGAGCTGCAATAAAGATTAACCATATTATGAATGTCCATCGTTTCATGCCCAGTGATTTAATTAGCATCGCTTCTTCCGTTGTTTTTCCTCCCTGAATGAACAGTTTGTAATTAGTTAGTAGTTTTTTAATACTATGTATTCAATCAAAAGCAATCAATACATTAAAGTTACATCACCTGTTTTGTTAAATCCTTTTCCATCCGAATAGGTGCCCTTCACCTTCCAGATGTATACATCCTGTTTTGCAGGTTTACCTTTATACATTCCATCCCAGCCTATATCCTGGTGATGGCTTTCAAATACCATTTCACCCCACCTGTTGAAAATCATAAGGTGATACTCATCAACATGGTCAATGATTCCCGGCATAAATACCTGGTTCTCCTCCAGGGGAGAATTAGGTCTGAACGCATTGGGGTATTCAATAACTCCTGAAGGTTCTACCAGAACGGCGGTTTTCATAACATACATATCAATGCAGTTCTTGTCTGTGGTTACTTTCAGAGTTATATCATAAGTTCCTTCTTCTCTGTATACATGTTTTGGATTGTATTCGCTGGAAATAGTTCCATCGCCAAAATCCCATTCATTAATATCAGCATGATCAGAAAGATTAAAGAAATTCACAGCTTCATCATTTACATAAACATATCTGGGGGCCAGGTCGAAAAATGCATTAGGTAAAATGTATACTCTGGCGGTATCGCTATGGTTATCTTCACCTCCCGGACCTCTTACAGTAAGTCTGATCTTGTAAATGCCTGCCTGATAATAAGTGTATGATGGTTCTGCTGCTGTTGAGACACTTCCATCACCAAATTCCCAATAATACTCCTCTGCGTATTGTGAATTGTTAATAAACGTTATGGTATGAGGCATGCAACCTGGTTCGGGGCCGGCAAATTTTGCCGTAGGAACTGCAGGATGCAGATACAAAGTTTTGTTGATGCTATCAGAGCAGTGTTCGTTGGATACGGTTAGATTTACGGTATAATTTCCAGGAGCTTCATATTCTACAATACCCGGGTCACGAACATTTAGAGTCCTGTCGGTTACTCCAAGAGACCAATGATGATCCCATCGGGTACCCTCGGTATGATTGATCAGCTTGAAACTATTGTTAGGGAATGTATCGCTTGGAGGAAGAATGGTAAAATCTGCCTCGGGACTTGCATATATATTTAAGCTTAAAAATGCTGAATCAATACAATGCAATGAAGATTCAGTGACAACTTTCACTTGATACACTTCATCTTCTTCGCCTGTTGTTTCAAATAGGTGATTGGTGCTAAATGTATTGGTTGAAGTTGTTACACCGTCATCAAAATCCCAAGAGTAGATCATATTTCCGGGAGTTGAAAACAGGGTAATTTCTGCCGGACTGCATGCATATTTCGGAATAGCGTCAAGCATAGCAACAGGATTTGGCCATACCATCGCATACTGGGTCATATCATCTTTACAGCCTAATACGCTGGTAACCTCAAGTGTAACCGGGTAATACTTGATTTCAGAACTCTGGTTTATAAAAGTATGTACAGGATCTTCTACATTGGTGAAGCTGCTATCACCAAAGCTCCATTCATAATATACTGCACGTTCAGACAAATTGGTAAATTCAACCAGCAAAGGACTGCATCCCGGCTCGGTCAGCAATTCAAAGTAAGCGATAGGAATATCAGAATAAATGCTGGTGCTATCGTATGCTTTGCATCCATTTACATCGGTCAATTCGTAATAATACAACACAGTATCCGGTTGATGAGGGGTATATACAGGCTCCTGTATGGAATAGGATGAGAGGTTGTGTACAGGCCCGCTCCAAAGATGTGAAACAGCATCATATCCTGTTGTTTCAACCAGTAACTGAAGATCATCACCCACACAAACAATTTCATCTTTTGTCGTAATGTTCGCAGTTGGTGATGTAAAGACAGTTATAGCCACTGAATCGTATGAAGATTTTAGATTTACATCAACTACTTCGAGATAGAAATAATAAGTTCCTGTACCCGGAGGAGAAAATGTTGTAAACAGAGAGTTTGAATTCGATAAAAAGGTAATATCTCCGGTCCATGAATAGGTATAAGGCGGCGTCCCTCCAAAAAGATAGGGTCTTATTTCAAAGTCAACATCAGTACATGCATTCTGATTATACAATCCGATATCAACTGCAATAGAATCGTTGATCACATTTATAGGATGACTTACAGGTAGTCCAATGCACCCATCTACTGTTATTTCATAAACTGAAATGGTATATGAGCCTGTATTCGGGAAGGATAGCCTGATAAAGTCATTCATATTTTCATCAAGTGTAATACCTGAGGGGATCGTCCATACATAAGATGAAGTACTGTTTCCCGTTGTTGAAAAGATTACTCCTGTTTGATTTAATAACACAAGTGTTGGTCCGATAATGCTGATGGGAGCAGGCATTGCGTATATTGAAATGTCAACTTGTTCTCTGGGGCCTTCGCAGGCAGTTTCTTCATTGTAGCCCGATACCCAGTATGATTCATTGGCAGAGAGTAAACCGGTATACAATGTATCAGATTCCTGCACTACAGTTCCGCCAATGGGCAGATCGTACCATCTGAATGTGGTTGTATTGATATCGCCTTGTGGACGGAGTACAAACGATGTCGCACCGCAGGATGAAGTATCATGGATAACAGGTGCTGCCGGAATAGGATGTACTTTTCCTTCCACTGGCACACGCTCACTTGAGCAACCGGTGGAAAGGTCTATTTCAGATACCCAGAAGATACTGGAAGCAGAGGATAAAGGAACATAAAGGCTATCGGCAATCAGGATTACAGCTCCTCCTGCAGGAGCATCATGCCAGTAAAGTATGCTTGTGGGTGACTGACCGGTAGCATGAAGGTAAAAGTCTGATGGGCCACACGATGAATCGGAATAGGTTATTGGAGAAGGTACCGCCGGATGCACCTTTATGTTTATAGACTCTAAACCACTGATACAGCCGTGAATGGTATCAATGGCTCTTGCATAGACTATATCATCAGCTGAAAAATAGTGTGTAACATGTGTTCCTTCACCAATAATAATAGTCTCTGAGGCATCTTCCGACCACCTTATTACATGAGCAGGCGGAGAAATTACTCCACTTAGAATAAAGTCTCCGGGTCCGCATAAACTATCATCCTGAACAATAGGATTATCTGGTATGGGATAAATTTCTGCATTGACTTCCAGTTTTGAGCTGTTACAATGTGTAACACTGTCAATCGTATTCACAAAATAATTCTCTGAACTAAGCAGGTAAGGAGTGGTATAATTATCTCCGTAATGAAAGGGAGCAGGATCAGCCATAGCATAGAACCACTGTACAACTGCATTTCCACCGGGACCTAAAGCAGTAAGATGTAATGAATCGGGGCCGCAGGATTCATCACCTGATACCATGGGAGGATCAGGAAGAGGAAGGAAGGTAATTTGAACGGTATCGGAAGATGGCGCGCATGCACCACTGGTAAGCATCCATTCAAAATCATAAACACCTTCTGTTCCCGGGGGAATGGTGACAATTACATTTTCTGAATTTCTATCCGGAGAAAAGCTGGCTGTTCCGGGTCCGGTAAGCTGGGTCCACATTCCTTGTCCTTGTGGGAAGGTATTGGCGTGCAATTCAACGCTGAGTCCACAAACTGAAGTATCATTCCCTGCAAAACCCGGAGGGGGAGGGATCCCAAAATCGACAATAAGGGTATCGCTGCTTACGCACGAACCATTCTGAAGGAACCATTGTATAATATATTTGCCTTCATTGCCAGGCAGTACAGTAATTATTGCCTCCGGATCGTATACATTCGGGCTGAAGACCGGGGGTGTTCCACTCGGATTGGTTATAACCAGCCATTGGCCGGTACCACGAATTGGAGTGTTTGCATGTAAGGTATCTGAATTTTCAAGACAGAGGTAAATATCCGGTCCGGCATCTGCAATTCCCGGAGTAAGATCCAGTGAAATGGTAACGGTATCTTCTGTTGAAGGACAGAGTCCATACAGACTGGATAATGTCCAGATGTATCTGTTATCTCCTTCTGCAAGATCATCAACTCTTGTATTGGGATCGGTGATGTCCTGGAGTGAAGAGCTTCCTTCAATGGTGTTCCAGACACCGGAACCTCCATTTGTTGGAGCATTACCTTCCAGGTATACAGTAGTCGTTTCACAGTATTGTCTATCGACTCCCGCAAAGGCATTCCCCGGAGAAAAATCAACAAAGTATTCCACCGTATCAATGGTTATCGGACAGGCTCCATACTGACTGGAAACCCGCCATATCAGAAGATTGTTTCCCGGTGAAGGCGATATGTATTGTGCATTACAAAGGGCAGTGTCTGAAATGGAACCAGCACCCTCAATGATAAGCCAGTGTCCTGTTCCCATATCGGTAGGAGGAGTGGCATTCAGGGTAATGGTATTTGCATCACAAAAACTATCATCAATTCCTGCAAATGCAGGGTCCGGCTGACGATCACTTGTAATTACAACATCATCGTAAGCGTTGCAGGGCCCGTTCGTTACGGTCCACCGGTAAGTATTCGCGCCGTGATCAAGGTTACGGATCCAGGTAACAGGGTTTGTAGGATCGTCAATCACAGAAGCCCCGGAAGTGGTCCAAAGTCCTGTGCCGGCTGAAGGTGGAGTTGCACTAAGCTGAACACTGTCTGTACAGATAATCTGATCATCTCCGGCAAATACAGCATCCGGAGTTTGATAGATGACAACATCTACTCTGCTGGGAGCGCTTTCACACATTCCTTCAATGCTTGTTACCCAGAAAGTATAATTTCCAGGTACGGAATTGTCCAGGTTGAAGGGTGGAAACTGGGGGTTATAATTGTTGCCGATACGTAACAGGGTTGTTAAGGATGAATCGGCATACCATCTGACTTCAGCAGTTCCGGCTGTTGCCGTCAGCTGTATTGCATCCATGGTACAAAACTCAAATAGACTGGAAACTACAATGGGCGGAGGTGCTATAATCTCAATCAGGGCAGTTGTAATGATTGGCGGATTGTCACCATTTACCAGATCGGCAGGAGGTATTCCATCTGTTGGCAAATCATCGTAAGGATTACAAACATTCCAGTTACGAAGTGTGATTTCAAAAATATCTCCTGCTATTCCACCCGGAGGAGCGCTTATTGCATAAGATGTTTGGTTGGGGCCATCGGCAGGAATAGGGATCTGGATAATTGGACCATCCAGAGATGCGACAAAATTACCGGCATTATCTGTCATGGTGTGGACTATTCCTGCACCATCCCGAACGGTCACATCCGGTATGCGGTCACCCCCCTGAATGTAGGTGCTGTATACAAACTGTACCCATCTGTAATAACGGTTCGGGTTATCAGGTTCCAGGCCAATGTTGCAATTAAAAGTTGATGCATCATCAAAGCTAACATCAACAATATCATCACCTTCACAGAAATAGTAAACAACAGGATCTGTATTTAACACACCGCTATTTTCCTCGTCCGTGCCCCAGGTGCTGAAAGTCTGCTCCTGGTGGCTGCTGCTGGTACAAATATCACCATCGTATACAACATACGCATCAACTGTCTTTGCACATTCATCATCGGGAGGATAAGTATGATTGGCTTCTGCCCAAATGGAATCGCTTGCTGCATTCCAGTTACCGGGAACTGTAGTTGTCGACCCGGCTCCGTCATTCCAGACAAAAAGAATTTCAACCACTGTGGTATCTACCGGAATCAAAAATTTGTACCATACGTTCATGGTAAAATCAACCGGTGCACAAACGGTTTTAGGATCCTGCGCACTTCCATTTTTGGTGATCAGGGAACACTGTCCTTTAACCTGAATGATTGGCACCAAAAATGAGAGCAAAAAAATAGTTAGTAGTTTTGTGGTTCTCATTTAATACCTTTTTAGCGATATCTATCGCTATAATTTGCCCAAGTTGGTATAAATGCTTAATAGGAATACAAGCTCACATTGTATTCCCGGTTATTTTTCTAATCAAGTTAGTCTCTTCAGTTAGTGATGTTTTATACGTAAAAGTGTATAAGAGGGTTACAATGATTAAGGAATGAAATAAGAAGGGTTGAAATTTTTGTTTGGCAGTTCTTAATCTGAATTAACCTGCATTATTCATAAAAATGAATGAATTTTAATTATTTATTTTTGATACAGTATTTTATGATAGAACATAGATAAAAAA
>CAYQDZ010000082.1:0-12056 GCA_964416375.1 uncultured Bacteroidales bacterium
CCACAGCGTGTTGCCATAGCATTACCCTGCCAGCCTTGATCGTATTAATTATGGCGGAGGTGCTTGCCAGAACGGCTATTTTTTATTTCTTCTGTTTGGCAGGGAAAATTTGAATTGGCTTCCTTTTTTTTCTTCGCTTTCAGCCCAGATTTTGCCACCGTGTTTTTCTGCAAATTCTTTACATAGTAATAGGCCAAGTCCTGTGCTGGCTTCACCTTCTGTACCTTGTCTGTTTGCCTTTACATCCAGGCGGAATAAATTGTCAATTATCTGGGGGCTCATTCCTATACCCGTATCTTGAATGGATACTTCAACACTTTTGTCACCGGTAGTTTTAGCCGAAAGATTTATTTTTCCTCCTTTCATGGTAAATTTCACGGCATTTGAAACAAGGTTCCGGATGATAGTCTGAAGCATGTTCATGTCAGCAAAAATGGCCAAGTCATCAGGAATATCTAATACAAGTTCAATTTCCTTGTTATGGGCTGGCTCCAGTATTATTGCTATACTTTCATTTACAATGGGAAGCAATTGATGTACCTCCGGGTTAAAAGAAATTAATCCTTGTTGCATGCTTGCCCAATGAAGCAGGTTTTCGAGAAGATTGAAAAGGCTGGTGGCTGAGTTTCTCATGATCTCTGCAAGCTCTTGTATCTGGTACATTGGCAAACCCGGCAATTCTTCCACCATGATTTGTGTAAGTCCTAAAAAGCTACTGAATGCGCTGCGCAGGTCGTGGGATATGATGGAAAAGAATTTATCTTTTTCAGCATCGAGTTTCAGCAGTTGATCGTTTTTCAATTTTATTTCTGCTTCTGCCAGCCTTCTCTCGGTGATGTCTAAAAAGGAAACAATACTTTGCCTGGTTCTGGGTATTATCCCTATATCCAGAATGGCATCCCGGATTTCTCCTTTTTTATTCACAAGTCTCACCTGATATTTTTTTGGGGCCAAATCGGGATTGTTTAATCTAATCTGTTGATTCTTAATCATTTCAGGCAAACTCTCTGGGGCAACATATTGAATCCATTTTTGTCCGATAAGTTCAGCAGGAGTATATCCTATAATGGAATAACACTCTTTGTTGGCCATATAGATTGTGGTGTCCTCTT
This sequence comes from uncultured Bacteroidales bacterium, assembly GCA_964416375.1. Lineage (GTDB taxonomy): Bacteria > Bacteroidota > Bacteroidia > Bacteroidales > UBA10428 > UBA10428. The sequence continues at coordinate 1,113 of CAYQDZ010000082.1, forward strand.
CAACAATTAAAGTTGCAGTTCCGGTCGATTCAAATATTGCCTGATACTTGGCTCTGCTCTCCGACAATACGTCTTCCGCCTCCTTACGTTCGGTTATATCCGTTGTTGTTACAAGGCATTGTTCTCCGTTTTCAGTAAGGATGCCGGTAAGGTGAACATAAATTGATAAATTGTCGTTTGTTGATAAGATCAGCTCGCAGGTTTCTTTGGATTTGCTGATAAATATTTTGCCAAGAAAGAGATTGAAGATTGATTTTGTATCATTGGAAACAAATAGGCCAAACAGACTGTTTTTTAGATGTGAGCGCTCTTTGCCCAGCATATTTGCCCCACTGAGGTTTAACTCAATGATTGTACCTTTTTTGGAAAGTGTAAAATAACCCGTTGGCGCAAAATCGTATAATTCAATGTATTTTTCGGTGGCATCCTGTGCAAGAGATCTTGCCAGCGAAAGTTCTTCATTCTGCATTTCCAGCTCTATCTGGTGCACCTCAAGCTCGTGAATGAGTTTCAGTGTTTCGGATTCAGTGAGCTGTAAACCGGTTGTTGTCTGTTTCTTTTTCAGTAGCTTTTCGGCTTTCTGGCGCAGAAATTCGGTTTTTTGCATGGTGTCATTTTTCATATAACATCCTGTTTAGAATTACATCAAATTTTCTCTTATTTGATCTGTATGATTTCACTGATTTATTTTGCTTCTCCTCAGTATCTCATTTGCTTTTTTCAGTTCTATTTCTAACTTTTTAGCAATGGTTATATTGGTAAATGTCATAACCAGTCCGTCGATACGGTCGTCGATTGTACGATAGGGCATAATCCTTACAGTGAACCACCTTCCGTCTTGTGTTGTAATGGCCGTCTCAACTGGTGTAAGTGTTTCGATCACCTTCCAGGCATGCTTTCCTATTTCGGGGTATTCTAAATCAGTAACCAGATCGGTAAAGGGCCTGCCGATATCCGCAGTACGCAATTTAAATAACTCGGTAACATGATCGGTGAACCTGCGGATATTCAAATCCTTGTCGAGGAAAAGAGTGGCAATCTCAGTGCTATTGAGCAGGTTTTTCATGTCGTCGTTTGACTGTACATAGTCGTTTATCTTACTCTGCAGTTCGATATTAACCGTTTGCAGCTCTTCGTTCAGACTCTGCATCTCTTCCTTGGAGGTAGTGAGTTCCTCGTTGGTCGATTGCAGTTCTTCATTGGTTGATTGCAGTTCTTCATTAATCGATTTCAGCTCTTCCTGCGATGTTTGCATTTCTTCGCGTGTGCTTTGCAAGTCTTCATAACTTCGTTGCAGTTCAATTTCCAGTTCCTTCTGCCTCCCGGTTGAACTCCGTTTTCCTTTTTTAGGGCTTGGCACATTCTGTTCGATGACAGCCGGCACATCAGTAAAAACTACGATTACCATACCTCTGATCGCCCCGGGATTTTCGATACGCTGAACAGTCAGATCGACAAACTGGGTACCTCCGTTGATCCCCACTTTTACATTGCGCACTGTCACCGCATCAAAGTTTTGCATTGCTTTGCGGAAGGCGCCGGGCAGTTCATTGCGCAATCCTTCGCGTGCCATTACATGAATATTCCAGTTTGCTTTACCTGCAACCGGTTCAAGGTATTTTCCAGTATGCCCGGTAATGTACAGTATGTCGCCTTTGTTGTTTACCAGTACACTGGCAGGGGCAAATTGCTGAAGCAATATCTGATCGGTAAGGGTCTGAATATTTTCAACAACTTTCGGCGATATTGTTTTTTCAGTTGCTTCCGCATTGTTGCGATGATAGGAGCTTGGGAAATCAATGAGTCCAAACACCGGTGGTGTTTCAGAGCGTTTGAATATTTTCAGTTTGGGATCGAGCTCCTTAAATTCTTCAGCTTGATCTCCAAGAGTTTCGGCAGTGCCAAGTACCATAATTCCACCGGGATTGAGGCTGTAATTAAACAGCGCTATCAATTTATTCTGCAATTCCGTCTCCATGTATATCAGCATATTGCGGCACGAAATGATGTCCAGCTTCGTAAAAGGAGGGTCTTTAATCACATTTTGAGGAGCAAACACCACCATTTCTCGTATGGAGGTAATTAGGCGGTAGCCGTCACCTTCAACAGTAAAAAACCGGCTGATGCGATTGGAGGAAACATCGGCAGTAATGTTTTTGGTGAAACTTCCTTTTCGGGCTTCCTCAATGGCATCCTGATCGAGATCGGTGGCGAATATCTGAAGGCTCAAGTTTGAAGGCTTTTTTGCTTTTTCCATAGCCTCTTTAAATACAATGGCCAGTGAATATGCCTCCTCACCTGTTGAACAGCCCGGCACCCAGGCGCGCAGTACATAATCTTCGGGCAATTCATTGATGAGGTTAGGAAGAACACTTTCCTTAAGCATTTTCCATAAGGCTGCATCACGGAAAAAACTGGTAACGCCAATCAACAACTCTTTGAAAAGTATATCAATCTCCTTAGGATTTTCCTGCAAAAAGCGGACATAATTTTGTATTTTATCTATTTGGTGAACACCCTTGCGTCTTTCGATGCGGCGAAACACGGTATTTTTCTTATACAAAGAAAAGTTGTGACCTGATTGTTCGCGGAGGAGGATGATGATTTTTTCGAGGTTGCTTTTGTGTTTACGCTCTATTTCGGGATCTGTTTTAACGGCAGGAATAAATTTGAGGAAATCGATAAGTTTGGCAGGCAATTCACTGGCGGGAGCCATAATATCGACAATTACTGCCTGGGTGGCGTTAAGCGGCATGCCATCAAATTTGGCTGTATCAGGGTCTTGCACCAGCACCACACCGTTTTTTTCTTTAATGGCTTTCAGTCCCAGGCTGCCGTCCGAGCCCATGCCCGAAAGGATAATACCGATGCTGTTTTCCTGCCTGTCGTTGGCCAACGACCGGAAAAAAATATCAATAGGCAGACGCAGGCCGCGCGATTCAACCGGATCGAACAGGTGCAGGGCACCATTCAACAACGAGAGGCTTTTGTTGGGCGGTATCACATAGACGCAATTGGGTTTCATTTTAAGTCGATCGGTTATCTGCAACACTTTCATGGGGGTAATACGCTGTAACAGCTCGGGCAGAATGCCAATGTGATTTGGGTCGAGATGTTGAATCACAACAAAAGCCATTCCGTTGTCTTTGGGCATGTTTTTAAAAAACTGCTCCAATGCTTCAAGTCCGCCTGCCGAAGCGCCGATACCAATAATGGGAAACTGACTTATACCGGTTTTTTCGGCCCTTTTTTCATTTAACGGTTTTGCAATTATTTGTTTCCTGGTGTTCATACTGGAAAAGGCTTTGGGATTCAAATTAGATTAAAGTTACATCTTAATTTTTATAGTCTTTTATCAAATGGCAAAAATGTAATCGTTCCAACCGACTATTGAGGCGGACACAATGAATCCGTATACCCTGCCAGTTAGCTACTTTTTACATTTTTTTATGTGTTGTCCGTTTTTATCTCATGCTAAAAAACATGCATTTTCCGAACGGTATCCAATTCATCTAACGTTTATCCATGTATTTCTTCGTAATCAAGATGAAACGAATTATGTAGTTCTTTAAGCATGGTTTCTTCAGTAATCGGATCCTGTGTATTATTAGCACAGCTCCGTTTAATCCAAGCAAGTTAAGAAAAATTCAATTGTATTCATAGTTGTTTGCCAGCTTTCCTTCCTGTCTTCCTCCGACTTATTACTGAATGAGCACTTTCTTTGTTGTTGCAGCTATTCTGCATCATGTACAATCCAGACATTCGGTTCAATATATTTCCCAATATTATTTTCCTTGTCAACTTGTATTGGAACCAGAGCCTTATGAACAACGTAATTCCCGGAACCCGGGAAATTCATACCGGTCCATTTTTCCCATTCAGAAAGGGAGCCTGATATATCCATGGATTTTTCACAAATCCTAAGTATTCGGCCACCAGTTTTACTATGAACTCTTATCCAGGGATCAAATGCTAATCCTTCTTTGTTTTTCCAATGGATATAATCCTCCATTGGTATTAAAGGATACTGGCATTTTAATGTTGGTCTTACCGGTAAAGCAATGTTCTTAATTCCATTTGATTTTGCAATCTCCTTCATAAGCTTTAGCATTTCATAGCTTATTCCATGTGCTTGATATTCCCTGTGCAGTAAAATCTGAATTCCGATAAGAAGATTTGGCTCCAGCCCCTTTTGTATATCTTCCTTCGCTTTTATCATCGCCCAATCCATTCCTGCTGCAGGCAAATCTTCAAATGAATTCTGCCAGAGTAAAGGCACAGAATTACCAATACCAATAAGCTTTTTGTTATCAAGTAATGCAAACTGAAAATTTAAAAAGTCTGAATACAGGTTTGGCCAATTATCGCGAACTATTCTATCATGTTGCATAAACTCAGGCCAGCTCTTTGACCCAAGATTCTTTTGCAAACCCCTGATCCTTTTTTCTCCTATACTGATTTTATAATCCATATTTTTTCATAATTCTAACTTTCTCATGAACTCGCAGACAATACTTATAATCCTAATTTGGTGTTGTACAAGCCATGTATTGGTGCATCATTTATTGCTTCTGCAAAATAAACATTCATTTTCAATTAGCCAATTGTTTGTAAACCTCTCTTTTCTATGAATAAACGCCATTGTTAATTCACCCTGATTGTACCTGATATGAACATGAATACGGCAAAGGGGCTAACTCTGAATTCTTTCGCATGCTTCTTCTGCTCTTTTTTGCAACTCATCTACCTTATTCAACAGCTCATCGCTTTTATTTAGCAGAACTCCTGTTTATACCGGAGATTTGAACCGGTATCATCATAAAGCACAACAACATGAAATACATAATCTACCTAAGCTGCCTCTGTCTAAGCATAGGCTCATATGCACAAAAAGCCCTCGAAGGTTCAGTAAGCGATATTGCCGGAACGCAAATTCGAGAATTCCCCGGAGACAGAATATCGTATTGTACCTTCCAAATGAAAATCATATCGGATTCCTGCTTCAAGAGAGGATATCTTTGAAGCGGCGAATACATCAAGCGGAGGTGTTGGATTATGGGTGCCCTTCCGTTCATTAAATGTAATACAATCACTTATAACAAACAATCCGGCTCTATCCACTTTTCTGAATATTGCCCTTGCAAACATCGATTCAATTCCCAATAAGCCTTAAAATATAAATTAAATAAAATTATTAGTTTATAAATTTGTAAACTAAAAAAACTTCATTACTTTTGTGCCTTGTTGTATGAATTTTTTTAATTCCTCAAAATGAACACCGAAGAAAGAATAGCAAAACAAAAAGAACTGATTGAAGAAATGGGCAGGTACTTCGACAAGGAAGGTTTTCAACCCATAGCGGGTAGAATATTGGGTTTGCTCATGGTTATGGACAAAGAGCAATTTACATTCGAGGAGATTACAGAAGAATTACAAATCAGTAAAAGTTCTGCCAGCAATGCACTGCGAAACCTGGAGATCAGGGAGAGTATAGAATATGTTACCCTCCCGGGCGACAGGAAGAGATACTTTCAGTTGAAACGAATTGAACCCATTGTTATCATTGAAACCTTCGAGAAGAAAATGCTAAGTATGCAACAGCATTTTGGTTATATCCTGGAACTGAAAGCGGATAAAAATTCCAGGAATGCAATCTTTCTGAATAAACTGACCGTGGTAATCCGGGATTTATTAAATATTATGAATGCAACAAAGCAGAAATACAATTCAACTGAGTAATTTTTTTGCCTATTAAGTTCGCTAAATTATAAACAAAACAGATATTTATGAATCGAAAAGTAATATTCTTATTAGGGATCATATTAAGTGGAGGTGTTATGCTTGCACAGGAGGACCAGGCCGTATTTTCATTGGAAGAGGCCATGGATCATGCTTTACAGCATAATAAATTACTCATTAATGCATCACGTGATGTTGATCTGGCGCATCAGCAGTACAAAGAAGCCCTGGGGGCAGGCTTGCCGCAGGTGAAAGGGACCATCGACTATTCCACAAATTTTAACTACGAGCTGGAACTGTTCGGTACCGTTATTCTCTTCGAGGACCAGACCAGTGCCAACCTGCAGGTTACACAATTGTTTTTTAGCGGGGAGTATTGGGTAGGGCTCCAACTGACTAAACTGGGCCGGAAAATTGCCGAACAGAACATGCAAAGCACCGAACTCGATATCAAAGAGAATGTACTGAACAGCTATTACCTGGTGCTGGTAAACGAAAGACTGATACAGATTATTGAAGAAAATATCACGGACCTGGAATCGGTGTTCAAACATACCCAAAACATGTACCGTGTGGGCATGATGGAACAAACGGATGCCGACCAGGTGAGGATCACCCTGTCGCAGCTCGAGAATACCAAAAAATCGATGGAACGCAGTTTGCAATCTACCTACAACATGTTTCGCTTCCTTCTGGGCATTGAACCGGAGCAGGAGGTAGTGCTCACCGACGACCTGAACATGCTGACAGCAGATATTGAAGAGGACCGGTTGTGGGAAATGGAATTTGATCCCTCCGTTAACCCGGGCTTCCAGATCCTGATGACGCAGGAAAAGATGGGGGAAGAAAACCTGAATATGAAACGCTGGGCTTATGCTCCGACTCTTGCCGGCTATTATACCTACAAAGAAAAATTTACGACAACAAGTTTTGATATGAGCCCGAAAAATGCTGCAGGCTTATCGCTGAGTGTCCCCATTTTTGCAGGTGGATCCAAAAGGGCCAGGTTGAGCCAGGCGAAGATTGAACTGGATAAGATCAACCGGAACAAATCAATGGTCGAAGACCAGCTGCTGCTCCAAAACAACCAGCTTTCATTTGAGCTGCAGAGTGCCTATGAAAATTACAGCACACAAAAAGAAAATGTGGAAGTGGCCAAACGGGTCTACGAAAATATTCACAACAAATACAAACAGGGCATGGTATCGAGCCTTGACCTGACGCAAGCCAATACCGGCTATCTGCAGGCCGAGAACAACTATGTTTCGGCCCTGCTCAACGTTCTGCAATCGAAAGTAAAGCTGAATAAATTATACAACAAACTATGAAACAAAAAGGAATAGTAACATTTGAAAAACATACGAATATGAAAGTTTATAAATTGTTTGGATGGATCGTGATCCAGGCCTTGTTGTTCACGGCATGTGGAACTGATAAGGGAGCTGATGCTGCTGCCCGGGCAGATACCTCTGCAGTGAAGGTGTATCCTGCAAGAGTGACAAAGGTGCAAAAGCAAAGCATTACGAAAACCATCGATTATACCGCCAACCTGGTTGCTTTTAAAGAGATCCATTTTGCCCCTTCATCGCCGGGGAGGATCAATAAAATACATGTTGAGGTAGGGGACAGGGTTACGAAAGGTCAGGTATTGGTGGAGATGGATAAAACCCAGCTCAACCAGGCAGCAACTCAGTACGAAAACGCAAAGATTAACTTCCGGCGAATTGATACATTACACCGGTTGAAAAGTATTTCAGAGCAGCAGTACGACCAGGTGAAAGCGCAGTACGAAGTAGCAAAATCGAGCTATGAGTACCTGATGGAAAACACAAACTTATTATCACCTGTTAACGGCATGGTTACCGCGAAGTATTTCGAAAATGGCGAGCTCTATTCCGGAGCACCCAATACTCTGGCGGGTAAAGCAGCCATCGTCACCCTGATGCAGATCAACCCGCTCAAGGCGGTAGTAAGTATCTCGCAGAGTTATTTTTCCGATGTGAAACAGGGCATGGAAGCAAGCATAACCACCGATATCATCCCCGGAAAAGTTTTCAAAGCTTCAGTGTATAAGGTGTACCCGACCATCGATGCGGCCACGCGCACATTCAAAACAGAGATCATGGTGAAAAATGCTTCGGAGATCCTGCGTCCCGGGATGTTCGGAAACATCAAAATCAAATTGAAGGATACGGAAGCCCTGGTGGTACCCTCTATAGCCGTACTGAAACAGGAAGGTACAAATCACCGCTATGTGTTTGTAAACGACAAGGGATCGGCCAGGCAGGTGATAGTTAAGATTGGAAAACGTTTCGACGATCAACTGGAAATTGCAGCCGATGGTCTGAAGGAGGGCGATGAGCTTATCGTGGATGGACAGGCCAACCTGTTGAATGGTTCGAAAATTAAACTGGTCACGAAGTAATCGGGGCAGCTGTCAATATAAAAAGAAGAAATTATGAGTATATACGGAAGTGCAGTAAAAAAGCCCATAACCACCCTGATGATTTTCCTGGCGGTTGTAGTGTTTGGAGTGTACTCTTTGGTCAATCTCCCTATCGATCTATACCCCGATATTGAGTTTCCTGCCATAACGGTATTCACTACCTATGGAGGAGCCAGTGCCACCGATATTGAGACGAACATCACCAAACCTGTAGAGGATGTGTTAAACACTGTGGATAAACTGAAACAGATAAGCTCTGTTTCCCGAGATAATATTTCGGTGGTTACCCTTGAATTTGAATACGGTGCTGATCTGAGCGAGGCGGCCAATGATATTCGCGATGCCCTCTCCCTGGTGGAGAGCAGTCTGCCGGAAGATGTTGAAAATCCCATGATCTTCAAGTTCAGTATGAGCATGATCCCTGTGTTAATGTACACGATCACTGCAGAGGAAAGTTATGAAGGGATCGAAAAGATCCTGGACGAGAAATTGGTCAATCCTTTAAACCGTATCGATGGCATTGGCTCTATTTACGTCATGGGGTCGCCGATACGGCAGGTAAGCATCGATATAAATCCACGAAAACTTGAAGCCTACAAACTGAGTGTGGAACAAATCGGCCAGGTACTGCAGGCTGAGAACCTGAATATGCCTACCGGCCATATTAAAATGGGATCGATGAGTTACCCCCTGAGGGTGGAGGGTGAATTCGAGCAGAGCGATATGATCAAAGAAGTTGTCCTGGGAAATTATAACGGGCAGACCATCTACCTGAAAGATGTCGCCACCGTGAGGGATACCCTCCGGGAGATGACGATCGATGAGAAAATTGACGGTAAGCAGGGTGTGCGCATGATGGTAATGAAGCAATCGGGAGCCAATACCGTGAAAGTTGCCAGGGAAGTAAATAAGAAGCTGGAAAAGCTGAAAAAGGATTTGCCTTACGATATTGAAATTCAGCCAATCTACGATTCCAGTTCCTTCATCAGCGGATCGGTGAATAACCTGACGAAAACCCTGATGTTTGCCTTATTTTTTGTAATACTGGTAGTGATGTTTTTCCTGGGCCGGTGGAGAGCCACCTTTATCATTGTGATCACCATACCCATCTCCCTGATCGTGTCCTTTATTTACCTTCATATTACAAACAGTTCCATCAATATCATTTCTCTGTCGGCGCTTTCCATAGCCATTGGTATGGTGGTGGACGATGCGATTGTGGTACTGGAAAATATTGCCAAGCATATCGACCGGGGCAGCAGTCCCCGCGAAGCAGCGATTTATGCTACGAATGAAGTTTGGCTGGCGGTCATTGTCACCACTCTGACCGTAGTAGCGGTTTTCTTACCCATGACTATGATAGGGGGTATGACGGGTGTCCTGTTCCGCCAGTTGGGATGGATCGTAACCATAACCGTTACCACATCTACCCTGGCTGCAATTTCCCTGACCCCTATGCTAAGTTCTAAAATACTTCACTTACAGGAGAAAAAGAATGAGCCGGGGCGTTTCAGCTACGATCATACTGTACTGCCTCTTCTTAACCGGCTGGATAACTGGTATGGCGGAGTATTGGAATGGAGCCTGAAGAATAGGTGGAAGGTTCTTATCACAGCTCTGATCATTTTTATCGGCAGCTTGTTCCTTACAGGTCATCTGGGAACGGAATTTATACCCCAGTCGGACGATGGATTTTTATCCATTGCCGTTGAATTGCAGTCGGGCACACGGATAGAGAAAACCGTGGAACTGGCAAGGAAGATCGATACGATCTTTGGCAACATTCCCGAGATCGCGATCGTATCTTCTTCCGCAGGAAGTGATGACCAGGGCGGCATGATGGCCATGTTTAGGTCAACAGGTTCCAACATCATCAATTACAGTATTAGTCTTAAGGCCCTCGAAGAACGGGAAAGGTCGATATGGGATGTTACCGAGGAAATCAGGAATGAACTGGCGGTATTTCCCGAGATTGTGAATTTCGATTTCAATTCCGGAGGGGGTTCTATGGCATCGGGATCAACTGTTGATGTGGAGATCTATGGATATGATCTGAAAACCACCACCCGACTTGCCAATGTCCTTGCTGATAGTATTGAACAGGTGAAAGGGGCCCGTAATGTCCAGATAAGCCGTGAAAAATCCAAACCGGAATTACGGATAGTGCTCGATAATGAAAAAATGGCTGCCGTAGGTTTGAATACAGCCATGGTTTCGGGGGCGCTTTATAACCGCGTAGCCGGAATGACAGCCACACGTTTTCGTGAAGAAGGTGAAGAATACGATGTGGTGATCCGTTTTGAAGAAGATTTTCGGAATTCTATAACCGACATTGAAAATATAGCCCTGCAAACCATCACCGGTCAGGAAGTACGTTTAGGTGAAGTGGGAGAGGTGAAAGAATACTGGTCCCCGCCGAATATAGAACGCAAACGGCGTGAACGGCTGGTTACGGTTTCGGTAACTCCTTATAAAGTATCCATGGGTGAGCTGGCCGTAAACATCCAGGCCGAAATCGATAAAACGGACATTCCCAAAGGGGTGCTTATCAATGTCGGGGGAGCCTACGAGGACCAGCAGGAAGGTTTTACCGACCTGGCTATGCTGCTGTTACTGAGCCTTGTGCTGGTATACCTGGTGATGGCCTCACAGTTTGAATCCTTACGCATGCCTTTTATCATTATGATGTCTATTCCTTTCGCTTTTACGGGTGTGATATTGGCCCTGCTCATAACCAATACGACCCTGAGTGTTATTGC
>CAYQDZ010000083.1:0-11930 GCA_964416375.1 uncultured Bacteroidales bacterium
TGCATCAGGATCACCTTATCTCCCGGCTGCAATCCGGCAGGAACAACAGCAAGATCAACATGAGTATTCTGAACATCCGTAACGCTCCAATACTGGTTCACCTGACCGCCTATTTCGTTCTCTTGAGAGAAGGTTTGCAGACTTACAAATAACAGGGAAATATATAGGATGAATTTCTTCAAGGCCCAGGTTGTTTTAGTTCATCTCAAATATAATAAATAATATATACGGGGAAATAAACATTATGTTAACAAATCAATTGATATAAATAGCTTTGAACCAGGTTATTTCTTTTTAGGCTTGTCGGTATGTATTGGAAAAGCCAATTTAAACTTTGTCCCCCGATTTAGTTTTGTCTCAAAACCTATTTCTCCATGCAGTTGATCGATAATGTTTTTAACAATGGCCAATCCCAAACCCATTCCGCTGCTCTTTGTAGTAAAATTAGGCATAAACAGTTTTGTTTTGATATCCTCAGGTATTCCTTTTCCATTGTCAGATATCCATACGATTGCCTTTCTGGTTGTCTTCTCAACTTCCACTCTGATTTCTCCTGTACGATTGTCAGGAACAGATTGAATGGCATTCTTGATAATATTCAAAAACAATCGCGAGAGTTGTTCCCTGTCTGCTTCTATTTCCATACTCTTATACTCAGAAGAAAAGAATATTTTATAATGGGAAGCACCCCCAAAGAGATCGACAGAATTTTTCAGCACTTCTATCAGGTCAACATTTTCAATTTTTACTGCGGGCATTTTAGCAAAATTTGAAAATTCTGTAGCTATTGTCGAAAGGTTATCAATTTGTTCAATCAGCGTATTGGTTACATTCTTTAAATACTCTTCCTGATTTTCGCGTTTGTCATTCCATGATTTTTGCAGTTGTTGTACACTCAATCTCATTGGCGTTAAGGGATTCTTTATTTCGTGAGCAATCTGCTTGGCCATTTCCCGCCAGGCAGATTCTCTTTCAGAGCGTGCAAGAAGTTCAATACTTCGCTGTAATTCAACAACCATCCTGTTATACTCGGTAACAAGATCCGCAATTTCATCCTTACGTTTGTAATGAATTTGTTCAAACCGGCTGCCCAGCTTTAAATCTCTGAAGCGCAATTGCAAAAGTTTCAGTGGTTTCGTTATCTGATCAGAGATAAAAATGGCAACCACAATGGTAATCAGAATCAGAATAACATAAATATTTATGATGGTAAATATCAAAGCCGAAAGAGGCTCCTGCAATTCTTTTTGTTTGGTAAAATAAGGCAGGTTCAGATAAGCCAGTAATTTTCCTTTGTTGTTCTCAAAAGGTACGTAGGCTGAGTAATAGGATAATTTACTGATATTCTCACGATGAATAAATTGGGCCTGTTTTTCATGGTGCAATTTATAATAGGCTGACGCATCCATTTTCCTGCCGAGCAGTCCCCTTTGGAATATCTCGGAACGGGATGTTGCCAGCAATTGTCCTTTTGGATCATACAGGTTAATATCGGTATAAAATACATCCGAAAATTTCATAAGGAGCTGGTCTAAATTATCATATTTATCTGCATGCCATTCAGCAGTTAATTCATCTTCAAATTCCAGCTTATGAGTAAGTTCAATGAGTACCGAATGGATTTTTTCATGAAGTATTTCGTCCTGGTTTTGCCTGTAATTTCTGATGTTCAGCCAGATTGTACTTCCGGCAATTAAAAAGAGTGATACAAGAAGAATTGAAATGATGGTAAACTGAATTTTACTTCGCAGGTTTCCAAGAAATCGAATTTCAGATGTATTCAGGTTGCGGACAGTAAATGCCAGCATAAGACACAAGTAATAAAATAAGAACAAATAGGAAAATGCGATCAGCAAATCAATGAATTTAGGTTCAGGAAAACTAAGGGCTATCAAATTATCCGATTCCGACCTATACAGCAAATGCCGGTAATCATCCAATTCAACATGCTGAAATTCTGATTTTAATTCACCAAATGCTTCAGAACTCAGGCTATAACTAAAATCTCCGTATTGCGATACCAGATTTCCCTGGTAGTATTTGGCATAAGAATATTTATCAATCAGTCTGTCACGGTGAAATTTTTGATCAAGCAGCAACTCCGGATAACCCAGCATATCTTGTGAAATTTTTGAATCAATCTCAACAAATAAAGTAATCTCAGAAGGTGATTCATTGATTGTATAAGGAAACAGGCCTACATAGCTGATCCTGCCATTGTAATTATCAAGATAATAAAAATGGGATTCAGGAAGGCTGATACCTGCTTCTTGTACAATATCATCGAAGAATCCATAACAATAGAACCACTGATAATCCGGGATTTCAATGAGTACACTATCTGAGGGCCCGCACAATGTAATCCGCAGATTGTATTTGTTCCAGTAACCGGCAAAATAATTCTTACTCAGGTAATTAAAAAATTCATCGATATCATAAGTCCGATTCAGACTATTGATGATCAGGGTGTCATGTTCAATTTCCCTGCTCAACTCTTCAAACAAATACTCTGCCACCGGATCGTGTTCATTTGTGAGGCTGTAAACCAGAGATTTCTGGATGATTTCCTCTTTTTGTCCCCCTTTTTGTAAAATAAAAAGTAATGAGTATACCGAAAAGAATATCACAAACACAACCAGGAAGGAATAAGCTGAAAAGTTGTAATTCTTATAATAAAGCCATAAAAAAAGAAGAAAAAACAGAAAATACGATACAATGGAAATCAGATCAACAGGATATCCTGCCAAAAATAAAGTAAGGAAAATCACTGCTGAAGTAATCATGAATATTTGCAGGTTCCGGAAAATGTTTTCATAGGATATGGTATGTCGTATTACCCAGATAAGAATGATACCCAAAGCATAAAAGTTTACGCCATTCACCAGGAAACTAATCAATGAGTATACGGAGAGCTGGTCTATTACATTAGGCTGAAATGAAATATTCGAATTAAAGATCAGGCTGTGGAAAAAATAATGCGCATTGATGAAAAAAGCTAATGCCAGCAGATTATACAAAATGAAGTATAATGTCAGACCTGCTTTTGAGATTTTTTCGGGAATCCCTTTTGTTCCTGATACATTGCGTATAAGTATGGCAAAGAATAATATGATCAGAGAATTCAATAACAGATCTCCAAGACTGGGAACAAATAATGAATCAGCAAAAATATAGGGGTCAAACAAGGCAAAACCTTGAATACTTAAGCCTAACCCAAGTTGCAGGATCCGTATGGCCGAAATGGAGAAGAGCATCACCAGCATAGTCTTCATTCTCCCTTTCTCATCCTTTATTCCAATGAGTGATGAATAAAAGTAGTATCCGAGTACAATCAAGCCAAAAAACAGGAATATAGTTGCAATGGCTGAGCGCGGAGTGCTCTCCGTTGTTTGGCCGGGTAATTTTAAGCCAAATAAATACTTCCCGTCCGTATCATGTATATCATAACCATCTCCGGGTTGAAAGCTTATTCTTGTGTTTTGCGGAAGATGAAAGTCGGGGTTAAATCCTGTCTGCAGAAAATCATTCTCATAAGGATAACGGCTTTTTACCCTTATCAGGCCCACATGAATAATAGAATCATTACCGGAAGTAAGGACATGGTAATACGAATTGAAAATCTTTATCATCCGAAGGTTGAACAAACTATCCGGGTATGTTTCATATACCGGAATTGCATTGGAGGACCAAAGGACAAGCTGATGATCAACATACCTGAATAATATGATGTCTTCATGATCGAGCTTTTGAATGATCTCAAAATCATCTTCCTGATCATGTTTATTCAATTTGTTAAAATAAATCTCAACCTTTTCACATTTCTGATGAAGAATTTTTTCCACACGATCGGCATGCCTCGCCTTATTTTCAAACACTCCGGAAAAGCGAGCCAACAAAACTGAGATGGTAATGATGAGTACTGATATGACTAACAAACGTTTTGATATCATAGCAGAGAAGTATTTCTATTAATCGTTATGGTATTTCATTCCCTTAATAAGGGTATATGCCCTGTACAATTGTTCAACAAAAATCAACCGAACCATCTGGTGTGTATAGGTCATTTTAGATAAAGATATCTTATATTTTGCCAATTTATGAATATCCTCTGAAAATCCATATGCCCCGCCACTGACAAAAGCAACCTGCTTATAACTTTTTGTTTGCAATGCATTTAACCATTCGGCAAATTTTCGTGAGTTCATTTCTGTTCCGTTTTCATCAAGCAGAATAATTATATCATACTTTGAAAGCACTCTTTTTAATATCTCCCCTTCCTTTTTTTTAACTATTTCAGGAGACATTTTTCGGCCAGACTTAATACCGGGAATATCAAGGATTGTAAAATCAACAAAATGCCTGATCCTGTTGCAATACTCTTCAATACCTTCAAGCAGATAAGGTACATCTGTTTTGCCCGTATTGTACAATGTAAATTTCATGAAAAGTTCTCCTATTGAATGGCTTTCAGAGAAATCAACTGAAAAAGAGAAAGAATCTTAATTCAGCATACCATCGCCCTGAAAACACATCAACTATTATGATTTACTAATATACCAAAATAGTATCCGGAAAAGTCAGACAACAGGGGTATTCACTTGATTTTTATCAACAAAAGTGCAGAGAAATCAGATCCTGTTGCGCATAAACATTCAAACCAAACATTTGAATGTTTTGCACGAAGCAATGGATTGTAAATTTTTATTTGCTTAATTTGGATTGATTTTTGAATTTATCCAAACCGAACTAATAAAATCAGATGATGAAAAAAAGTCTTTGGCTTATCGTATTCATGTTCCTTTTGATTCGGTCCTCCTTTTCGGGTGAAATCCCCGGGCAGATCATATCTTCATTCACATCAGGCAATGCTTCAAAGCTGTCGGAATATTTTAATCAGACCATTGAGCTTACGTTTTTTGAAAAAGAGGAGATCTACAGCAAAACACAGGCAGAAATTATACTTCGCGATTTCTTCACCAAAAACCCTCCGCAGCAATTTAAAATATTGCATGAAGGAGGAAAGGAATCCTCAAAATATGCTATTGGCCGGTATACTTCAAATTCAAAAACTTTCAGGATTACATTTTTATTAAAAACAATCAATTCAAAAGTATTTATTCACCAGTTAAGAATTGAGAACGAGTATGCTGAATAAATTCATAGAAGAATTAATTGATTTAGCGATTGTTGAAGATATTGGCGATGGTGATCATACTTCCTTATCATGTATTCCTTCTGATGCAGCAGGCAAAGCTCAATTGATAGTGAAAGAAGAAGGAGTGATAGCAGGAATTGAAATTGCTGAAATCATTTTTAAAAAACTTGATCCCAGCCTCAGATTCGAAAGAAAAATGAGCGATGGTACAAAAGTCCATCGAAAAGACATTGCCTTTTTTGTGACCGGGAAAGTGCATTCTATTTTGCAGGCTGAGAGGCTTGTTTTAAATACCATGCAACACATGAGCGGAATAGCTACGCAGACCAGTCAGTATATGGAAAAACTGAAAGGCTTAAAAACCAAAGTCCTGGATACCCGCAAAACTACTCCGGGTATGCGTTTGCTGGATAAGGCAGCAGTAAAATACGGTGGAGGCGAAAATCACAGGATGGGTCTGTATGATATGATCCTTATCAAAGACAATCATATCGATTTTGCAGGAGGTATAAAAAATGCCATTTTAAGTACCAAAAAGTATCTGCAGGAAAAAGCTTTGGATCTTAAAATTGAAGTGGAAGCCAGAAGCATCGATGATGTAAGACAAATTCTTGAAATAGGAGGCATCGATTTCATTATGCTCGATAATTTTTCCGTCGGGGATACTAAAACAGCTGTGAAAATTATTGACAACAAATACAAAACAGAGTCTTCAGGGGGAATCACCTTAAAAAACCTGCGTGATTACGCTGAATGTGGAGTTGATTACATTTCAATAGGTGCTCTTACGCATCAAATAAGAAGTATTGATTTAAGTTTGAAGGCTATAGATTTTTAATCTGTTATGAACGAACCATTTCACGAAAGAACCTATCGCATCTTTGATAAGCAAATACACCATATTGGAGATAAGCTTAGCTATGTTACTCTCCCGGGATTCGATAAAGTTCCTTTATACGATGTAATCTGGTTCTTTATTCGGGGAATCCAGAAGGGCTCTTTAACTACCAGGGCATCTTCAATAGCCTTTAATTTTATGTTAGCCCTTGGGCCGGGTGTAATATTTCTTTTGGCTCTTATCCCCTATCTTCCCATATCCAATTTCCAGCAAGCACTCTTTGGTATTTTTGACAAAATAATGCCGGAAGACTCGTTTTTTGTAATTGAATCGTTAATAAATGAAATATTTCAAAAACGAGGTGGCCTTTCTCTGTTTGGTTTCCTGCTAAGTTTGTTTTTTGCACAAAAGGGAATTCATGGTATGATTGAGGCATTTAATGCTACTTACCATAGCATTGAAACACGTACATGGTATACCCGACGTCTTGTCGCCATAATACTGGTATTTATTTTTTATAGCCTTATCATGCTGGCTACTTTTATTATGTTTCTCAGTAAAATTATCATTGAAAATCTTGGCAGTAGTGGTTACATTGAAATGGATTATACATACTATTTGTTTGTATTTGGCAAATGGTTTGTGGTACTTGGTTTGACCTTCTTTTGCATCTCCTTTCTGTATTACCTGGCACCACAACGAAAAACCAAATGGAAGTTCTTTTCTGCCGGTTCCACTCTTGCAACCATTCTTACTGTCATTTCCTCTCTCGGATTCTCCTATTTTGTGAACAATTTTGCGCAATTCAATAAGTTTTTTGGTTCAATAGGAGCATTAATTGCCCTGATGCTATGGCTCAATTTCAACGCACTTGTACTTTTGATAGGCTTTGAATTAAACGCCAGCATTAAGAATGCCAATCTTTCATCTCCCGAACAATAATACTCCTTCATTCGTTTCTGGAATATAACTGAATAGCTATGACAGATCTGAACAATTTCAGGATAGTACGATTCCCCGTCCCTCACACTGGGGAGGTTACAGGCTTGTACCCGATATGTTTGAATTCTGGCAGGGAAGGGAAAACAGGATGCATGACCGGTTTGAGTATAAGTTAGATGGCCATAAGTGGATCATAAAAAGACTTGCACCCTAAACGGGTGTAAAAAACTGCATTTTCAGGAGAATGATTGCAACCGGTCTGTGAGCGTTTTTATCTTATTTTCTGCATCCGCTTTTTTCCTTTCTTCCATTGCTACAACCTTTTCAGGAGCATTCTTAACAAACTTCTCATTCCCCAGCTTTTTCATCACCGCTTTTAGAAATCCCTTCTGATAGCTAAGTTCTTCTTCAAGTTTTGATTTTTCAGCTTCAACATCCAGCAGATCACCTATGGGGATACTGTATTCAGTTGTCCTGACCAGGAAAGTTACTGCCCCTTCTTCTGTCTTCTCAACATATTCAACACGTTCAATATTAGCAAGCTTATACACCAAAGACAAAAACTGAGTAGTATACTTCGGTTCCTTTCCGGTAATTTTCAGATGAAGTGATTCCCGGGGAGACAAGTTCTTTTCCTGGCGAATATTACGGATGGCAGTAATCAGTTCTTTGGTTTCCTCAAAATTCCTGAGTAGTTTTTCATCCACACTTTCAGCTTTTGGCATTTCACTTATCATAATGCTATCGCCATTTTTCCGCTCCGCTATTACCTGGTAAATCTCTTCAGAAATAAAGGGCAAAAAAGGATGCAGAAGTTTGAGCAATTTGTCAAAAAAGACGAGCGTTTGTTGTATGCTTTTCTGATCAATGGGTTTCTGATACTCAGGTTTAATAGCCTCCAGGTACCAGCCTGAAAACTCATCTCTGATCAAGGTATATACAACCATGAGCGCATCGCTGATACGGAATTTTGAAAAATGGTCATCGATGAGTTCAAGTGATCCATTGAGTTTGCTGTCAAACCACTGAATTGCTTCCCTTGCTGCTTCAGATTGCTCTATATTGCTATCAATTTTCCAGCCCTTAATAAGCCGGAAAGTGTTCCATAGTTTGTTACAGAAGTTTCTGCCCTGCTCTGTCAGGGATTCATCAAATAAGAGATCATTCCCTGCAGGAGAACATAACAACATTCCCACTCGCACACCATCTGCCCCGTATTTTTTAATTAACTCGAGCGGATCGGGTGAATTTCCCAGGGATTTAGACATCTTTCTTCTGAGCTGATCCCGAACCATCCCCGTGAAATACACATTGTTGAATGGTTTTTCATTTCGAAATTCATACCCGGCTACAATCATTCTGGCCACCCAGAAAAATATGATATCGGGGGCAGTGATCAGATCAGCGGTCGGATAATAATATTGTATATCCTTATTTTCAGGATGGTTTATGCCGTCGAACACAGAAATAGGCCATAACCAGGATGATGCCCATGTATCCAGTACATCTTCATCCTGTTTCAGGTCTTTTGCACTCAGATTGGGATTTCCGGTTTTCTTCTGTGCTAATTTTACTGCTTCCTCCATGGTTTCAGCAACAACATAATCTCCATCAGGTAAATAGTAAACAGGGATTCTTTGTCCCCACCACAATTGCCTGCTAATACACCAATCCTTTATATTTTCCATCCAGTGTTTGTAGAGATTCTTAAACTTGGGTGGATGAAACTTTACATTACCATTCAATACATTGTCAAGGGCCGGTTTTGCCAATTCCTTCATTTTAATGAACCATTGAGCCGACAAACGAGGTTCAATAACTACGTCAGTACGTTCCGAATAACCTACCTTATTCACATAATCCTCTTCTTTAACCAGGTAAGCTGTTTTTTCCAATTCCGGAATTATTTTTTTTCTGGCCTCGAATCGGTCCTCGCCGATATAATATTCAGCTGACTCATTTAAGGTTCCATCATCATTGAAAATATCAATAGTATCCAGCTTGTGCTTTAATCCGATAGTATAATCATTTTCATCATGAGCAGGAGTAATTTTCAGGCAGCCTGTTCCAAATTCCATATCCACATATTCATCCTCAATCACAGGTACAAGTCTCTCAACGAGTGGAACCAATACCTTCTTCCCGACAAATTGTTTAAACCGTTTATCGGCTGGATTTACACACAAAGCTGTATCCCCAAGAATGGTTTCCGGCCGGGTAGTGGCTATGGTCAGCCACTCATCTTCCGAGTCTTCCACTTTATACCGGATGTAGTAAAGCTTTGAATTCTCCTCCTTGTAGATCACCTCTTCATCAGATACAGCAGTTTTAGCCTGCGGATCCCAGTTCACCATGCGCACTCCCCTGTAAACCAATCCTTTTTTGTATAATTTAATAAATACTTTTATAACGCTTGTCGATAACTTCTCATCCATAGTAAAACTAGTCCGGTCCCAGTCGCAGGAGGCCCCCAGTTTTTTTAGTTGTTCGAGAATTATTCCTCCATGTTTCTCCTTCCATTCCCAGGCATGCTTCATAAAATCATCGCGCGCTAAATCGCCTTTTTTAATGCCTTCTTCTTGTAATTTTGCCACTACTTTTGCCTCAGTAGCAATAGATGCATGGTCGGTGCCCGGTACCCAGCAGGCATTTTTCCCTGTCATCCTTGCTCTTCTTACCAAGATATCCTGAATGGTATTATTCAGCATATGACCCATATGCAAAACCCCGGTAACATTTGGCGGAGGTATAACAATTGTATAAGCTTCTCTCTCATCGGGAACCGATCTGAACAGCTTATGTTCCATCCAATATTTATACCACTTATCCTCAACACTCTGCGGGTTGTATTTACTGGGAATTTCCATTTTTAATAAAATCTTAACCTGTATATGATAGTGAAAAACCGCGTAAAAATATAAATTAACATTTACATTTTGAATTTATGAAGAAATAACCTTTATAAAGATTTAACAAACCATTTTCGATGAAATACGTTCAAATGGATACAAGCCATTTTTTAAGCACAGAAAATATAAATATCCACTGCTGATTTTAGCATGATTGTTGATTAATTGAAAAAAATGCACATTATCTAAATAAAATATATTTAAATTTGCACATTATAAAATTCATCACTATGAAAAAGATTATCGCAAGCTTATTGTTTGTCGTTGTAACATTTACATTTAGTTGTTCTCAGACTCCTACTGTTAAAGAAGATAAATCTGTATTCGGACCAGGCATAGAATTCGATAAAAAAGAATCTGAATTCCGTGTTATTGAACAAGGCGGAGATGGAATGTTTGAATTCGTACTGACAAATACGGGAACCGAACCATTAATATTGAGCAATGTACGCAGTTCATGTGGCTGTACAGTGCCAGGATGGACCCGGGAACCTATTAAAGCAGGAGAATCAGTTCCTATTACAGCAAAATACGATACGAGAAGAATAGGACAATTCTCAAAATCGATCAGTGTTTATTCTAATGCTACCGAAGCTCCTGTAGTATTAAGGATCAAAGGAAAAGTGGAACCAAAAGCGGAAGCGGCAGCCAAATAAAAAAACCATTATATAGATAATTGTAACTCACAGATACGTTTATCTGTGAGTTTTTTTTTAAACATAAATTAATTTTACCCGTATGCCAAGGATTTCAAAAAGAGGAACATTAATGCCTAATTCTCCCATCAGAAAATTAGTGCCAATAGCTGAGGAGGCTATAAAGCAAGGAAAGAATGTTATTCGATTGAACATCGGTCAACCCGATATTCCAACCTCTGACAAAGCCATGGCAGCGATTCGGAACCTTGATGTAAAAGTATTGGAATATAGTCATAGTGCCGGTATGGAATCCCTGCGGCGAAAGCTTGTGGAATATTACGAACGACACAACATAAAAGTTGATTATGAAGATATTCTAATCACCATCGGAGGATCAGAAGCCATTACAATTACCTTGCTGACCTGCCTGAATGCAGACGATGAAATCCTGGTCCCCGAACCCTTTTATGCGAATTACTATAGTTTTGCCACTTCAACGGATGTAAATGTGGTAGCTATTACTTCACATATTGAAGATGGTTTCATACTTCCCCCAATTTCAGATTTTGAGAAAAAGATAACAGAAAAAACCAAAGGTATAATCATCTGCAATCCAAATAATCCAACCGGTCATGTTTACAGCCGGAAAGAGCTGGAACAGATCCGCGACCTGGTATTGAAATACGATTTGTACCTTCTCGCTGATGAAGTCTATCGCGAATTTGTTTACGATGGTGAAGAATTTATTTCCATCATGCAGCTTGAAGGATTGGAAGAACATGCTATTTTGATCGATTCTCTTTCCAAAAGGTATAGTGCCACAGGTCTCAGAACCGGAGCATTAATAACAAAAAACAGACATTTGCGTGATACAGCTTTAAAATTCTGTCAGGCCAGATTAAGTCCGCCTTATGTTGGCCAAATTGCCGGTGAAGCAGCCATTGATTCATCCGAAGAATACATGACAGGAGTATACAATGAATACCTTGCCAGGAGGAATTATCTGACGGAAGCACTGAATAAAATTCCGGGTGTTTTTTGCACAAAACCCAAAGGGGCATTTTATATTATGGCTAAACTTCCTGTTGATGATGCAGAAAAATTTTGTTTGTGGATGCTTAAGGATTTTGAATACAAAGGGAATACCATTATGCTCGCTCCGGGAGCAGGATTCTATACTGAGGGGGGCCATGGAAAAAAGGAAGTACGTATAGCCTATGTGATAAATCAGGAGCAATTGAAAATTGCATTAGAATGTCTTGTTGAGGGACTTAAAAAATACCCGGGTAAAATTTCAGATAAAGAATTGGTAATAAATTATTCTACGGCAAAATGAATTACCTCGCAACAAGCTGTCGGGGTATTAACATAACGTGAGTTCGATATAAGGTAAAAGGGTTCTAGTTTAACTTGGCGTTGAAATTTGTAGTAGTTTGGAGTATTGATCT
>CAYQDZ010000084.1:0-11915 GCA_964416375.1 uncultured Bacteroidales bacterium
CCTGTTTACTCAATGATATAATTTCTGGTTTTTGCCTGTGCCCTCAATGATGTTAATATGGCTTTGTCCAGCATCTCCTCTCCATCATTCACGGCGGAATTCTGTGCTACATACTCAGCACGCTTTTGATTAAGTCCCTGTATTTCTTTGTTAATCTTATTTCTTTCTTCTGCTTTTTGTGTAACATAATTGATCCTCTCATCTTTATCCATCTTTTGCATTTCTTCAGGCAGTTCCGATTCCTTGACGTCATCTATACGAAAGTCTTCAGCTTCCGATGCATCTACCAGATCCCATGTGTTATTCTTGTAAACATGTGAACTTTTTGATACCGCCCTCTTCACATAGTTGACTGATCCATACTGTCCTGCATTTGCATCCTGCTGTGCCTGAAGAGCCTTTTTCTCATAGCCTATGGTACCATAAGGAATGTATGTATTGTTCAGCTGCTGATTCAATTCAACAATTCTGTTATCGTATGGCGATTCAATATAAACTGTCTTTCTGTTCTGTTCAATACTGGCATAGCAACCACCCGTAAGATCTGCTCCGTGTTTCCATGAAGTGTTGATTCCTTCATTGAAGTTTCCACAAAAAATGGTGTTGATAATTACTCCCTTTTCTTTGGCATCCGTGCAGGCAGTTTTATAATTTGTTCTTCCCTGGGTGAATGGTTCATTGCCTGCTATATAGATCAACTGCAGATCTTTATCAGATTTACTCCATTCAAGTTGTTTCAGGCTGGTATAAATTACCTCTCCACAGAATTCATTTCCTCCGTTTGTTCTGAGTTCAAAAAGATCTTTTGAAATCTCATCCAGATCAGATGTCAGAGGAGTTACTAATCGAATATATCCTTCCGAAGAAGGTAAATTATCATTCCCGTATTCATAAAGAGCAATTTGCAACGAGGGTTTTTCATTTCCGCATTTTGCTCTTGCCAGTTCATTAACTATACTCCACAATTGCGATTTGGCCTGATCAATAAGTCCATCCATGCTATTGCTGGTATCAAGCAAAAGTGCAATCTGAATCTTTCTGGCTTCATTAGTTGTAGGATCTGATAAGCGCTGACTTTTAGCCTGGTCGGTACAATTTGTAAGAATTGCCAGAAATAATACAGACCATATCCATTTGTAATTTAAAAATTTTATAGTTTTCATAACAAATTAATTTAATTGATTTAAGGGTAAAAGTACCGGGTATCAAATACTTATAAAAGCTTAAATTAGGGAGCTATCCTTTTCACTTAGTGAAATGAATTTTCTGCATGGTTAAGTAAGAATTATGCCCTGAAAAACAGGTGAAAATGAATAATCTGAGAGCTGTAAGATTTTATAATTGACTTTTTAGTTCATACTTTTACCCTTGAAAGCATTGTTGTAATGAATAATTTGAAGAAATATATATTCTCTCTGATCATTGGTATAGCTTGCTATAATTCACCGGCTCTGTCTCAAAATGATACCCGGTCATTGAATACCAAGAATATAAATAGCAGGAACCGGATTATCGTATTGTTTGATTCTGCAGCTTTGAGTTTGGAGAATGCCCCTGATAAATCATTCGGCTTTGTTGAACAAGCTCTTGAATTGAGTATTACTTCGAAAGATCAGAAAAATGAAGCAAAATGTTATTCCATGTTAGGGAAAATCAATGCATCCTTGCAACAGTATGATCTTTCCATTGACTACTACAACAAGGCAATTAAGGTACTTGGCAACATAGATAAAAATGCCATGTACCAAAACTACCCTCAACTTGCAGGGGTATTTGAGAAAAATAATAAGCTTACCGAAAGCATAATACATTACAAAGAATACCTCGATTATGTTACGGCCCGGAATCAAACCAATCAGATCATATCAACCCGTTACGACCTGGCCAGGGTATATACATCGCAGAGTGACTACAATAAGGCCCTCAGAGAATATAATGAGATCCAGAAATTAGAAGAGCTGAGAAACAATGCAGCAGGTCTGGCTGACGTCAGCTCCAACCGGGGAGATGTCTACCTGAAACAGGAGAAGTCTGCCGAAGCCATCTACAATTACAAAAAGGCTGTAGAGATAGCAGAGAAATCAGACGATAAGGATAGAAAATCAAAATCGTTAAGAAGTCTGGGGAAAGCATACCGTAGCAACCAACAATATGATGAAGAACTGGACGTACGGCAACAATCGCTTCAGATTAGCGAAGAACAAGAAAAAAAAGAGGACCAATTAGCAGACAACCTGGCTGTAGGCGAGATCTACATTGAACGCAACCAACCGGCACAGGCCGTAGAATACATTCAAAAAAGCCTTGATCTCTCGAACGAGATTGGAGATATTAAGAATAAAAGTGTCGCATTAAAAACATTGTCAAAAGCATACAAGGATCAGGGAGAATATGATAAGGCTCTGCTTAGCTATCAGGACTATGCATCGACTATCGACTCCATTTACAGTCAGCGCGAGAGGGAATTAGAAAATAACTTAGAGGTTGTTGCCAATGTAGGACGTAAACTGCAACGAATAGAATTGCTGGAAAGAGACTTTGAGATTACAAAAAAAACAGTGCTTTTGCTTGAACGTGAAAAGGATATCAATACCAGGGAACTGAAAACACAGAAACGAATCACGTACTCGCTTTTGTTTGTTGTATTGATTCTTTTAACCACCTCCGTATTTATTTATAAAAGCTCGGTTCAAAAACGAAAGGCAAACCTGCTTTTGGCATTACGATCTCTCAGAAGCCAGATGAATCCGCATTTCATCTTTAACTCCTTGAATTCTGTGAATAGCTTCATTGCTCAAAACGATGAGCGTAAAGCCAACAAATACCTGTCTGATTTTTCATCTCTTATGCGTTCTGTAATGGAAAACTCTAAACATGATTTTGTACCTGTTTCTTCTGAAATTGATATTCTTAAATTGTACCTGAAGCTGGAACATTTTCGATTTCAGGATAAGTTCGACTATACAATTGACATCGATGAATCGATCAATCAATCGGATGTAGAAATTCCACCCATGCTGATTCAACCCTATATTGAAAATGCAGTTTGGCACGGATTAAGGTATAAAGAAGAAATGGGATTTCTTGAACTAAAAATATCGAAAGAAGGAGATAGTGTTAGTGCTGTAATTACCGACAATGGTATTGGAAGAAAAAAGTCGCAGGAGATGAAAACCAAACATCAGAAAGCCAGCATTTCCACCGGATTAAAAAATACGGAAAACAGGTTGAAAATCATAAATGAGATTTATAAAACACAGTTCACAATCACGGTGAATGATCTGAATAAAGAGGCGAATACAGGAACAATAGTGAAGATAAAAATCCCCATATCGGATGGGAAAAAGATACAATAGCAAGCACCGAGGTGAATAGAGTTTGCGAGAATAAATTTTGAAAAACAATGACCATGCTCAAAGCCATTCTAGTTGAAGATGAACCTGCCAGCAGGGAGACACTGCGAAATTATATTAGCAAATACTGCAAGGAGGTGCATATTGCCGGTGAGGCTGAATCGGTTAAAACTGGTCTGGAAGCAATCAAAAAACACAAACCCGACCTGGTTTTTCTTGATGTGGAAATGCCCTATGGCAATGCTTTTGATTTGTTGGATCAGGTGGAAGAAAAGACGTTCGAAACTATTTTTGTTACGGCATACGACCACTATGCCATGAAGGCTCTTAATTTCAGCGCTTCCTACTACATTCTAAAACCTATTGACATTGATGAGTTGGTGAAGGCCGTAGAACAGGTGGTAGAAAAAAAAGAATCGAAAGAGCATGCGCTGCGTACAAATGTATTGATTGATAATATAAAAATTGAGAACAAGCAATTGCAAAAAATCATGCTTCCCCTGCTCGATGGTTTTGAAGTCGTAACAGTGAAAGATATTGTGCACTGCCAAGCCAATGATAATTTTACTGAATTCTTTTTACTGGATGGATCAAAGCAACTGATTTGCCGAACTTTAAAATTCTACGATGAGCTCCTCTCCGACCTTGATTTTGTGCGTGTACATAAATCTCATCTTATCAATTTACAGTATGTGAAACGATACAAAAAAGGAAAAGGCGGCCAGGTCATTATGAACGACGGCACAGCTGTAGATGTTGCTCCTTCCAGGAAAAATGATCTGCTACAAAAGTTTAAGAAATGAGTAATAGTGTAATGCCATAGAAGTATCAAGCATTATGAATAACTCCCTGCTTATGCAACCTGCAATGTAAATATGAACCTGCTTCCTTTCCCAACTTCACTTTTAACATGGATCATACCACCATTCTTTTCAACAAACTCTTTACACAAGATCAGTCCTAAACCGGTTCCTTTCTCGTTGTTGGTACCCCTGGTGGTAAAGCTTTTATCAATTTGCAGTATGTTAAGCGATACAAAAAAGGAAAAGGCGACCAAGTAATTATGACAAATGACACTGCAATTGATGTTTCGTCATCCCGCAAAAATGATCTTTTAGCAAAGTTTAAATAGCTCTTTCACAGTAAATATTAGATTTATAAAGCTGCTTATTTCCCTAAAAATAAAAAACTTATAAATAGACTTAACGTATAAGCTTTCTAAAAGCATAAATTATGTGATTTTTTTAACATATTTAAAAATTATTTATTTTACATTTGCTCGCTTTTTTAAACAAAAAATTATACTAATCTATGTAGCTATTTAATGAAATGAATAATCTAACAACTAGTAATTTGCTTTGCGATCGTTCTCGCGAGGTAAATAACCCCCAACAGGGTCTGGTTATTGGTAATCGAATCCCAAAAGATTACTTTATTACTACGGGAACCGGAGAAAGTGATATTACAATTCACGCTGGCATTATTTTTTGGAGTAAAAAAGCCATTCCGATACCCTGATAAAATACCCTCACCCTGCCAGAATAATGCATGTTAATGTAAACTATGGTTTGATCTCTATTTTCAATAGAACAATTTGCATATAAAATCATGGGAAGTGGAAACAAATGACCCAAAATTTCGTATAGTATAAACTAAACCGGGTTATCGAACAATTTGTTTTGCTGTCATAAATTATTTACAAGACTACTAATTAAACAAACTTTGGACATTAGAAACCATGCGCTTTCCTGATCCGAACATTGGCTATATTTTTGGTTACAAAAGTCGAATCACCTCCCAGGGAATTCTTGTATCATTTCTTTGGCAAAGCATAAAGATCGTATTCCGGTTTGATAACATCAGGCATATAAAAAGGATTCGATACACGGGGGGTAAAATTTCATGGGATATTATCCGGTGGGGGAAATGCCCTGCGGGAAAAGAGGCCTTAAACATCAAACTGAAAAAAGGCATCTTTAAAAATCACCTGATTGTTTTTAAGGATCTTGAATCGATAGTATCTGAGATCAACAAGCCAAAGTTTGAATTCCAAAAAAGCTGAACAGAAGAAAGCTGCTTTGCATACCACTCATTAGATCCCTTCTGTAATTTTGTTGGTAAATACTTACCTGTTTTTACAAACAGATTGATTTAATTTGTAGAAACATAAGAACAAAAACATGAATTTGCAATCAGAACGCCTCAAGCTTAGAGAAATTGACCGGGGCGATATAGAGATGCTTCATACCCTGAATTCAACTCCTGAAATTGACGAGTATAATACCATCGGTATTCCAAAGGATATTGAAACAACAAGGAAAGTGTATCAACCGGTAATTGAAGATCAAAAGTCGAAGAACAGAAAATTGTTTTGCTGGTTGGTATTAAAGAAAAATGGTGATGAAGTGATTGGTGTTGCAGGCATGAAATCAAGCCTCGACAGGTTTAAACTGGGTGAAATCTATTACAATCTCTCGCCGGATAACTGGGGATGGGGATATGCCACTGAAGTGGCAAGAACACTGATCAAATTTGGATTTGAAAAGCTTAAGCTCCACAGGATTGAGGCGGGCGTAGCTACCGAAAACAAAAGGTCCACACGGGTTCTTGAAAAAGCAGGTATGACCTGTGAAGGCATAAGAAGAAAGATACTTCCTATCAGGGGAGTCTGGAAAGACAATTATGAATATGCTATTTTAGAGGATGACAAAAAGGATTATTGGCTGATTTGAGTTCACCGAATGTCCTATCTTTGTTATTTATTTTTACCGAAAGAAGGATGGCAAAAGAAAAGCTGATTTTAATAACAAATGATGACGGATTTACCTCTGTAGGGATAGCCTCACTGGCCGAAGCCATGGAAGGTCTGGGAGATGTTATGATAGTAGCACCCCTTGAGCCTCAATCAGGCATGTCTCAGGCAATTACGGTAAAACATCCATTACGGGTTGATAAAGCTCAGCTTAACGGATGTATCAGTTATTCCGTAAATGGTACTCCCACAGATTGTGTTAAGTTGGCATGCAATCAGTTGCTTCCCCGCAAGCCCGATTTGCTGGTCTCCGGAATTAATCATGGCTCCAACAGCTCCACAAGTGTGTTGTATTCAGGTACCATGGGTGCTGCTTTGGAAGGATGTGTAAATGGAATTCCGTCCATTGGTTTTTCATTGATCAGTTATGATCCGAAAGCGAATTTTGATACAGCAAAAATATTCGCCCGTAAAATTGCTTCCCAGGTCCTTTCGCATGGACTGCCATTGCATACCTGTCTGAATGTGAACATCCCTGAAGTTGCTGAGGATCAGATAAAGGGTATTCGCATTTGCAGACAAACAATGGGATTTTGGCAGGAAGAATTTGACAGAAGAACCGATCCATCCGGACATGATTACTATTGGCTTACCGGTGAATATTTCAACCGTGAACCTGAAGCTACCGATACGGATGAATGGGCGCTGAAAAACAATTACATTGCCATTGTTCCTCTTCGAACAGATTTGACATCATATCCAACAATTGATCTTCTTAAAACATGGGATTTATAAATTTACAAAAACTGAACACCGTATTGGCAGGCATCATTATAGGTGTTATACTGCCCGTAATTCTTTATTTCATTTTTATTATGCCTAAAATGAGCCATCTTTCTGTTCTCGGAGATTATTATGCCCGGATCGTGGTAAAATTCTTACCCCTGTTTTTAAGTCGTTGTATCTTCCCCAATGCACTGCTGTTCTTTCTGTTGATATGGAAAAATCAAATGCACATTGCAAAAGGAGTACTGATCAGTACTGCTGTGCTTACCGCTATATTATTATTTATTAGTTTTGTTCTCTAATTTACAACATCGGCAGCATAAAATATAACGTTCAGCAAATCAGCCATCCAAATGAAACCCTCATGCACTAAACGCGCAGAACAAGAGTATGAACAAACCATGAGGGTTCCACGGCAATAAAAGAAGGTAACTGAAACATATAAACTTCAAACAATTAGAAAACAAATGTTTAACCTAATTTTATTCTAGTGAAATATTACATTGTAGCAGGTGAAGCATCAGGCGATTTACACGGTAGTAATCTGATTAAGCATTTGAAAAAACTGGATTTCCATGCAGTGTTCAGGGGCTTTGGCGGAGATTTAATGGAAAAAGCAGGTGCCTCGCTGGCATTGCATTATAAAAAAATGTCCTTCATTGGAATATGGGAGATTGTAAAAAACATAAAAACCATTAACAGAACACTCGATCATTGCAAAGATGATATCACCAGATTTAAGCCTGATGCAATCATTCTTGTCGACTATCCCGGTTTTAATCTGAAAATAGCTGAATTTGGAAAAAAACAGGGATATAAAATTTTATACTACATAGCCCCCAAAGTATGGGCTTCAAGAAAATCACGTGTTAAGCGCATCAAAAAATACGTGGATAAATTGTTTGTAATACTTCCTTTTGAAGAAAAATACTTCAATGATTTACATATTCCTGCAGAATATACAGGCAATCCGCTAACTGATGCAATAGATTCTTTCACTCCTCTTCCTGATAATCAGTTTAAAACAAAAAACCAGTTAACAGATAAACCTGTAATAGCACTTCTTGCCGGCAGCAGAAAAACAGAAATATCCTATTGTTTGCCTGAAATGATTGAAGCATGTAAAGATTTAAAGGATTTTCAACTTGTACTGGCCGGAGCGCCTTCAATACATCCTGAATATTACAAACAATACACAAGCAATACAAACATCAAAGTTATTTATAATCAGACCTACGATCTCTTACATCGTGCCATTGCCGCTGTAGTTACTTCGGGAACAGCAACCCTGGAAACTGCATTGTTTGAAGTACCTGAAGTAGTAATTTACAAGCTTAGTACGCTAACTTATATCATTGGAAAACCATTTCTCAAAATCCGGTTTTTTTCACTTGTAAACATCATCATGGATAAAGAAGTTGTAAAAGAATTATTACAATTTCATCTTGCCCGTGATATTCAAATTGAAATGACTCGTATTTTGTCTGATACAAAATACAGGGAAAAAATGTTAAGTGAATTTAATACCTTAAAAGATAGAGTTGGGAAAGCCGGAGCATCAGAAAAAGTTGCCCATAGTATGTATACGTTTTTAACCAAATCATTATGCGATTAAGTACACTCATTGTTATTGCTTTATTGCCATTATCATCTCTTAAAGCACAGAACATTAACATCTCCATCTTCAACGAGAAAAAGATTAATTCTGTTTCTATTAATATTAAACAAGGGAAATATCTTTTAAAGAATGGAAAAGAAACTTTGGGAGAGTATAAAAAAGGAAATATTTTTCATATCAGCAAATTTGTGGGAGAACTTGAAATTCGTGATAAGCGGAATTTTATTGGAAATTTCAAAAAGATTGAATTTATCAGTATAGCTGAAAATGGAGTTTTGAATGTAAAACCAATTAATCCTGCCACAGAATCCAGGGAATACGATGACAACCTGATTCTTCAGTCTGTTGAGAAATCAATGAAAATCATCAATAAGGTAGACATGGAGAAATATATTGCCTCGGTGATTGAAGCTGAAGGAGGAAATAATGCTCCCGCCGAATACTATAAAGCACAAGCTGTATTGATACGAACTTTCACTATTAAAAATTTACTGAAACATGCTGAAGAAGGATTTAACCTGTGTGATGCGGTTCATTGTCAGGCATACAAAGGCAGACTAAGTCAGAATAAAGTCATACTCAACGCTACAATTTCTACAGCAGGTATCGTTTTGACTGACTCAGAATCGGTGGTCATTATGTCTCCTTTTCATAGCAATTGCGGAGGTGAAACGAGTACTTCCGGACAGGTTTGGCAAAAAGATTTGCCTTACCTGCAGTCAGTGAAAGATCCTTTCTGCCTGAAATCATCG
Source organism: uncultured Bacteroidales bacterium (assembly GCA_964416375.1). Taxonomy (GTDB): domain Bacteria; phylum Bacteroidota; class Bacteroidia; order Bacteroidales; family UBA10428; genus UBA10428. Next base: position 9,262 of record CAYQDZ010000084.1, read on the forward strand.
CAGGCAACATGGACCAGATCCATAAACCGGGATGAATGGATTGCTTACATCAACAATTCCAAAGCGAATCGTGTAAATTATGAAAACTACAACTTCACATTTCAGGTACCTCACAGGACAAAATTAGTATTGATCAATGGCATAGAAATTAATATGCGCAGTGTTCGGGAGTTTTTTCATCTTAAGTCTGCTTTTTTCTCTGTTAAAGATACCGGAAAAGAAATTCTTATTACAGGCAAAGGTTATGGGCATGGAGTTGGAATGTGTCAGCAGGGTGCTATTGAAATGGCAGGTGTCGGATATACCTGGCTTGATATTATACATTTTTACTTTTGGGATATAGAAATAAAGGATTACCGGGATTTGGATTTGCACAGGTTCAAGCCTGAGTAATGATGTAAATGTACCAGATCATTATGATCACCTGAATCTGCTGCTCATAACTTCTTTCGTTCTAACTATCCCTAATCAGGCAAGAGCTTGCCTGTACCCGAAATAGTATCAATTACAATGGCCGGAGAACCGGAATAATATATGTTGCCCCGGTTGTGAATTTCCACTTTAAGAATTTCATCGGCATTCACATGCATGTCACCAATGGATGAATTGTTTATGTGCATTTCTCTTGAAGTCAGATCTGAAAGAATAAACCTGGCAGAATAATATCCTGAAATTACAAACCAGTCGGAAAATCCTCTGAAAGTATATGTTCCACCTGTATTTTTGTGGTTGTAAAAATGAAAATGAGGATTGTTCAATTGAATATCAACCTCTGCCATCTCTGCAGGAACAATTAATGTCATAATTGAAGTTACAGGGTTTTGGCTTATTACTTTGCAAACCTCAAATAAGCTCAGCTGAAGATAATCGGAATAATGCAGGTAACACTTGATCTTTTCATAATTACTCAAAAAAGAACAGTCGTTTGAATTATCAAGATTCACAACCGAATCGGTACAATTCACTTTTGCATACTCAAGCAATTTGTCCCCTCCTTCCAGTTCAATATAATAAGAAGAATCTTGCACCAGTATGATCTCAAACATTCCACGTGCATTCACTTCACGAAAATATCCGGTTTCATACACTTGTTTTGTATTATCTCCCTTTCCATGCCAGCATTCTCCCATTTCGCAGCTACTACAAAATAGCACCGACAGATAAAAAACCAATAGAACTATTCTAACATTTTTCATTACTCACTACTCATTACACATTACTCAATACTCATTATTCATTACACATTACTCATTATTCATTTTTACTTGCTAATTCTTTCTCCTTTTAGTCTTATATCTTTTATCTTCTCACTTTTAACTTGCTACTTATCACTTCTTACTTTTTACTTTTTACTTCTTACTTTTTACTCACTACTCATTCTTAATTCTTAATTATTAATTTAAAACCTATACCCTACCCCCCACTCCAGATAATCTGCTGTAGCACGATGTGCCTTCAGAGAAAGGTTAAAAAGTATATTGTTGTATATTTCGTATCTAAATCCTATACGTGAATATACCCGGATATATTTATAATAATTGGCAACCACATAGCTGCCTAATTGTAATATTATGTTCAGTTTTGAAAACCGCGGATAAAATCCGGCATGAATGCCCATCTGATACAGATCTGCCCGTGTGTATGTACCTCCCAGATCTCCTGTTTTGTTTGGGCCTAATGATTCATCATAAAAAAGATCCAGACCTGCTCCAAAGGAATACTTCAATCCCGGAGCGAATTTGTAATCAATAACCATCGTGGAAATGAAATAATAGTTGCCCGTGATCTGATCGTCTGTTTTAGCTCCGCCTGAAAACACAAGTTCCATGTTGTGTTTTTTCAGTGAAGTCTCTTTCGCTCTTACCATACGTGGATATCTGTCAGGTACAATATTAAAGAGGTAGCCTGCATAGACCGTTACACAATTAATACCCAGATTTGGAGTAGCAAGTTTACCATTGGAAAAATGTGTAAATCCAAAGCCTGCTGCTACCTCATTTCTCTCATTTACCCGATACCTTGCATTGTACCTGAAGTTAACATACATATTAAAGCCCGAGCTGATGGCCATATTCATAGGATTCTCACTCACATTAAATTTCCGCGTCAGATAGGCAGCTCCAAGACCAATTCTATAGCTGGAATTGATTTTTTTTATCCTGGAAGAAAATGGTATGTCCATAAACAGAAATACCGCATTCGCCCTGCCGTATATTTTGTCATTGCCAAGTGTTGTATACAAATAGCCTGCTCCCATTTTCGGGTACCGGTATAATTTGTCCCATGAGCTTCTTCCATAGGTATCCGTAGTAAGATTCAGTTCAAAACTGGAAATGGGGGATTCTATTGAGTAGGAAATGGAACTATGATGAGGATAAACATATCCATAATGTGTTTCGATACCGATTCTAAGATTATTTATCGTTCTAAGGCTGTCTTTTGAAGCTTTTGAGTTGTTAGAAAAAAAGATCAAACAAAAGATAAATGTTAAGAACTTTGTATGTAAAATGATATGATTTCGTTCAGCAGTTCGCATGGAAAATTAATACGTTCTTCTTGCCATGGGTATTCTTCGGACAATATTACAATTTCTGCACTAAAAAAAATAATGTATTTTTAGACTCGTTATCCGGATAAGAAGAAAACAATAAAAT
>CAYQDZ010000085.1:0-11890 GCA_964416375.1 uncultured Bacteroidales bacterium
ACTGGTCGTTTTTACATACTGAGAATTACACAATTGAATTGGGGTAGTTGATATGAAGGCATTTGCATATAGGGTATTGGTATTTTCATTCTGTATTGTTTCTTTTAATAATTCGGTTTTTTCGCAAGAGGGTGTATACAAGTTAAATTGGATTGAAAACGGTGTACAGACTTTTCAATACAAGAAGCAAGAAATAAGCTTTGAATATTTAAGATTTGAAGGGGCTTCTTTTGTTGGCGAGAATAAGATTCCGGAATATTCCAAAACAATATTATTAGGAAACTACAATAAAGAACAATACCAAGTAAGCAATGAAAAATATGAAGCGGTTCCCGATAGTCTTTTGCTCAACTGTAAAATTCCTTTGGAATACAATCCACATGCTCATAAGATAAATGTTTATAAAGCCAGAACGGATTCATATTTAAGTTTAAACATCAGTGTTCTGCGATACAATCCGGAAAATGAATTACTGGAAAGACTTGTTCAATTCCAACTGGATAAAATACCCTTTGCTTCATCAGAGGATTATGCAAAAAGTAATTTTCAAACCAAAGCCACAACAAATTCTTTATTAGCGAGCGGATTATGGTACAGAATCAGTGTAAATGAAACCGGAATTTATAAATTGACTTATGGTAATTTGGAAGGTATGGGTTTCACAAATTTTTCTCATGTAAGAATATTTGGTTATGGCAGCAGACAGTTAGGTTATTTTAACAATCAGCCCAGGCCTTCTGATCTCGCGGAGTGTCCAATATACATCAACACCGGTACCGATGGTATTTTTAACAGTGGAGATTATGTTCTTTTCTATGCAGAGGGGCCGGTAACATGGGATTACAATGCATCAGATGCTTTTTTTGAGCAGAAGTTACACGATTATTCAAATGATATTTTTTATTTTATTACTGCAAGCCATGGAATGGGAAGGGAAATAGAAACTGTTAATCATGACGATTTAACAGAAAACATGACTGTTTCTTCTTATACGGATTATGCATATTATGAAAAAAACTTATTAAATCTAATCCAATCCGGCAGAATATGGTACACAGAGCATGTTGTTTCAGATCCGGTTGATACAAGGTTTCAATTCTCAAATATTGTTTCTTCTTCAACAGTGAGAGTAAAAGCCAAAATTGCCGGTCGATCAGGAAATACCAGGAGCACATCTCTTATGATAAATGATGAAATCGTGGATACAAAAACCTTTCCGTCGGTAAATTTGTATGTTGGCTGGATGCGATATGCTTACGATGTGTTGTTCGATTATTCTTTCAGCTCAGCTCATAGTGAAATAAAGGTTGGCCTGAAATATCAGAATACGGAACTTTCTGATAAAGCATACCTGGATTATATAACCAGTAATGCAAGGTGTCAACTTAGCGTGAACAAAACACCTTTCTTCTTCAGGGATAATTTATCAGTCGGAGAAAATAACATAGCCAGATTTGTTGTAGATCAGGTAAGTGGAAATAATCAGGTTTGGGATGTTACTGATATAAACAATGTGATTGCTATTGATGCACAGGCCACAGGTACCACTCTGGAATTTAAGGCAGAAACGGACTCACTGAAAGAATACGTTATTGTTGATCCCTCCTACGATTATCCAAGGCCTTATACAAAAGATTCCAGGAACGGTGTTGGTCCTGTTGAAAATCAAAATATTCATGGTCTTAATGCATACAATTACATTATTGTGGCAAAGGAAGAATTTCATGAGCAGGCTGAAAGATTAGCAGATTACCATCGTAACAACAGCGGATTAAGTGTTCTGGTAATATCTCCTGAAAAAATTTACAATGAATTTTCATCTGGCACACCCGATGTGACTGCTCTTAAAGATTTCTTCCGGCATCAATATCAGTTGAGTTCAGGAGATGATGGTTTAAAATATGTATTGTTGTTTGGCGATGGATCATACAACAACCATATGAATGTTGAAGGCAATACCAATTACATTCTCACCTATCAATCTGAAAATTCACTGGAACCTGTTAATTCTTATATCACCGATGATTTCTTTGGACTATTGGACGAAAACGAAGGAGAAGCTCAGGGCAAGCTTGATATTGGAATCGGACGATTGCCGGTAAAACTGATTAAGGGCGATGATATTGAGGCAGAGCAGGTTGTCGATAAGATTTTATCTTATTATGAGTCAAAGATGACAGATTGGCGCAGATTACTATGTTTTATGGGTGATGACGGATACGATGGGAGCTCTTCAAATGACGGGATAACACATATGAGGGACGCTGATTCATTGGCTACTCTGGTTGAAGGGAAGTTTCCCGGATTTGAAACAAAAAAAATATTGCTTGATGCTTATCCGCAAGTTGCCTTAGCAACAGGCCCGTCTTATCCTGATGCTAAAAAGGAGCTGATGGATGTTTTTCATAAAGGAATTCTGGTTTTTAACTACTGTGGACATGGTGGTGAAAATGGGATAACCGGCGAAAAGGTCCTGCTTACTTCGGATGTTGCCTCCATGAGAAACATTGATTATCTGCCTCTTTTTATTACAGCTACCTGTGAGTTTAGCAGATTTGACGATGTAATTATGGAGAACAATGAAATTTCACCAAAAACAACAGCCGGGGAAACGGTTATATTAAATCCTGAAGGAGGTGGAGTTGCCTCATTAACCACTACCAGGGTAGTCTATTCATCTCAGAATTATAATTTGGCTTATGAAGTGTTAAAAATATTGTTTTCATCTGATGATGAAGGAAATCCTTATAGATTGGGAGATGTAGTCAGAATAGCCAAGAATAACCTTACAAACGATACCAATAAATTGAATTTCACCTTGCTGGGTGATCCTGCGATGATCTTAAAATATCCCAGGTTTAAGATTATTACAGATAGCATAAACCATATCTCTGTAAATTCGCAACCGGATACTTTAAAAGCATTTGGCGAAATAACCGTTTCCGGTTATGTTTCTTTTGATGACAGCACCATTATTAATGATTTTAACGGAATTGTATATCCTCATGTATATGACAAAGCGATCCAAATAACCACACTGGGTAATGATGGAATTTCACCTTATACCTACAAAGAGCAAAAAAATCTGCTATACAAGGGCAAAGCCACTGTTAATCAAGGCAGGTTTTCTTTTAGCTTTGTTGTCCCCAAAGACATTTCCTACAACATCGGAAAAGGCAAAATAAGTTATTATGCTGAAAATGGAACAATTGATGCTAAAGGGGAAATAAAAGATGTATTCATTGGGGGTACTGATAGTACAGCCGAATTGGATTATGACGGACCTGAAATCAGTCTGTATATGAACAATGAAAGTTTCGAAGATGGTGGAATAACCAATGAAGAACCTTTTCTTTATGCCAAATTGCATGACGATAACGGGATCAATACAACGGGAGTAGGTATTGGGCATGATATTACCGCAGTATTGGATTGGGATGAACTAAAACCTTTTGTTCTCAATGAGTATTATCAGACCGATATAGACGATTTTCGTTCTGGCACAGTCGTTTATCAGCTTTCTGAATTGGAGGAGGGGGATCATTATCTATCCATGAAGGCGTGGGATGTGTTTAATAATTCATCCGATGCAGACTTGAATTTTGTTGTAGTGATTCATGATGGATTGTTTGTAAATGCAGTACTTAATTACCCAAACCCTGTAATTGATGATTATACTTATTTTCAGTACACTCATAATTTTCCGGGCGAGGACCATCAGGTGACACTTGAAATATACGACTTGTCGGGTCGCCTTGTAACTTCAATTTCAAGAACCTTATATGAATCCGGATTTGTTTCAACTCCTTTACTGTGGGAGCGGCGTTCAGGTACAGATTTGAGTACCGGAGTATATCCATACAGGTTAATTATTACCACTTCCGGAGGTACTTCATACATAAATCAGAAACTTATAATATTAAGGTAATTACATTGTTTTATAATTAATTTTTATATTTGCGGACATTTTAAAATTTAAAGAATGATTAAGAAAGTTTTCGTTTTGGTTTTTGCTTTCACGACTGTTTATGTTGCTAATGCACAGGATGATGATGATTTATTAGGAAGACAGAGAGATTTGAATGCAATACTTACAACAGTTCCATTTATGACTATTGCCCCTGACTCCCGGTCAGGTGCCATGGGAGATGCCGGTGTAGCTACTACTCCGGATTTAAGCTCTCAGCACTGGAATGCGGCAAAGTACATGTTTATGAAAGAAAGAATGGGAATAGGGCTCTCCTATACTCCCTGGCTTAAGAATTTAGGTGTCAATGACCTGAATCTTCTCTACCTTTCAGGATATTATAAATTTGATGAAAGTCAGGCAATAAGTGCGGGATTAAGATATTTTAATTTGGGGACAATTGAATATACCACTATAGCTGGTGAATCGGCAGGAACAGGAAAGCCTAATGAGTTTGCTATTGATGTAGGTTATTCAAGACTGTTTTCCGAATATTTTAGTATGGCATTGCTTTTTCGGTTTATCTATTCAGATATAGCCGGAGGTACAGGCTCTCTGAATAATATACCATACAACCCGGGAATTTCAGTGGCTGCCGACTATGGTATATATTATCAGAAGCCCTTGAAAATCGATAGCAAGGATGCTGAATGGGCCTTCGGTTTGAATATTTCGAATATTGGTACAAAAATGTCTTATTCTGAGGGAGATAAAAAAGAATTTATTCCTACAAATTTACGATTGGGTGGCCGTATATCTATGGATCTTGATGAGTACAATTCATTAAGTGCCACACTTGACTTAAACAAACTTCTGGTTCCAACACGTCCAGTAAGATCAGAGGAAGCAGATTCAATAATTTTAGCGGGAAAAGATGATGATGTCGGAACTATCCCAGGAATGATACAATCTTTTTATGATGCTCCGGATGGTTTTAGGGAAGAGATGCAGGAAATTATGTTTTCAGCAGGACTTGAATATTGGTACCGGCATCAGTTTGCGATCAGGGCAGGATATTTTCATGAACACCAAAAGAAAGGGAATCGAAAATATTTTACTGCCGGAATAGCACTTAAATACAATATTTTTTCTCTTGACTTTTCTTATCTTATTCCTGCTGTGGGAGGAAGAAACAATCCTCTTGCCAATACCATGCGATTTACACTGGGCTTTACCTTTGAATAAAGATTATGGAAGACTTCCGCATAGGTTTTGGATATGATGTTCATCAATTGGAGACTGGTCGGAAATTTGTTCTTGGGGGAATAGAAATTCCATTTGAAAAGGGACCTGTTGCACATTCTGACGGAGATGTATTAATTCATGCGCTATGTGATGCTTTGTTGGGGGCGGTAAATCTTGGCGATATAGGAGTTCATTTTCCTGATTACTCTGATGAATATAAAAACATCGATAGTAAGCTTTTGCTTGAAAACGTGATGGATATGATTGATAATAAGGGATATCAAGTGGTGAATATTGATTCAACAGTCTCACTTCAAAGGCCTAAATTGAAAGATAATATTTCAGAGATGAAAGCAACCATCGCAAAGATTCTGAAAACAAACATTGATTTGATTAGCATAAAAGCCACCACTACCGAACATCTTGGGTTTGTTGGCAGAGAAGAAGGAATTGCAGCTCAGGCAGTTGTTTTGCTTCGCCAAAAATAATGGAATAATTTGCTGTCAAAGAAAAGTTTGTAAACTTTATTTGCCTGTCTGTATTTTTGATTCAATTCATTTCCCAGGCGTCAGAATTTTCATAAATTTATAGAAATGCTGTATTGCTGCAGAAGAATTGCGCTGACTTAATATAGTATGTAAATTATACTGCTATGAATTCCAGGGTCCGTTTTGTTGTTAGAAATACAATGAAAGGCTTAGTTTGGCTGGGTATATTCGTTTTGATCTATTTGTTTTTTCAGAAATACCTTGATGCTGATTATTTCAGATGGCTTGAGCCAATATATGAAAATGTGATCCTTGTTTTTCTTATTTTCCTTGCCTCAGAAATTTTTATAGGGATCATACCACCTGAAATTTTTATCATTTGGGCCCTCAGGAATGAAAAACTGGCAGAATTTCTGATAACGGTTGGGATATTGTCCGTAATATCTTACTTATCTGGTATTTCAGGCTATTTCATTGGGCATTATCTCAACAAATCACTTTTCTACAGATTTATCAAAAGACGGTTTCTGAAAAAATTGGATCATAGACTTCAGTCCTTCGGTTTGTATTTGATATTGATTGCAGCATTAACCCCTGTTCCGTTTTCAGGTGTCAGCATGTTGATAGGCTCTGTAAGGTATCCTTTGAAAAGATACATTATCCTGGCACTTTCAAGATTCTTCAGGTTTGCATTGTATGCTTATGTTTTCTGGCAGGCGAGGATATAAATGATGAGTTGTTTAATCGTTGAGCTGTTGAATTGTTGAACTGTTTAACTGGGGAATTGATGAATTGACTAATTGTTTAATCGTTGAACTGTTTAACTGATTAACTGGGGAATTGATGAAATGAATTATGCGATAGGCTGTACTTCTTAAATCTTAAAATTTCAAACTCCAAATATCAAAAGACAAATCAATTTCAAATTCTAAAATTCAAGTTCCAAACTCTCATTCAGGATAAATTAAATACTTTACTTAAAAGAATAAATTGATTGTATTAATGATCCTGAAAGGATCACACATGAATAACTCAGGGCATCGCCCTGGGAAAGGAATGTTCATTGTAAGTTGGCGCAACTACCAGGTTATTTTATAAATAAAATTTTTCATGCGCCTAAAGCATCCAAGTATCAAATGCAAAATATCTACAATAAAATGATCAGGTTTTGTCGCATACAATCTTAAATTTCTGATGTATTTTAGCAGATGCGACATGGGAAGGTTCCTATCCTAATACCACGGGTGAAACCCGTGGTTATTAAATGTTTAAGCCTTTCAGGCTTTCTAAGGTATCCTATTATGACCTGTCTATGATCTAATAGAAAAATTAATCTCAGCTCGGATTCACGTTAATTTAAGGCTAAAAAGAAAACTTTTGGACATTGGAATTTAAAAATTGGAGCTTGATTGGAATTTGTGATTTGCTACTTGGAATTTGTTTTAGGACAAGACGAATCACCACTCACTGCGTTCGGTTGTTTAATCGTTGAACTGTTTAACTGATTAACTGATTAACTGATTAACTGGGGAATTGGTGAATTGATTAACTGATACTTATGAATTGACCAAGTCATAAAACTTCATTTCCCCGATTCACCGGTTCATCGATTAATCATCTCAGGAATGAAAGACCAATAAGGGAATATTACTATGATAAAACAATCTTTTTGTTAAGTTAGGCCTGAATATTTTATCATATACATTCCTTTTCTTTGATGTGAGTGAAATCAGGTTTATTTCTTTTTCTTTGATGAATTTGTTTACGGCCTGAAGTACATTGGTCTCAGAAGTTAAAATATCACATTCGACCTTCGATCCTTCATTGTATGACCTTAAAAAATAGTCTTTTAAAGCATCCATTTTTATTTTTTCATGTTTGCCTGGCTTGTTACCTATATGCAAACAATGAATATTCAAACCCATTAAATTTGTGAATCCCATCAATTTTTTAATGCTTAAGAAATCAGATTCATCAAAATCGGTGATATAAACAATTTTGTCAAGGTTTTCAAGACCAATAAACTGATAGTTTTCTGGCACGGCCAAAATGGGATATTTAAGTTTTCTAATGGCTATTTCTGTAATGCTCCCTAAAATGGAATTTTCCTTTTTATCCTTTCCTCTTGTTCCCATGATAACAAAATCAGGCTGAAGTTCTGCAGCAATTTTCTGAATTTCTTCTTTTGCCAGGCCAGGTTTTATTGTGTAGCTGATCTGCTCTGGAGAAACACCCGTAGAGGAGACAAATTCAGACAAAGAGGCAATGAAATTTTTCATGTTCTCTGTTGCTCCCACCATAAGCTTATTTGTTACATCCTCGCGAAGCTTATCTTGTGTACTCCTGTTTCCTGTTAAATCGATAAGATCATAGGCCGGAGAGTAGAAAGAATGAAAGAATTTGATATCGGCATGTGCCTTGTGAGCTATTTTCAAAGCATATCTGCTTGCAAGGACACTGTATTCCGAGTAATCAACCGGAACCAGAATGTTTTTGATTTTGAAGAAGTTATCCAATGGTTAAAACCTAGTTCAAGCAGTAAAATTTACAACAATTTTAAGGCATTGTCAAGACAATACTATTCTATCCTTATATAAATCGCTTCTACTTCATCCCAAATATCACTGCCATCGTTAGCAAAATAGGTCCAGGTTATTTTATTGTAATTGGAAGCGATAACCCCGCTGCCGTGAATTGTGAAACCATCATCGGTAAGCTGTTCGGGCAGTATGATGTTCATTCCGTTCACGGTGGCTACAACGTCTATTGGGTTACTGAGAGTACTTAAATCATAAAAATTTTCAATCAATATCTGGTCCTGATCAATGGAATAAATGGTAATGGTAACCGTATAGAAGTCAAGAGCAGCCTTGAATTCCGTAGCAGTTTCATCGCACTTCCAGTCTCCTTCTAATTTCTCTGCAACAGATAATTCTGAGTCATTATCTGCAAGTTCGCAGGAGAATAAAAGAAATAAAATTGCAATTACCGGAATAGAATACAATTTCGATTTCATGATTTTATTTTTTACTGTATTACTTTCTAAAATTATGCCAATGTTTGGTTTTCAATACTATTAAACTCATATTATTCTATCTTTGTTACATACAGAAGCATATATCATCCTTTTATAAACCTTAGTTTATCAGAGCTTTCCAGCTAAATAAATTAGTATTTGATTATAGAAATGAAATACGTAAAATTACTTTTTATATCCTTTATTTTTTGTCCTTTCAGTTTTTCCCAGGATTCATTACCATTACCTGATACCAATTCTCTTGTTTTGGTCTTTGCAGGCGATATCATGGGACATGACACTCAAATTGTCGGAGCCTATAATAAAGAAAGTGGCAAGTATGAGTATGAACCAACATTCAGATATATATCTGATTATATATTAGATGCAGATATTGCTGTAGGCAATTTAGAAGTGACCCTTGCAGGCCCTCCATATAAGGGTTACCCTCAGTTTTCAAGTCCCGATGATCTGGCTATAGAAGCCAAAGCGGCTGGGTTTGATGTGCTTATTAATGCCAATAATCATGCTCTGGATAGAGGGGTAAAGGGTTTTAACAGGACTCTTTGTATTTTAGATAGCTTGCAAATACTGCGGGCAGGAACATATCGGGATACTGCAGAGATGGAAAAATACCACCCTTTAATTGTAGAGAAAAATAATATTCGACTGGCAATTTTGAATTATACATACGGAACAAACGGTTTAAAAATAAAACCTCCCTATATAATAAACCGCATCGACAAAAATAAAATTAAACACGATCTGGAGAAAGCAAAATTGGCATCAGCCGACTATATCATTGTTTGTATTCATTGGGGAAAGGAGTACGAAAGAGAAGAAAACTCTGAACAGGTGAAACTGGCACAGTTTATTTTTAAAATGGGTGCTGATGCAATTGTAGGTTCTCATCCGCATGTTGTACAGCCTATTAAATATCTGAGCCTTCCGGGTGATTCGGTAAATTCTTACCCTGTGGTCTATTCTTTGGGTAATTTTGTCTCCAATCAGAGGGCGCAATATAAGGATGGCGGGGTAATAGCTGAATTGCACATTTCAAAGAATGCTGACCATACAAACTTAGACAGTTTGCTGTATTTACCATATTGGGTATGGAGAGAGGATCATAACAAGGGAAAATCAACATTCTATGTTTTACCGGTTTCCAGGTATGAATCTGATACAAGTTCAATTCAATTGACGCCTGGAGATATTTATCGTTTAAACCGATTTGCAACCGATACACGTAAGCATCTGAAAGGTGCAAAGGAATCAGGATTTTACAAGAATGAAAAAGGGCTGAAAAAAGAATTTTCAGCCCGGGATACTATTCAATTTGAATAAATTATTTTTCTGCAACAGCTTTTTCTTTTAAAATATCATCATCAACGAGAATTCGGCCACAATATTCACATACGATAATCTTTTTCCGTAATTTGATATCCAATTGTCTTTGTGGGGGAATTTTGTTAAAACAACCACCACAGGCATCGCGCTCAACAGAAACAACAGCAAGACCATTGCGTGCATTTTTCCGGATTTTCTTGTAAGCAGTTAAAAGCCTCTCTTCTATTTTTGATTCTAATCCGGTAGATTTTTTGAGTATAGTACTTTCCTCTTTTTTTGTGTCTTCCACAATTTCATCCAGCTCTGCTTTCTTAGCATCAAGATCTTTGGTTCTTTCATCAAGATTTTTTTTCGATTCATCAATCACAACACTTTTATCTTTTATTTGTGCTTTGAATTCGCGTATGCGTTTATTACAAAGCTCAATTTCCAGTGTCTGATATTCAATTTCTTTTGAAAGCGAATCAAACTCCCGATTATTTCTAACGTTATTTTGCTGATCCTTATATTTGGTAATTGATGTTTCAGCCTGAGATATTTCATTCTGCTTAGTTGCAATCTGATGTTCAAGGCTTTTGACTTCCTCCTTGTATTTATCAGCACGTGTTTCCAAACCGGCAATTTCATCTTCAAGATCCTGAACTTCCAGGGGAAGTTCACCTCTGAGAATACGAATCTTATCTATATCTGAATTCAGGTTTTGTAATTGAAAGAGTGCTTTGAGTTTTTCTTCAACGGTAATTTCTTTTTCCTTCTTTGTCGCTGCTGCCATATTAAAAGTAATATTTTATCGGATTTGTAATCGATCGTGATAAATGAACGGCAAATTTACTGAATTTTTTTGTAAGAAAACGATAAAAAATCTCTTTCGTAAATTGTTCACTTTCATAGTGTCCAATATCACAAATCGTAATTTTATCCTCAGCATCAAAAAACTGATGATACTTAATATCACTTGTAAGAAAGGCATCAGCATTTGACTGAATTGCTTTCTTTATCAGAAAGCTTCCTGATCCACCGCAGACAGCGATTTTCTTAAATTGTTTTTTATGATCACCTGAATATTTAATAAAGGGCAAATGAAATCTTGTTTTCAGAAGTTCAAAAAAGTCCTTTTTTGAAACTGCTTTTTCAAAAGTACCGATCATACCGGAACCTGCCTGTAAATATTCATTTTTTAATGGAAACAGATCATATGCAACTTCTTCATAGGGATGGATTTTAAGCAACTGATTAACAACTTCCGGAACTCTGTAATCAGGAACAACAGTTTCAATTCGCGTTTCTTTTTCAGTATGCAGTTTTCCTTTTTCACCCACAAAGGGAGTTGTTGTATCATCTCCCTTAAATGTTCCTGAACCAGAGATGTTAAAGCTACAACTATCATAATTCCCTATAGTTCCGGCTCCACTTTCAAAGAGTGCTGTTCTTACTTTCTCGGCATATTCTTCCGGCACAAAAGTGACTAATTTTATCAGTTTTCCTTCGAGGGGGTTTAGTATTTTGCATTGGGTCAAACCTAATGTATTGCAAATAATATGATTTACACCCCCAATCGTGTTATCTATATTTGTATGGGATGCATACAGAGAAATATCATTTTTTATGGCCTGAATGATAATTCTTTCGTTATAGCTTTTACCTGTTAAAGATTTCAGCGCATTAAATATTACAGGGTGGTGAGACACGATCATGTTTGCTCCCAATTCAATCGCTTCGTTTAATACCTCCTCCGTAACATCAAGAGTACATAAAATGCCTGTAACTTCTGCCTCACTCTTACCAACAGTTAAACCGGCATTATCGTATGGTTCTTGTAAGGCCAGAGGTGCCAATTCTTCGAGTGCTTTGATTATCTTCTGTATCTTCATGGCTGCAAAATAATAA
>CAYQDZ010000086.1:0-11862 GCA_964416375.1 uncultured Bacteroidales bacterium
ACCAATTCACTGGAATTTACGGGAGATACCTGGTATTCTTGTAGTTGATCGGATGTATAGTAATTGCCCGGGTTAAATCCGTAAAAGCCAAGCTTTATCCCATAATGCCATTTTAATCTTGGCGTAGCATAAAAGGTCAGTTCTTCTTTCAAACTGACATTAGCTATGCTTGAATTCCAATAATCTTCCCGCGGAACATTTGAATACAAATAATAATCGTATTTGCTGGAATACAGAGTGGTATTCATAAAAACCCTTGAACCGAAAATGTGGTTCCAGCGTAAAGTAGCTGTTGTATTGCCCCAGTTTAATCCACTGGTATCTGCACTCTCGGATTTATTCCGAAACATATCTTCCCCTTTGTAAATCGTCACAAACAAACGATCTTTTTTCGCCAGCCGGATATTCACTTTTGTTGTAAAATCATAGAAATAAAGATTCAATAAATTTTCCTGCAATGGCTTCAGTAACAAGTCGAAATACGATCTGCGAAGGGATACAAAAAATGAACTGGCCCCTTTCTTCAACGGACCCTCAAGCGAAGCACGGGCCGACATAATACCAATACTGGCAGCTCCTGAAAACTTGTTTTTATTCCCGTCGTTGGTCCGGATGTCAACAACGGATGAAAGGCGACCTCCATATTGTACCGGAAAATCAGCTTTGTAAATGTCTACACTTTTAACGGCATCAGGGATAATGGGAGTAAAAATACCCAGAAGATGAGAAGGATTGTAAATTGTGGCCTCATCAAGAAGGATAAGATTCTGGTCATAATTTCCACCACGAACGTGAAAATAACTGGACCCGTCACCGTAAAATGTAATTCCCGGCTGGAATTCAAGGGCTTTAATCACATCTGATTCTCCCATTAAAGAAGGTCGCTGTTTTACAATTGCAGGAATAACCTTCGACTGTGAGGCCTTCATCCTAAAAATTACCTCTTCTTTCTGAAAAGATGATATAGTCACCTCTTCAAGTTCCTGCATACTTGAATTCAGTTTGAAATCCAACTTCATATTGCTCGAAAGCTCAACTACCTGTTGCAATTCCTGATAACCTATATAGGAGAAAAGCACAGTATATCTTCCGGGAGGAAGTGTTACAGAAAAATACCCATAGGTATTGGTAATAGTTCCCAATTCAAGTTCCTTAATATAAAGGGTCGCGCCAATCAGAATTTCGCCGGTTTTATTGTCTTTCAAATACCCGTTCATAGTGACTTTCTTCTCTCTATGATCTGTTTTCTCTTCTGCAAGTACCGGCCCCCTCTTCAGAACTATGTAATCGTCAATCAATTCATATTTCACAGGCAGGGAAGCAAAAGTCTCCTGCAAAACCTTGCGCAAAGGAACATGACTAAGCTCTAAACTTATTTTTTCATTTAAAGGAATTTTTTTTGAACTGTATGAAAATTGCACATCAGCCTGTGTTTCCAGGTCAGAAAGTATTTTACCCAGCGACTCTTCTTTGTAATCAACTGTTACTTTTTTATCCAAGGCAGTTTCCTGACTGAATACTTGATTAGACTGAAAAAAAAGGAATGTCAGAAGTACAAAACAGATTCGATATAAAGAATGGGGGAACATATTTATTTTACTCAGCATCCTTCACCGCTAATAATGATTTCTTTTTTCTGCACTTTGATTTCCAAATCAAGAGTAGATTCAAGGACCTTCAATACGGTTTGCAGATCTTCATCTTCAAAACTTGTAGTAAGTGTACAAGCATTAAGACCGGTATTTTCCAAAACAATACGCGTATGGTAGATATTTTCCAATGTCTTGACTATATTTCTTAAACTATCATTTTCAAAGACAATAGACCTGGTTTTCCATGCTTTATAATTTCGGTCTGCATTGGGGTATTTTTTCACTATGCCCAATTGCTTGTCAAATTCTGCTTTTTCTCCATTTGTGGCTATTACCCGTTTTTGTTTTACTTCTCTATCGTATAAGCTTACCTTACCTTCCGAAACGATTACTTCAATAGCATCCATCTTTTTGTAGGCTCTCACATTAAAAGATGTTCCCAATACTTTAATCTCTGCCTTATCAAGCTGAATAATGAAGGGATGATCAAGATCTGTTTCTACCTCAAAATAGGCCTCACCATGCAGGCTAATTGTTCGGTTCTCACTGCCAAAATCTTTCTTGCTGTATGTTAGTTTCGACCCGGCGTTGAGTGTTACTACACTACCGTCTGGGAGTTCAATCTCGTTGGTTTCGGCTATCTTGGTTCTTACCGCAAATTGAGTCTTGTACCGTATTCCTGTCAGCGTAATTCCAACTCCGATAATGATAGCTGCCGCAATACGGATAAAAGTCTTTATAAAGATTGTCTTAGAGCTTTGTTCATCAGAATTCATCAATTTCTGATGGTACCTCCACTCATTCTCCATATGTATTTCCTGCTTTTTCCCTGTTTTATCAACAAAATTCCAGGCCTGTTTTAACTCCTCAAAATCCTTACGGTTATTATCGGAAGCATCTATCCAATTCTTCACAAGCACCTGCTCTTTTAAAGTTAGCTCATCTGCCAGATACCTGGTCAGCAAATTGAAATCGATATGTTGGTTATTCTTTTCCATAATTATATCAGTATTATCACACATGATATTTCAGATACCCTGATATGCTCACCATAAGTTTTGTAATAAAATAAACAAAAGCAGATGTATATAATCTTTCAAATTTTCACGCAGAGTTTTCAATGCCTTAGACATTTGGGTTTCTACGGTCTTGATCGAAATATTCAGATGACTTGCTATTTCACTGTATTTTTTATCCTCGAACCGGTTCAGTAAAAAAACTTTCCTGCATCTTTCCGGCAAAGAATTGATCACCTGCCAGATCTTATCCTCCAGTTCAGCTGCCTCAACATGATCAGAGTGTTGCGTATAATCAGAATAGTTATGAATCTCACTGATATCTATGTCTGATCTGAATTTTTTATGATCACGTATGAAATTCATGCAACGATTGTATACCGAAGTAAACAGGTATGATTTTGCCGGTTTTTCAAAATCAAAATCTTCTCTTTTTTCCCAGATATTAATGAACACATTGTGTACAATCTCTTTGCAGGAATCAAGATCAGGAATGTACTTCTGAGCAAAATAAACCAGTGAAGAAAAATAGGTGCGAAACAATTCTTCATACTTCGAAGCCATGTTATTTTGAAATGCTGCTGTCAAAATTCCTGATCAATTGATATGAATAGTGAAAATAGTGAGAATATCTTTGCGCTTCAAAGACAAATATTCACAGAATTTCTTGGCTGGTATCAAGATTTTACTGAACTTAAATCAAAGAAAAATTAAATTCACATGCAAAACAACTTTCGAATATGAAAAGAACTTTTAATTATTCCATATCTCTTTTTCTTGCCTTGTACCTGATTGTATCATGTACCAGTAATCCTGCTGCTAAAAAAGAAGTAAAAAAAGTGAAAAAATTGTCTTTGGATGAAAAAGCCAAAAATACCTTTAAAAATACCACTGTTGTCTTTACAGGTGCTATGGTAATAGCCTTCAGCGAAGTATACAAGGGGCAGGCTGAGGCATTTGCGGATGCATTCAACTCGGAATTGAATGAAGAAGATATCAAATATCTGGATGAGCAGATAGCCGGACTCGGAGAAGAAGTGAACCAATCATTGGATGAAATGATCGTTCAAATGGATCAGGCTTTCGATGAAATGGCAAAAGAAAACCTAAGTGTATACAAGAAAATGTTTATGCACGATCTGATGAAAGAAGGTGTTGCTATAACCGAAAAATATGAATTGCCGAATGGATTCAGTCCATTATCCCAAAATCTTACCCGGGAGGAAATCAAAAGGTATGTTGTTAAAATCAGTACAGAAGGGCAAAACGCCGAAGATCCTATTATGAAAACTTATATTGAATTGTTTGAATGGTTTCAAAAAGTAGGACAGGAATTCAACACTGACCCTGAAATTCAGGCCTTTATGAAAAGCATGCAGAAATAATGTAAATCAAAAAACCAAAGCCGTAGGAACTAAATTTAGTTCAGACGGCTTTGATAATAAGACATTTATAAACTATCTTGCTTGAATTGCAGCAATCTCTTCTTCCAAGCCTTCTGAGACAGCCTTTAAAATAATTTTACCCGGTTCTCCATTCGATTGAATCACAGCAAGACATTTTCCGTTAAAAGCTTTCCGGTAATTTGCCTTGAAAGGTTCATGACTGGTTTGGCAGCCATTGTCTACCCCTGCAATGAAGGCATTTCCTTCTATTTCAAAATGGACAATATTATCGGCGTCGGGCACCAGGTTTCCTTCTTCATCAAGAATGTCAACCGTAACAAAACACAGATCTCTGCCATCAGCCAGTATACTTTTCCGATCGGCTGTGAGTGAAATTTTAGCAGGTAGTCCCGCAGAATGAATGGTTTGTGTAAGTACTTCCTTTCCTTCTGTTCTTCCAATTGCCCTGAGTGTTCCCGGCACAAAAGGAAGTCGCCAGAATACATGAAACTCATCTTCTTTTTTTCTTTTGGTCCCCTGTGATTCGTCGTTAAGAAACAATTCTACCTCATCGCAGTTGAAGTAAGCCCACACATCAATGGTATCCCCTGAATTCCAATTCCAGTGGGGAAAAACATGAAGTACAGGTTCATCTGTCCATTCACTCTTATACAGGTAATAGCTGTCTTTTGGAAATCCGGCCAGATCAATGATTCCGAAATATGAACTCCTTGAGGGCCACCAATAGGGTGTCGGTTCGCCTAAATAATCAAAGCCTGTCCAGAGGTACATGCCTGAGAGGAAATCATATTTTTTAATAATTTTCCAAACCTCCTCCTGAGTTGAACCCCAAGGTGCGCTTACATGATCATAAGCAGATATTGTATTGCCGGGTTCGCCATCGGTGAAAGGAATATCCCAACGATAAGGCCATCTTTTAATACTATCGGAAGGCATGGTATAGTGTCCTCGTGTTGCCAGACTTGAAGCTGTTTCTGTACCAATAAATTTTTCGCCCGGAAATTTAGTTGGAAAATCTTTGTATTCGTTGTGATGATAATTGTATCCTATCAAATCAACCACCATAGGCTTGGTAAGATTATTAAATGATCCGGGAGGATTGTTGGCGGTAGTTATAGGCCTTGTAGTATCAACCGTACGTGCCAGTTTGTACAAATCCTGAACCATCTGAATACCAGATGAATCCCACTGTTCCATGATCTCATTCCCTATGCTCCAGATAAAAACACTTGGATGATTTCTGTCACGAAGCATAAAATCCGTCAGATCTTTTTTATGCCACTCATCCCAAAATCGTGAGTAATCGTATTCTGTTTTTCTTATTTTCCAGACATCAAAAGCTTCATCCATGACAATGAATCCCATCTTATCGCATAAATCCAGCAATTCCGGGGCGGGCGGATTGTGAGATGTACGGATACTATTACAACCCATGCCTTTCAGAATTTCGAGCTGTCTTTCCAGAGCGCGTGTATTGATGGCGGCACCCAGGCACCCCAGATCATGATGATTGCATACACCATTGATCTTGACGTGCTTCCCGTTCAGGAGAAATCCCTTTTTCGTATCGAATTCAAAATATCGAACTCCAAAATTGGTAGTATACTCATCCTGAATCCTGTTATTGTATTTAACCTGCGAAAGAACTGTATACAAGTTGGGGTATTCAACTGACCACAACTCAGGATTGTAAATTTGCATACTTTGTTCAATGGGTAAAACTGATTTTGAACGTATTATGGTCTCAGTTTTTTTTGAGGCCACTTTCTTTCCTGCACCATTGTATATATAACTTGTCAAAGTCACTTTCAGGTCATTTTCTGTTGTATTGCGAACTTTAGTCTGCATAGAGACTTCTGCCAGTTCATCATGAATATCCGGGGTAACAATGTAAGTACCCCAGTGATCAATAAATAGTTTGTTGGTTTTTACCAACCTCACATTTCTGTAGATCCCCGAACCCGAATACCAGCGAGAATTAGGTTGCAATGAGTTATCTACCCTGACAGCAATGACATTGACAGAATCTCCATAATGAAGATAAGGTGTAAGTTCATAGCGAAAAGAAATGTAACCATAGGGCCTCCTTCCCAAAAAATGCCCGTTTATCCAGACTTTGCTGTCCATGTACACACCGTCAAAATCGATAAAAATCAATTTATCCTTATCGTCTGTCGACAAGTTAAAATGATTTCGGTACCATCCAATGCCGCCAGGCAATGCCCCTCCTCCGGGAGACGCCGGATGTTCATGACTGAATTCACCCTCGATACTCCAGTCATGAGGTATGTTTACATCACGCCATAAGGTATCAGAAAATTCAGCTTTATAGGCCAGTTCAATATCGCCAAAATGGAATTTCCAGCCCGTATAAAAGTCCGTTATAATGCGTGTATTTTGCTTCGTACAGGAACTTGCAAGAAACAGAAAGAAAACAAAAAAATGTACGATCGTAATTTTGAATTTATTCATATTGTTTTGGTTGTATTTATTTTCAAATTTATTGTTTCCTTAGCAAATTCTAACCATGATTTGTTATATAAATATAGTTATCATTCTATTCAACTGATGCATACCTGATAAATCACTAACTATGTCAAATACTATTGCTTTGAGATTTGCTGAGATGAAAGACTATGACAATGTTTACAGATGGTTGTATTTTCCCTGCTTTTCAAAATTCATCAATGATCACTAAGGTATTTCAGTTGAAAGATTTCCATTATTGGAAAAATTTAAACTCAGCTATTTAACCTGTTTTTTTATGGAAATGATGTATTTATGGTATTGGAGAAAAAATAATCTTGTTAACTATTGGCTATTCATACTGATAGTTATGGCATGCAATTACTACAAAGATTTAATCATCTTTTAAGGTAAAAACCGAATGGTTGTAAAAATTAAATTTTAATTTTATCTACAATTAATATACATAATTTATTAAGGAAATGACAGATTCAAAGAAAAACAAAGCCGGTGAATTATCAGGAAAGGAAGAGAAGCCAACACAAGCCCTAAAACAAACTCGAAAATCAACTCAAAGTACTAAGCCTCAAAAAACTACTAAAAACCGGACAACCACTCAAAAACGAAGTTCCACTTCAGCTTCAGGAACAACCAGAAGATCAACAAACAGAGCCGCTACTCAAAGAAAAAGTCCGGTTACACGGAAACCTGCAGTGAAAAGAACCACAAAAACACTGCCCTCAGCACAGGATATTAAAACTCCCGCTTCTTCCAGATCCGCATCGATTAAACCTGTTCATGAAAAAACCAAAATAACAAATGATAAAGAAAAAGCTCCGGCTAAAGTCATAGAAAAGTTACCTGATGTAGAGATAAACGAATTAAAAGGAAAGAAAAAATCAAAATCCGTTAAATCCGAAAAAACCATGGCTAAAAAGAGAAGAAAAACTGATAAGATCAAAAAGAAATTAAAAAAATCAAAAAATAAGGCAGAAGGACTTGAAAAGAAAATAAAGAAAGCAAAAAAGAACAAGGCCGGTAAAAAGAAAGTGAAAGGCTTAAAAGGAAAATTAGCAAAAGCACTAAAGAATATGAATGGAGCTAAGCTCAAAGTCAAAAAAAGACGGAAGAAACTGAAATAATTCTTATACTCCTGATCCTTGCCAGTGATTATTGCAGTCTATATAGCTGAATGAAAAAGCAGGTTCTCTCAAATCGTTGAAAAGCTTATATTTGTGAGAGCAAAACAATTTTCATGTCCACAAAAGCAAATCTGCAACAGATTCTTAAGACATTTTCAAAAAAGAAAATACTCATTGTTGGTGATGTAATGGTCGATGAGTATCTGTGGGGAGATGTATATCGTATATCTCCTGAAGCTCCGGTACCTGTTGTTTCCTGTACAAAAAGAGAATTCAGAATGGGAGGTGCAGCAAATGTGGCCATCAATGTGAAATCACTTGGAGCAAAACCAATTATATGTTCGGTAATCGGGGACGATGAGGTGGGAGAAAATTTCAAAAAGCTCCTGATAAAACGGGATTTAACAGCTGATGGAATAATTGCCGCTGTTGGGAGAAAATCTACACTAAAAACCCGGGTTATTGGCAATCATCAGCAATTGTTAAGAGTGGATCACGAAATCACTTCATTTCTTGATAAAGAAACTGAATCTGAACTTCTGGAAAGGATTGTAAAAGTAATAAATGGCCAGGCTATAGACGCACTCATATTTCAGGATTACGATAAAGGAGTTATAACTCCAGGCATTATCGAAGGAGTTACTCATATTGCCAGGGAGAAAAATATCCCCGTACTGGTTGATCCAAAAAAGCGTAGTTTTCTGAATTATAAATTTGTGACGCTTTTTAAACCCAATTTCAAAGAACTGGCAGAAGGATTGAACATAGCCCTGAAAAAGTCTGATTCTGATGGTATTTATAAAGCCATTCAACTCCTGCATCAAAAAAATCATATCGAAAATGTAATGGTCACCCTGTCTGAAAAGGGTGTATTTGTCAGCAATGGATCAGGATATAAAGTTATACCCGCTGAAGAACGCGATATAGCAGATGTTTCCGGTGCCGGAGATACTGTAATAGCCGTTACAGCGCTGGCAATAGCCTCTGAACTGGATGCTTTTGAAACCGCAAGCCTGGCAAATCTTGCCGGTGGTCTGGTATGCGAGAAAGCAGGAGTAATT
Organism: uncultured Bacteroidales bacterium; assembly: GCA_964416375.1. Classification (GTDB taxonomy): domain Bacteria; phylum Bacteroidota; class Bacteroidia; order Bacteroidales; family UBA10428; genus UBA10428. Next base: position 8,684 of record CAYQDZ010000086.1, read on the forward strand.
CCCATTAGCAATGAAATGCTTCTGAATGAAGAGTTTGAGTTTCCTGAGTAACTATCCATTCCATTTTTTAGGAGTAATTCCAATAACACCTGAAATACTTCTGAAAGAATCTATAATATACTAAAAATATCTTGGATTGATAATTTTAGTATCGTCTTTTCGATTGAGATAAACATTAATCGATAGCTCGTGAGTTCCAGATTGATATTTAATAAGTTTTGTAGTTGCTAAATCATATGAATAGCCAATATAGTAAGTCTTATTAATACCAAACTCCAGAATAATAGCCAAGGAATTAAGAGATTTATAGGATAACCCAATACAGTAATCGTCTTTATAGTAAACATTTGCATTCAAATCCATCTCAAAGACAGATCCGAAATAAGTTTTTGTTAAGATACTGGGACGTACTTTAAAATCATTATTAATCTTAAAAATATATCCCCCAGTCAGAAAGATGATTCTTTGTTGATCAATGTTATAATCATTATATTTTTTATGTACAAACCTATATAAATAAGGTATAGAGAATCCAATATAGTATTTATGGGCTTTAAGGTATGCACCAAGCCCAAAAACAGGAAGGAAAGCAGATGTATTATCCTGAAAATTTATGTCATTTGCATCATCCAGCAAAAGTTCATCAAATCTGTTTTTCACGGTATTAAAACCAAGTTTTAAACCTAATGATAAACTATAGTTTGGAAACCCTAGTCTGTAAGCATAATTAATGCTTACTTCCTGCTGAGATGTTACTCCAACTCTATCATTAATTACAAGTAATCCCAGTCCGAATTGATTGTCCAGAATAGGTGAATGTACAGAAAGTGATTGTGTTGAAGGTGCTCCCTTAATCCCCACCCATTGCTTTCTTATATCTCCTGTGAGTGTAATACAGTCATGCACGCCAGCATAGGCAGGATTAATTGCAAGACCGTTAAACATATATTGAGTGTAGTACTTAAATTCCTGGCCTTTGGTGGGTGCTAATGAACCTATTATCAGCAAAATGAGAACAATTAGCCAGTGAAAAAAACATTGGCTCTTAACAATGCCTGCCTGATTCATATCTGAATATGTTGTTGCTTTTACTTTCATCACTATTTGTTTCTTAATGTGACAACTATTAGTTTGGGTATTCCCAACATTCTTTTAATTGATGATAATGTATCCCGTTTTCGTCTGATTCGTATTCTTAAGTTCGAGAATGAAGAAATAGGTGCCAGATGAGGCTTTCTTACCAAGATGCATTCCCCGGTTCATTAAGCCATCCCAAACATTTGTGTTGTTATCATAATTACTCACTTCAAATATTAGGTTTCCCCATCGGTTATAGATTTCCACAATATTATCCGGGTGATTTTCAATTCCATGTATCATCCAGATATCATTTACTCCATCGTCGTTGGGAGATATTCCCTCTGTAATCTCGAATATTTCTTCCATATCATATCTCAGGGTAAGCATAACAGTATCACACTGAGTTGGGATTCCATTATCACAGACTACACACTGAAGATTTTCTTCCAGCGAATAATTATCCGGCGTTTCATATTCAAAACACAGAAGATCATTATTCCACATGCTGAACGGTATTTGACTGCTGCTACCTATGATTTCAGTCAATATGCAATCATCTGAATCAATGTCGGTAACCGGCAAACAAACTTCCACAACCCCTGTCTGATAAACATCTATGGTTGTATTTTCTGCAACCGGAGCATCGTTCACGGGATTGATTGTAATTCGTACCTTGGCAATGTCACAATAACTTGGTGCGCCATCAATACAAACTGAGTAACTAACCGAATCAACTCCGTAATAATCCGGATTTGGTATATAGGTTAATTCACCTGCATTAGACAGATAAACACTACCATTATAGCCAGATTGACCAATTGTAGCAACAGTAAGTATTTCATTATCCGGATTTTGATCATTATCCAGCACATTGAAAGTAATTTGTTCATCCTCATCTGTGATTAGAGCATCATCGTTTGCAATTGGAGCTACATAATTAATGGAAACTGTTATTGTGAAAGATTGTTGAGTACTTAAAGAACCATCACTTACATCCAATACAACATCATGATCACCAATTTCTGCACCGGAAGGTGTTTCACTTAATAAAGCTGTACCATTTCCGTTATCTGTCAAACTTAACCAGGATGGTAAAGTCGGTGCTGTAATCACTAGTATATCGCTAAAATCCGGATCTGTTGTAATAATATCATATGTATACATAATATTTTCTGTAGCTATGAGAATGGGAGTACTCGTAAATATCGGAGCATCATTTACATCATTGACTGTAATACTAAATTCTTCTTCATAAGTCAGATTACCTGTACCGTCATCCGAGGTCCTTATCCTGATATAGAATGAATTTTGAGTTTCAAAATCGATTGCGATATTTGTTTGCAACTCATTTCCAATAATCTGGAAACTACCGTTATCAGTGTCTCCTGCTCCTGCAACCAATGAGTACGTATGACTATCACCTGCATCAGGATCGGTAGTAGAAAGAATTCCAACCGAAGTACCAGCTGGCTGATTTTCATCAACCATATCATTACTTAAATCTATATCTATAGGTGCTAAATTACCGTCCAATACAGTAATAGTAAATACCTCTTCAAAAATTAGATTTCCTGTTCCATTATCTGTTGTGCGAACTCTGATGGAGAATACAAATTGCACATCGTAGTTAAATACAGTATTACTTTGAAGCTCACCCCCAACAATCTGGAAGCTGATATTATCCGTATCACCAGCACCTGCTACCAAAGTATACGTATGACTATCTCCTGCATCCTCATCTGTAGTGGATAAAATACCGATCAATGTTCCGGAAGGAAGACCTTCAATGATTGTGCTATTACTTAAAATGATGTCAGTTGGACCTTCATTCAAATCATTTACGGTTCCCGTCCAGTCTTCGCTGTCGCTGTTACCATCATCGTCGGTTGCTGTAATCTCTATTTCATATACATTGTCCGTATTGGCATCGGCAGGAGATTCATAATCTCTTGCCACCATACTTACAACGCCTGTTGTGGCATTGATGGTAAAGTCGGCTGCATCTGCGCCGCCACTTATTGTATAGGTTACATTGCCTATGGGTGCATCTCCGCTTAAGGATGGTGTTGCGCCTGTATAGGCTGCGTTTTCATTTACAT
>CAYQDZ010000087.1:0-11845 GCA_964416375.1 uncultured Bacteroidales bacterium
CAGTTCACCAGTTCATCATTTCATCAGTTCATCATTTCATCAGTTCACCAGTTCATCATTTCACCAGTTCATCATTTCACCAGTTCATCAGTTCACCAGTTCATCATTTCATCAGTTCACCAGTTCATCATTTCATCAGTTCACCAGTTAAACGATTCCACAATTCAACAATTACACACCATCTCACCTTCTCATCTTCTCACCGATTACACAAAGCTTTTTGTCTTCCGGAACTAACATTGACTTTATTCATTCTAAATTACTCAAACCTCTGTTTATTAGAGGTATATTAAAAGTTTCATATCTCAAATAAATTTTTACCTTTGAGTTGTGTCTTCTGCGGTTCTACTTAGTTTTTAATGAGTTTTATTGGTTAAGTGAAGTGAAATATTTAAAAAAGACATTGAAATTGAAACCCTAAATGAATGGCTATGACCCTTATAAAACCTGCTCTCAAAAAAAAACTACCAGGCTTTACACTTACTGAGCTTCTTGTTGTACTGGTGATCATTGGTATCCTGGTTCTGCTGGCTCTTCCACGACTGATGCCTTTGATCTCAAAAGCAAAAAGCACAGAGGCACAGATGCAACTGGGACATGTACATGCACTACAGAAAGGGCACTTTTACATGTATTCTCGTTATTCAATCGATCTGGAAGAAATAGGATTTGAACAGGTCACCCTGGTAACGGAAAATGGCACGGCAAATTACATGGTTGAAATAATCAGTGCTGATGCCACAGGATTTATTGCCCGGGCAACTGCGGTGGTTGATTTCGATGGTGATGGGAATTTCAACGTTTGGGAAATAGACCAGGAAAAAAAACTTATTGAAGTTACTAAAGACTGACCATGCATATTACTACCATTGTTTTAATCGGTTTATTGCTGGCTATTGTTGTTTACGATTTTAAACATATGGCTATTCCGTTATATGTTCTTTTGTTGGCAGTGATAACCGCACTGATAAGATTGTTGTTACTCAATTCTGTAAAGCCTGCTCTATCTTTTTTGGGAATAAACCTTTTGGGTTGTGCCTCCATTGTGTTGTTTTCATTTATCGCATTATTCCTGCTAAGAAAAAAAGTTTTCAATCCTCTGATTAGTCATATCGGAGCAGGGGACCTTTTATTTTTTCCTGTATTGTGTGCTTCATTTTCACCTTTGAACTTTATACTTTTTTTTGTGATGGCATTAGCACTGGTACTTGTAATTAAACCCGTATTTTTTCGTTTACAGGGAGCATTCCCCCTGGCAGGAAGTATGGCCGTTTTATTTGCAGCTGTTTTGGTAGTTACAGAAATAATGGCTTTCAATTTATTCAATGATAATGCTGTTATACATTTTATTGTTTTGTAATGAGCGAAATAACCAATCAAAATATTTCTTTAAGTATTCTGCAGACTATTACACCCGAGCAGGCTTGGCATTACCATATCATTCCTTTCAATTTGCAAAACAACCATATCGATTTTTATGTCGATAAAGAACATGCATCATACAATTTAGAAGCAGAGCTGGAAATTCTGTTTGGCAAATCCATCAGGTTCACTGAGGCAGAGAGCACGGAGATGGATCAGGCATTATCAAAACTTTATCCCCGGAACCGCGATCAGAGGAATATAAAAGCACGACAAAAGACGGAAGATTTTTTATTTGAATTAATATACGAAGCCTATTCAATAGGAAGTTCCGATATCCATATTGAAAGCTATGAGGAAGAAAACAGGGTAAGATTCCGAATTGACGGAAAGCTGATTGAGCGATATACTATTGCAAAAGAGGAATATCCTGCGCTTGTGAATAAGATTAAGATCAAATCAAACCTGGATATTGCTGAAAAGCGTTTGCCACAAGATGGAAGGATTTTTTTCAAAGACGAAGACAAAGCTTTTGATATTCGGGTATCAATCTTACCTTCAATGTTTGGCGAGAAAGTAGTGATGAGATTGCTTAACAAAGAATCAACAGATATTGATATCAATACCCTTGGCTTTTCAAAGGAGCAACTGGAAAATTATCTGGAAGGGACAAAAAAATCCAACGGCATTATTTTAATCAGCGGACCTACTGGTTCAGGAAAAACAACCACCTTGTATGCAACCCTAAAAATACTGAACAAACCTGAAGTAAATATTATTACCATCGAGGACCCTATTGAATATACACTTGAAGGGGTAAACCAGGTGCAACTAAAGGAAGCCATAGGATTGACATTTTCCAGTGCATTAAGAACATTTCTGAGACAGGACCCTGATATTATTATGTTGGGAGAGATACGTGATCCCGATACGGCACAAATGGCTACACGTGCTTCTCTGACAGGCCATTTGGTGCTTTCTACAATCCATACAAATTCTGCTATTGGCACCATTACCAGGTTATCGGATATGGATGTGCCTGATTACCTAATAGCCAGCACCCTCAATTTGTCTGTTGCTCAAAGATTGGTAAGAGTACTTTGTCCCGAATGCAAGAAGGAGCAGAAATTTGATGTATCTTATCTTCCACATAACTATCACCATGCAAGAACACCAAAATCACATTTTATCCCTGTGGGTTGTGATCATTGTTTTTTTACCGGCTATAAAGGCAGGAAAGCAGTGTATGAAGTGATACCCATTACAGGAGAAATAGCAGGACATATTCGCGAAGGAACTCTAAGTTCTGAAACTGTTAAAGAAAAATATTCAATTAAATTTTTGCACGAATCAGCATTTGATTTATTTTGTGAAGGCAAAACATCAATTGAAGAAATATACCCTATACTATTAACCGGAACATACTAAATGCCATGCGTCTCAAAATCATCACTCTAAGTTTGTTGCAATTTATTATAGCTTCATGTTTCACTTTTGCTATTGCGCAAGATCACTATACGAAGCTTGACTCCCTTCTTACTGTAAAATCAAAGGATATCCCTGCATTAAACAGCAAGGTAAGCATCTCGGTTTCTGATGTAACGCTTGATGAATTTTTACGTGGAGTAGCAAAGAGTTCCGGTCTGAATCTTGATGTTCAGCCAGGACTTGATTTTAAGGTGATAAATAATTTTGCTAATGTTCAGGTGAAAGATATGTTGGTTTATATCTGTCGGCAACACCAGCTTGATTTGCAAATAACCGGGAATATTATTTCGGTAACAAAAGCAAGTGATGACAAATACAGTTCTACAAAATCAGTGATTTGGGATGAAGAAAACCAACTCATTTCGCTTGATTATTCCAACGCACCTATTGAGCAGGTTACCAGAGAGATAACCCAAAATACTCAGGCCAACTTAATCCTTACGCCAAATGCCTCAGCAAAGACCATTAGCATTTACCTTGAGTCAACACCTTTAGTAAATGCATTGGAAAAACTGGCCTATTCAAATGGCCTTCAATTGCAACAAACAGACGATAATTTTTTTATCCTTGAGCAAGAAGTACAGGATGTTGGTCCATCGCAAGGACAGGATAGAAGCAGTAGGAGAGGATCGCAACAAAAAAGCCAGGGCAGTAATAATTACCTCTTAGATATTGTAATGATTTCGGATGGGATATTCAATATCACTGCAAGTAATGCTCCCATTCCTGTTGTGATTGAAGAACTTTCGGAAAAAGCAGGTTTTAGTTATTTTCTTTCTCCCAAGATCGAAGAAATTGCTACCATGCAATTACGGAGTCAGAGCATTGATGATATATTTAACAACCTGTTTGGTGGTACGGAGATCGGATTCAGAAAATCAAAGGATATTTATCTTATCGGAGAGCGTAACCTGTTTGATTTTAATGAACATAAGGTGATTCATCTCGAAAACCGTTCTATTGAAACCCTGCTTGATTTTATTCCTGAGGATATTACGACGAATCTGGATATTATAGAGTTTTCAGAAATGAACAGTTTGTTGGTATCAGGAGCGGCATACCAGGTTGAAACCTTTGAAAATTTCATTCATGACATAGATAAGGTGGTTCCGGTAATCATGATAGAAGTAATTATTCTGTATGTGAATAAATCAATTGCAGTAGCCACGGGAATTCAGGCCGGAATTGCAGAAGAACCCGTACCGACAGGAGGTACAGTGCTTCCCGGTATTGATATGCAGCTAGGAGCACAGGAAATAAATGAAATATTAAACAATATAGGATGGGTGAATTTAGGGAAGGTGACACCAAATTTTTATGTTTCTTTGCAAGCCCTTGAACAACAGGGATTTGTTGATCTGTCTTCAACACCAAGGCTTGCCACACTAAATGGTCATGAAGCAACGCTATCGATTGGTAATACAGAGTATTATCTTGAAGAGCAGACTCATCTCTATGGCACTCAAAATCCTCAGCAATCCACATCACAGGAATATAAGGCAGTCAATGCGGAATTGTCAATTAAGATAAAACCTGTTGTATCAGCCGATGAGCAAATTACGCTCGAAATAGAAGTACACCAGTCAGATTTTACCGAGCGAATTTCCAAAACGGCACCGCCGGGTTCTGTAAATCGTGATTTTACATCGCAAATCAGAGTGAAGAACCAGGAAATGATCCTGTTGGGAGGATTGTTGGAAAAAAGAAAAAGCGATTCCGGTTCGGGAACACCTTTGTTATCACGCATACCAATTATCAAGTGGTTTTTCAGCAGCAGAAAATATGAAAAATCAGATTCAAAACTCAGCGTTCTTATTAAACCTACGATTGTAAATTGATACAATTAGATAAAATAAAAGATCATCTGGTCAATGTTGTTGCAGGAGTATCGGTACATTACTCCAAAAGTGATGCATACACCATATCTTTTGTTTTGCTGAAAATTGAAAAGGGTAAGATCATAACCCTGTCATCGGCAAAGGAATTGGAAGGATTTACAGCCCTGCAGGATCATCTCGATAAAAAAATACCTGTTTGGATCAGTGTTACAGGACGCTCGGTGATTTCAAGAAAACTAGATGAAGATCCCGGAGAAAAATACCTGAATCATATTTTACCTAATGCAAAAGAATCTGATTTCACCCTTTCCCTGGTAAAGAATGAGAAAAATGAGGTTTTTGTTTCTGCTCTTCGCAGTGACAGCCTGGAATCAATTGGCAGGGATATTCATACTTCCGGTTATGATATTCTTGGTTATTCAATTGGTGCTGCATCCATTGCTGTTCTTTTTCAATATGGGCTGATGAAAGGGAAAATAATGCATGTGCCCGGATATCAGATAAAGATAGTAAACGAAGAATTAAATGAGATTTTGCCTGCTGAGCAATTCAATGAAGAATACTTTGAAGTGGCAGGGGAATCAATCAGCAACAGTCTTGCACTTCCTTTTTCACTGGCTTTTTCTTATCTCACAAACCATAAGGGGTATGATACTGTATCTGGTAATACACTTCATACCGATGAAGAATCTTATTTTTTTAAAAAGATAAACAAATACTTCGCATTGGGATCATTGGTTTTTTTGTTTTTACTGCTGCTCATAAATTTTTTTCTTTTCAATACCATGCGCAGTAAAAATCAGTCACTATCAGATAAGCTTGCCTATTACGAAGCATTTTTTAATCAGCGTGATTCATTGCGCAACGAGATCATGATAAAAAACGAATTGATCAACCAGGTGGGACTTAAATTCAATACGCGATATGGTTTATATGCCGACAGAATTGCATCTACCGTGCCTAAAGGAGTTGTTTTAAATGAATTGACCATCAATCCCATGGAAGATAAGATAAAGGCAAATAAGCCTCTGCATTTTAGTGTATTCATCAGAGTAAAAGGCGAAAGTAGTGGAAGTATCCTCTTAAACGATTGGATCAGGGAATTGAATCATTTTGACTGGATACGTGATATTGAGATCATTGCCTATGAAAAAGCAGGCAATAAAGGAAAATTTGAATTTCAAATTTTGTACTAATGCTTAAGAACATCTCTGAAAAACAGAAATTCTATTTGTTAGCAGGTATCCTGTTGATCGTATTGCTTATCTGCTATCATGTTGCATTAAAAAGCACAATTACGGAGATGCGGAAGACCAGGGTTTTGAAAAAAATGTCCATTGAAGCTGAGGATATTCCTCAGCAGACGGCTCTCTTAAAAAAACAGGTATTGGAATTGAATACTAAATATTTCAATGAGGGTATCCGATCGGATGATAATCATGAGGTCATTCTTGAGAAAGCCGGCAATCTGTCATCAACAAACAATACATCTGTTTATGAATACCCGGCCCGACATTTGTATCGAAAAATGAATATTCAGATTGAGACACATACTGTTGTTTTAACAGGAAGATTTCCGGATCTGCTGAAAGTTCTTTACCAACTTGAAGTACATAAAAAAGTTGGAAGATTGGTATCTGTAGAGTATTATGCAGAGACAGATCGCAAAACCAGGCGGCGTAATGTATTCAGCCGCATTTATATTCAAAATTACAGAAATTTAAAGAGCAATGAAGATGAATAAGTTATTATTAGGAGTAGTGATTTCAATTGGAATCACATCTTGTTCTCTATTTACAGAACCTGATCTGAACAAAGAAGAGGTGTTTCTTCTTGCCCCTGCCGATGGCATTAAGACAGCCTACCAGCAACATACATTTTGGTGGGAACATGTTCCTGATGCAGAATCTTATAATTTGCTCATCGTTTCACCAAGCTTTGATTCTGTATTCAGGTTAATTGCCGATACAAACCTGACAGGGAATAACTATGTGGGAACTCTTGCTCCTGGCGAATATGAATGGGGTGTTAGTGCGCTCAACTCAGTCAGTTCAACTCCCTATTCAGTGTTTTCCATAACAATAGATACAACGGGTGATTTAGTCTATCTGCCCGTTATATTGATTCAGCCGGAGGTCAATTTTAACACCAACAACCAGGAAATTCTTTTCCGTTGGGACCTTGTACCCGGAGCTACACGCTATAGTTTTGGAATTCGTGATTCCAGCTGGCTGACCGGACAGGATGTAATAACTCCTATCAATACGGAATACGATACGGTAACTATTATTTTAAATGAAGGCAGGTATGAATGGGGTGTTCAGGCTTACGATGAAACTTCCAATTCTTCAACAACGTGGTACTATCGGCCATTGATCATTGATACCACTTCACCTGACAAGCCTGTCATTACAATTCCTGTATTGAGTGGAGATACCATCAGCGCTGAACCATATTCTATTGAATGGAGACATCCTTCAGGTTCATTGTCATCCATTTCTGATAGCATTGTTGTGGCAAGTGATTCTGCTTTTCATTCTACGGACATTATTGAATCATTATTCATCAGCGATACAGAATTATCGGTTAGTTCTTATCCCGATGGCAAGTATTATGTTAAAGTAAAATCGGTAGATGCAGCGGGAAATCAGAGTGAATACAGTAATATCAGTAAATTTTTTATTTATAAAGAAGAATAGAGAAAAACAGTCGTGTAATACGAAATGAAAAACCGCAAATTACTATACATATTAATACCGGCAACAGCCATTGTCTGGGGAGCCATTGCCTGGACCATCATCAGCAATATGAAAGGATCGGCCGATTACAATCAGGAAGACTATTTACCGTATTCAGAAGTCCATTCAGACACAATTGAAGAAGGATATACCCTTCTTGCCAACTATCCTGATCCTTTCAAGGCACAAAGAATAAGTTCCCCTGTCACCACTGTTCAAAAGAAAGCAACATCACAGCCAAAATATAAAAGAACAGCAAGGAGAACAACACTAATGCGCAGGGTTGTATGGCCCCAGGTTGAATATTATGGTGTTATCATGAACAAAGATCAGCGGCTGGCATTGCTAAGAATTAACAATGCAAAAACAATTCTGCAGACCGGAGATGAGAACAATCAGATTAAGCTATTAAAAATATACAACGATTCAGTGCAGCTTGTCTACGAAAATGAAGAAAAAATCTTTCGTAAGATATCTTCAAAATAGACTTGAACACAATGGAAATTCTATATTTATCAGAAATGTATTGATTCATTAAAACCGATTATCATGAAGATCCGTACTCTCCTTCAAATCATTTTATCTGTATTATTTTTTACTCTATGTAACAATTTGTTTTCTCAGGGACCTGAATGGCAGCCTATGATCAGGGAGATAGTAGTAAAATATGAAGATTCCACCCTGAGAGCCCATATACTTATTCACAAGGAAAATATCAAAACATCAGACAGGCTGATGTACTATTGGTACAACCAGGAGAAGATCAACCAAAATATGGGAGGCTATTCAGGGGACCTTCTGCAAGGGGAATACCTTGTATTTGATAAGGAAAAAAACCTTATTACGCAGGGCAATTTTGAACGCGGACTTAAGCATGGTACATGGAAGCATTGGGATGCCAGCGGAGTACTTATGAAATCCCTTGACTATCATTATGGTTTGGTAGATGGCAAAGTAAAGATCTACAACAATGAAGGAAAACTTGTAGAAACAAAAGATTATAAAACAGGAGAGGAGCAGGTCAGGGAAACAGGGAAGATGAAGATATGGAAACCTGATGAAGAAAAAATTGCCGGACAAGATTCAACAACAGTAATGCCTGAAAATGAAGAATGATTGCAAAATTCCTTAAAATAAGGATCAGGGCACGTGCACTTTACCTGGCTATTATCATATCCTTTGTATCTGCAGTATATGCATTTTTGTTCATACTTTCCAGGTATTATGGTTTTGTAGAAATCAGCTCATTGAGTATATTCCAGCAATTGACTGACAATACCCATTCAGCAATAAACATGGCCATGCAGAATGAAGATCTTGTGGACTATGATCAGGCACAAAGTCTTTTTCTGTATGATGATTCTTTATGTGAAGTGCAGGTTCGGAAAAAGCATTGGGGTGTTTACAACATGGTTTCGGCGAAGTCGGAAAGAAAAAATCATCAGGTAAACCGGACAGCTCTTTACGGATACAAAACAGGAGGGAAATCGGCAGTAGGACTATATCTTACAGATCATGGCCATTACCTTGCCGTTGCCGGCGATACGTATCTGTCCGGTAACTGTTTCCTGCCAAAACTTGGTGCCCGCAAAGCATACATTGAAGGCAAATCATTCAAATACCGAAACATTGTCGATGGATCCACAGGCAGGAGCAAAGAGACTTTGCCTCCTCTTTCTGATGCTTTTGCCGAATATTCAAAGAATAATTTGTTTGAGGCACAGTTTCATACTGATAGTGTGGTATCGGAGAAAATTCTCAACCAGAATGATCTGCAAAACGATTTTACGAATACAAGCATCAGAATACTGAGTGAAGCTTATATAGTGCTGGATAATTTGAGCATTCAAGGCAATTACATCATCCAGTCTCAACAAAAAATCATTATAGGAGAAGATGCTAAATTACAGAACATCATTTGTATTGCGCCGGTTATAGTTGTGAAATCGGGTTTTGAGGGGAAGGTACAGCTTTTTGCTCTCGACAGTGTCCTGCTTGGACATGATGTTGTTCTTCAATATCCCAGTGCCATAGCAGGAGCAGGAATAGGCAGATCATCAACCTATCTTGGTGTTGGAACAAATAGTCGTATTGAGGGCTGTATAGTTGCTTATGCCGAAATTGCCGAAAACCCGGATGTTCAGATCAAAACGGAGCCAGGATCAGAGATCTACGGACTGGTTTATTGTGCCGGAAAGATAGAGCATAAAGGAAAGATTTTCGGTAGTTTGTATTGCGATAAGTTTTTTCTTCAAACACGGCAGGGATATTATGAAAACCACTTACTGAATGCATGGATAGATCCTGCGGGACTTGAAACTTCTTTTGCCAGCGGGCTCATTTTTGAAGACCCGGAAAAAAAATCAATAAACCAGGTTATAGAATGGTTAGAATGATAAAATACAAGCTGAAAGCCAGCATTCTGGAACCCTTGATCGCCCTGATGATCATCTTCTTCTCCATCACGGCGGCATTTTTTGTGGTCACAAGAATGAGGGACCAAATCAACATTCATCAAACTGCCCGGGCATCTGCGATGGCAAACAGGGTATTAAGTGAATGTCTGAAAACAGAAAATTATCTGAGTGAAGAAATGGAGGAAGAAGGATTGCATTTGGAAAAAACAATAGAATGGATCGATAAAGAGAACAAACTGCTGCACATATCCATTCAGGTATTTGACAATAAAGAAAAAGTAATTGCTAACAGGCAGAAAATCATAATAGCCGATGAAATGGAAGATGAATAATAAAATAAGGGCCTTCACGGTTTTGGAATTGCTGATGGTCATGATGCTTAGCGGTATTGTTGTGGGCCTGACATTTCTTTATTTCACCCAGTTCAGGCATTATCTGCAATCGATTTATCAGCAGGAAAGTGCATATTCACAGCTCCACCGCTTTCAATTTGCCTTGCAAAAAGACATTGCCCTGGCAAAGGAAATATATGCGCCTTCAGAGGATGAGATCCGCATCGTATTTGCGAACGATGAAGTGGAATATCTGTTTGACAGCGATTGGATTGTAAGAGAAACTGAAATGGCAACAGATACAATTCCACTCAGAATAGTCGATGTATCCCTGAATGTACTGACCGAATACAACAAGCTTATAGGAGATATTGAACTGGAGCTTGAAGCAGAACCTGAAAGAAGAATTCAGTTATCTTTCACAAAAGAATATTGTTCAGCAACTCTATTTCGTAATTTTAAGAAACAAAACTAATGGAAATTGACATCCGGAAAATAAAAGAAAAAAAGAAACAGCAAGATGAAAAGCCTAAGGGCCCGGGTATCAATTTTGATTTTTTAAGCCGCGAAATTAATTTCAGAAAGAAAAAGATCAACGATACCAAGAAAGAACGCTTTTACAATCAGCTGGGAGTTTTGTTTTCAGCGGGCATTGACCTGGGATCGGCCCTGCAGATCTTTCTGGAGGATAAGCATACACAAAATCATAAGAAAATATTCACTCAGATTTTTGATGATGTTATTGGTGGCCTGAGCTTCTCTGATGCGATAAAAGAAACAGGACAATTTACCGATTATGAATACTATAGTATTAAAGTAGGTGAAGAAAGCGGAAAACTCCAGGATGTACTGGCAGAACTGGCCGATTACTTTGCATTGCGTATACAACAGCGCAGACAGTTGACAGGGGCATTGTCATACCCACTTATGGTTATGGTGGTAGCCATAGCTGCTGTTCTTTTTATGCTGAATGTTGTTGTTCCTATGTTTGCAGGAGTTTTTCAGCGCTTTGGAGGTGAGTTGCCTGTCCTTACCCGTCAAGTACTGGCTTTATCAGACTGGTTTTCAAATCACCTGTTTGGCATCTTTCTTTTTATCGTGGCCTCTATTGTAGCTATTGTATATCTGAAAAAGCATGCATGGTTCAAGAAGTATTCTGCTCTGTTCGTCTTACGGATCCCTTTTGTCGGCAGATTGATCAGCAGACTGATGCATGCCAGGTTCTGTCATTCGCTTTCATTGCTGACCCTGAGCCAGGTACCTTTGCTCCAGGCCCTGGAAATGGTTAAGAAAATGATCGCATTTTACCCGATGCAGGAAGCCATTGCAGAGATCCAGAAGGAAATTGAAAAAGGGGGACAGATGCATGAGGGGATGAAGCGGCAGAAAGTCTTTGATCAGCAGCTTGTGGCACTGACCAAAGTGGGAGAGGAGGTAAACCAGGTGGGACAATTGTATTCCAAACTCTACAGGCAATACACCGATGAGGTGAAGCACATGACCTCCATGATGGGCAATATGCTCGAACCCGTAATGATCATTGCCGTGGGCCTTATGGTAATGGTCATTTTAATAGCCATGTACCTGCCATTGTTCCAGCTGAGCACTACGGTTCTTTAAAATATTTTCTGCTAACGTGCACTTCCTATACAACAAGGTCACCCTGAGCG
>CAYQDZ010000088.1:0-11814 GCA_964416375.1 uncultured Bacteroidales bacterium
TGAATAATGCAGGTTAAGATATCATTCCTGCACAAATGGTCTCATTTGTACCCTCATCGACAAGGATTACACTGCCGGTAACCCGATTCGACTTGTACGGATCAAATACAATGGATTTGGACGCCCGAATGGTCATCTGGCCAATTTCATTTAGCCCAACACTTTTGTCTTCATAGTTCTTTTCCAATGTATTCATATTCACTTTGAAATTGACTGATTTCACAACACAACGGGCTTCATTTGTGGTATGTCTCAGTATGTATTTCCTGCCTGTTTCAAGAGCTTTTTCATTGAGCCAGCAAAACATGAAGGTAATATCCTTGCTGACCATGGGTTGATTGTTTTCGGAAACAATCATATCTCCCCTGCTAATATCCAGATCATCTTCAAGGGTCATTACCACAGACTGAGGAGGAAATGCTTTATCAACACTTCCATTCATTGTTTCAATGGATTGAATTTTACTCGATAGTCCTGAAGGCAAAATGGTAATCTTTTCACCAGATTGAAAAACCCCACCAGCCATTCGTCCGGCATAACCTCTGAAATCATGGAATTTATCTGATTGAGGTCTTATAACATATTGAACAGGGTATCGGGGATCTTTAAAATTTCTGTCATTCGTAATATGGATGTGCTCAAGAAGGCACATAAGTGTTGGTCCGTCATACCAGTCCATGTTATTGGATCTGTCAACTACATTATCTCCTTTTAATGCGCTTATCGGAACAAAACGGATATCCTGTGCATTAAATTTATCTGAAACGTTTTCATAGCTTTTTCTGATTTCTTCAAATACTTCCTCCCTGTAATCCACCAAATCCATCTTATTTATACAGATTAATATGTGTGGTATTTGCAGAAGCGATGCAATGAATGAATGTCTTAATGTTTGCTCCACAACGCCGTTTCTTGCATCAACAAGAATAAGAGCTGCGTTGGCTGTTGACGCCCCTGTGACCATATTGCGCGTATATTGTACATGACCAGGAGTATCAGCAATGATAAATTTACGTTTTGGAGTGGCAAAATAGCGGTATGCAACATCTATTGTAATCCCCTGCTCACGTTCTGCTCTTAATCCATCGGTAAGTAATGCCAGATTTACATGTTCTTCTCCCTTGTTAAAACTCGCCCTTTCAATGGCTTCCATCTGATCTTCAAAAATAGCCTTACTATCATAGAGTAAGCGTCCGATTAAAGTACTTTTCCCATCGTCTACACTGCCTGCTGTTGTAAAACGCAGGAGTTGCATATTTAAATATCCGTCCTGTTTTTCCTGAAAATCTGACATCTGAATCAAAAGTTATATGTTATATATTATGAGTTTGGAGTTTGGAGTTTCATGTAAATGCATTTCAATATGAATGCCTTACATACTTTTCTATATTTTGAACACTCGACAACTCAATTCTTCATTCGTGATTTGTGATTCGTAATTCGTGATTTGTGATTCGTTATTTGTGATTAATAATTATTCATTCTTCATTATTCATTCTTAATTCTTAATTAAAAGTACCCTTCTTTCTTGCGATCCTCCATAGCTGCCTCCGATCGTTTATCATCAGCCCGGCCCCCTCTTTCAGTGGTTCTTGTAGCCGCAACCTCTTTGATTATATCTTCAAGTGAATTGGCAGTTGAAAGTGCAAGGCCGGTACAGGTTATGTCTCCGATTGTTCTGCATCGAACATCCATTTCTTTCAACTCTTCGCTATCCTTGAGTTTCATAAAAGCCGCTTCTGCAAGCCAAGCACCATCGCGGTTAAAGACTTTTCTTTTATGAGTGAAATACAAATCAGGAATCTCAATGTCTTCCATATAGATGTATTGCCAGACATCCATTTCTGTCCAATTGCTGAGGGGAAATACTCTGAAATGTTCCCCCATTCTTTTATTGCTGTTGAATAAATTCCATAATTCAGGACGTTGATTTTTCGGGTCCCATTGTCCAAATTCATCCCGATGAGAAAAGAATCGTTCTTTTGCCCGTGCTTTTTCTTCATCTCTTCTCCCACCTCCCAATGCTGCATCAAATTTTAATTCTTCAATGGCATCAAGAAGGGTGACAGTTTGAAGAACATTTCTGCTCGCATTCACTCCGGTTTCTTCTATTGCCTTTCCCTGATCAATAGAATCCTGAACATATCTTACAATACACTGGGCACCGGTTTCTTCTGTCAGCTTATCTCTAAATTCAATAGTCTCGGGGAAATTATGTCCTGTATCAATATGCATCAGGGGAAAAGGAACTTTTGCAGGCCAAAAAGCTTTCCTTGCAAGATAATACATCACGATTGAATCTTTCCCACCCGAAAAAAGGAGTACCGGACGATCAAATTGAGCTGCCACTTCTCTTATCAGATAGATTGATTCTGCTTCGAGTTCACGTAAATGATTGATCTTGTAATTTTCCATTGCATAGAATTATCTTGAAAAGTTAACCCGTAAACTGAGTTTTTACCTTTTCAAATGGTGTGCAAATATAATAAATACTATTTAACCTGATTTCATGATGTTGAAATCCCGGCGAAATACTTATTGCAGGATAAACCTGGAAGTAAATGTTTTTCCCTGAATTTCAGCAGATAGTATGTAAGAACCAACTTGTAAGGTTTCCAGGTTCAGTGTGCTGTATAATACATGATCATTCTTGATTATTCTGTCAGCAAACAACTTTTCGCCTTTTATGCTAAAAATGTTAATATTCACCATTCCAAAATCAGCTGATTCCAGTTTTAGGTTGATCATACCATGAGACGGATTCGGATAAGCAGTTAATAGAATTCTTTCTTCTATTTCATTTACATCAATCGCCCCCGGGTATTGCGGAGCACTCCAGATTCCTCTGCCATGAGTGGCAACGACCAAGCTGTTATCCTGAATTAGCATTTGCCATACCGAAACAGCAGGCAATCCATTGTCGGCATAATGCCATGTCTCCCCATTATCCAGGCTTTCATAAATGCCAATTTCCGTACCTGCCCAGATAATATCCGTATTGTTTGGAAAAACCAATAGTGAATACACCATTACATCGGGAAATTCATTGTTGCTGATGCTATCTGTTTTCCTGAATTGCGTTATATCTTCCCATGATTCACCATAATCCGAGGTACGAAGAATTTTTGGCCTTTTGTTCATTGAGAAAAGAAGATACGCCGTGGCAGGGTCGACGGGATGTGTTGCAATGGAGGTAAGATACCCCATTTCCCATTCTTCATAAAGGTTTACTGCTTCATATGTTATTCCATAATCTCTTGATAAGAAAACAGAAAGATCAGGATTTTCAAACATACCGGCTCCTGCCCATATTATGCTTTCATTGGCCAGAGAAACCTCAACATTATGTGAACTTGTGACCTGGTCATTCACAGCCCAGCCATCTTCAATTTCTATCAATTCCCATTCGTACCTTCCAATACAAAAATTTATATGCCGGTAAACACCGTGATTGCCAACAGCAAATACCAGATCAGGATTATCCCGTGAATGCGATAACCTTGACAGGAACGGACCATCGCCCAAAATGCCATTTGTAGCTGAGCTCCATGTTTCACCTCCATCGTTTGACACTCTGAATATGTTATTATACGAAGAAGCCAAAATACGATGCGGGTGTAACGGATGCCAGAGACATTCAAACCCATCACCTTCCACTCTTCTTTCATATTCAGATCCTGCTCCTGAAATTTCACCCATTGGTGACTGCCAGGTTCCATTATCCTGCATACCACCAATGTATTCATGACTTCCCGGTTTTTTAGCTACACCATAGAATTGGGTAGTTACATATCCCCTGTTTATCTGTTTCCACGTGTTTCCATCATCTATCGAAAAGCCAAAACCGCCGTCGTTGGCATCAAGAATTGAAAATTCTTCATTTTCTTCATCGGTGATTATGATATTCAAATCGTGATGGTCCACATGCAAATCGACATTTCTATTGGCATCAGCCAGAATGGTAGTATTGGCATCCTGCAATAGAAGTGTTCCGTACATCACGCTTATCTTTGATTCAGGAAGAACTGCCGGCATGGAATCATGATCTTCACTAAGTGTGGGCCAAAAGAAGTACATCATTTTGTAATAATGCCCTCCATTTAAGGCAATTTCAGGATCGGGAGCTGTGTTATAATCTATTGCATGCACATATATATACTCTCTTCCACTTATTTCATCACCGTACTCTCTTTTTATCAGCTTGAACTCACCATCTCTTTCCTGATCTCTGAAAGATACCATCAATTGCTTGTTATTCTCCGTATCCCATGCTTCAAAATTTACTTCAACATAATCCTGGTAGGTATAATCTTCCTGAGGGACACCTGCACCTTCACCTTCAGGAACGGTAAATCTGTGTGCCAGTTGTGACCTTCCGGGGCCAAATCGCAGTTCAATGCTTGTAAAATCTTCCTCCTCGATCTCTGCCTCCTCATCCAAACCGGTTGACATTCCTCCACCAAGAGATATCCCACCAAAATTAATAAAGCTCATGTAGGAACCCGTCCCGAAGGTGTCTGCCCTTAAAACCTGCGGTTCGCTAACCTGTGTTGGATTCTTAAATTCAATGCTACCCAGATCCACTCCGCCAATAAACACCATATTTTTGTTAAAGGGATGTGCTTCAACAACATTATTAAACCATCCCTGTTCTCCAAAAAAATGAATAAAGGTATTGTTGTAATCGTTAAGTTTTTTCCAACTTGCGGCAGCATCATCAGAAATGTAAACTTGTGTTTCCAGTCCGGGTGCTTCCACACCTGTATAAATGTAACTAGTGTCTACAGGACTAACCGTAACAGAAAATCTATATCCTGTTGCAATACCATTGATGGCGTCAAACCAGGTAGCACCCTGATCGTAAGATTTTATGATACCCCAACTGTTCACTCCTGCATATAAAGTCTTCGAATCCAACGGATTGACGGCAATATCCTGCACTGCGTGTCCTGTATAATAGCTTGTATCCCAACTTAACCCCCCGTCTGTGGTTCTGAATATTCCCGAATTGGTGGCTGCAAGAACAACATTCTCATCATCCTGGTTAACAATGATCTTATTTACCCATTTAAAATTATCATCTTTCAAAGTGGTATCAATCACCGTCCAGTTTACACCCTTGTCAATGCTTTTGTACATTCCGCTGCCATTTACCATGCCAAAGCCACCATACCCTTCTCCTGTTCCTATATACAATACATCATGATTTGAAGGAGCCATGGCAATGGCATTGGTGGACAAGTTGAGTAAGTGATCAGTAAGATTTTGCCATGATCCTCCCCCATCCACTGTTTTCCATATTCCACCACTGGCAGAAGCTGCAAACCAGGTGTTGTTTGTCGGATCTTCAGGATCAATAATAACTTCCCGTGTTCTCCCTCCTACGTTTCCCGGGCCCCTGTGTGTCCAGTTAAAAAGGCTCTTGGTTGATTTAGCAAAGGCCTGGCTTTCCAATGATTTCTGTAACTCCAAATACCGGTAATTTATCTTATAGCCACTTTCCTTAGTTCCAATCGGCGTTGATATCCGGTGGAAAAATTCATAATAGCCTTCCGGTTTATCATAGCCCGGTTCTTTTGATTCGATCTCTGATGAAGTTTTCTTATCAAGTTTTAAAAACAGAACAAGACAAAATAAAACCGTTAAAGCACCAGTGAATAAAAACAACCAACGATATTTACGTTTAAACTTTTTCATTCAAGTATTCCGAATATTAATAATCTGTCTCTTCAAATCCGGTTTTCCGGTATCCCATAATTACGACCGTATCAACCAGGGTTTCATAGGCATCATAAAATCCTGCATGCATAAAAATAATATCCTCAATATCAGACTCTTCAAAGGAAAGATTCTCGAAGGACAAGGAAGCAAGATAATACGCTAAATCAATCAATACAGGATTCGTTGTTATATAACCATCCAAACTTACATATTCAATTTCAAATGTATTGGCACTTATTTCTTCCAATTGTTCTCCCATCTGAGAATAAAATGCGCTATCAATATATTCTGCTCTAACCCTGACATCTGAATCATATAATTTATCAATGATCAGAAAACCATGATTGTTCGGATCAAGAGAAGTTACCAGATCATAGGGTTCATACAGTGTGCCTTCGAGTTCTCCACCGGGAAATTCAAAAACAACCCAGTTGCCGGCAAGCTTGTTTGGGTAATCATCCTGGTACTCAATATCATAATCCTTTTTCACACAGGAAAAACATGTGAGCAAAAAGAGGATAATTACAACTCTGATGTTCGTTTTCATACTAATTTTTTTTACTCCATAATACCGGGATTTCCACTCCTTCATAAGGCGGATCAATAAGAAATATTGTCCACAACAGTGTGGATCTGGTATAGGATCCTTCCGATCCGGCATAATTGCCGAAATATCCTTCTCCATGAATCAGTTCCAATTCGTTATTCCCCAGATCCACAAATTTACCACGAATTTCATGACCCGGAAATCCCATGACATCATCACATTCATACAGGCCCTTACTATTTGTTTTCCTGATCTTAGTTTCCACAGGGCTCCAAACATCCGTTGTATATGAACCGGAAAGATCATTGCTGCTTACATTGTGATGTGTAACAGCTATAATTCTCTCAGCAGTTCCTAACAACTCATCCTGATTTAAGGCATAATATCTGATCAGATACACTCCCACTTCAGATATATCAACCTCTCCGGCAGCATACACCGTTAAAGTTTGCTCATCAGCGATGGCTGAAACTCCGGGATCTTCAAATTCCATTGTATCCGATCTTAGTATGGAAATAAATTCACCTCCTGTTAAATCGAATTTCGGGAGGCAGGAAACATGTGATACATCGTCTGTAGTATACCACTTTTCACAACCCCAGAGAGACAGTATAATGACTAACAAATAATATGCAAAACTCTTTTTCATATACAAAAAATCATTCCGGTTTTGTATCCCACCACACTTTTTCCCAAACAGGTTTAGTTTCAGGTGTATTAGGATTTCCCGATATCTCCGATTCAGGAAATATCAGACGTTTTGGGAATTTTCCACTGGTTACATTGTTTGCTGATACGGTAAAATATCCCGGCTCATAATCCTCTTCATCCTGCAAAAAGTCACTTATCTCAGGATAATGAGTTCGGTTATGCTCAAAAAATGTTTCCAAACTTTGAATGCCCGCCAATGCTACCCACTTCTGAACAATTATAGTTTCAATGAAATTATCAAGCGAACTCCCTTCAGCAGGTAGTCTATAGGTACCATTAATAAATGATTCTGCTCTTTCAATCATATCATTTTCACTTAAAATTGGAAATGTGGAAAGCACGCGTATGAAAGCATCAGTAATGGCCTGATCGTATTTCTCTCTGGCTTCAGAATATGAGCTCACATTATAACGCAGGATGGCTTCAGCCTGTAAAAATCCTGCCTCAGAAGAACTCATGAAATACACAGGTGAACCAGCGAAAAATATGGGTTTGGAATAGCTTGTGTGATTCGTGCCCGCAAGTTCTTCAGGATCGTTGTAATTGCCCTGAACCAAAGATTTATGGGGACCCCCATCTGCCGGTGTATAAAACATGTAATCGAGCCTGTCATAATCGCTATTTGCCTGCAATAAGCTATGCAGCGTACGACTTAATATGAGATTTGGATTGCCTCCAAAAACATTCTCTTCAGTTTCATACAGCGGATTTCTTGCACCTGATGCATCCTGGAAATAATCCATATATGCTCCTTCTGAGAGAAAATCTACTTCCTCTTCGTATAATTTTTCAATGCCTTGTCTGGATATTTCAGGTCTTACTTCGCTTTGACGTAAGAATATTTTTAACTTCAATGTATTCGCAAATTCTACCCACCGATCCATATCTCCTTCAAATATCAGATCGGATATGCCAGGATCTGTTAACCCTGTTTTATTCAGATCTTTTGCCAGTGCGTTATCAAGACGTACAATTAAACTATCATAAACATCCCGGCCATTCTCATAAAAAGGAGTATGATTTCCGGTTTCGCCCTGTAAGGCATCTGAGAAAGGGATCTCGTCATACAAATCAACAAGTATCTGAAATGTATAGGCCTGCAATACAGTTGCTATGAAATAGTAATTCCATTCTTCCTCTTTTTCTGATTTAATTTTTACATATTCCAATGCTTTTAATGCACCGGAATACAATTCTCCAAATTGCCGGTCATCGAAGGTGCTGCTGTTGATATCATATGCATCGATCCCGGCATACTGAGATGCACCCAAAGACTGTGTCCAGTGTTGCGACCAGAGGGCCCCCAATACCTGGTATCTTCCACCCACAACGTATGCAATAGATGAAATGCCTGACGGAAGAACTGTTTCATAATTTACCTGATCTTCTGAAGGATTATTCGGATCATGATTTACGTCCAGCCAGTCTTCGCAAGATGAGAAGAGAAGTATAATAAAAAACCATACTATGTTGTTACCGTTCTTCATAGTTAAAAAATCACTTTCAGATTGAATGAAATACTTCTGGTGGAGGGTTGGGCTCCATACTCACCAAAATCTGCCAGAAAATCATTCCCAAATGTTGTTAGTTCAGGATCAATATAAGTCTGATCTTCAGGAGTCCACAACAAAAGGTTCCTGCCCACCACACTCAAATTCAAACTGCTAACCGGTATATTCTCAAAGATCCTTTTGGGAAAAGAATAGGATAAAATCACCTCTCTGAATTTAATAAAAGATTTATCCAATAATGAATTTCCATCAAGTTTATCGCCTCCATTGCCCCAATACTCACTTAAATGGATCAGGTCAATGGGTTTTGTATTCTCCACATACATGGGATCACCATTTTCATCTGTGCCTGTTTCTACCACTGAATTAGGTATTATAAAGGGTTCACGGTCATTATAAAGTGTTGAAGGCGCTGTTCCTGCCCACTGCGTAATATCCTTTGTGCGGGAGTACATTAATCCTCCCTGTCTGAAATCAAACCGGAAGGAGAAAGAAATGTTTCTATAGGTAAAACGATTGGATATTCCTCCGAAATAGTTATACTGGGAATTGCCATATATATACAGTTCTTCATCAGCAACAGGCAAACCCCGGTTGTTCACAATCATCTTCCCGTTGCTTGTATATTTTGGTGCCCTGGCTTCGAAAACACCAACAGGCATGCCGGGTATAGCTACCCAGCTTATTTGCTGACCTCCGTCTACTCTTAAGGCATTCAATTCGGCCTTTTCCAGTTGGTCGTTAAGATAGTCTAGCTTGTTGTTGTTTTTTGTGAAGTTAACAGAGAATTTCCATTCAAAATCATTTGTACGTACAGGCACCAGCCCAATCAAGGCTTCTATCCCATGATTCGTAATCTTTCCTAGATTTTGCATCTGGTATCGATAACCCGAAGAGTATGGTTGTGGTGAAGGCCAGATCAGATTGGTAGTGGTTTTGTAATAATAAGCAAAGTCGATGGAGAACCTATTTTTGAAAAATCTTAAGTCCGTACCCATTTCATACTCATCCGTTATTTCGGGTTTCAGCTTATCGTTGGACATCAAATCTCCTATATCATAGGAATTTACTGATCCATCTTCTCCGGTAAGTGGATACGTGAGATACCCAAATCCGTCGGTATGGAATCCTTTCTGAAATATTGAATAAACCTGGTATGGAGGAGCATCATTTCCTACTCTTGCCCAACTTAATCTTATCTTTCCAAAATCAAGAACATCTTTCATGGATGGAAATAATTCGGAAAAAATTAAACCTGTATTCACACCGGGGAAAAAATACGAATTGTTGTCAGGCGGAAGAGTTGAACTCCATTCATTCCTTGCTGTAAAGGACAGAAACCAGTAATCTTTAAATGTAATATCAGCGCTGCCAAAAACGCCAACCATTCTTCTCAAAGCTGAAGCTTCAGCAGCGTTTGGCCTTTCTGTGCTGTTTGAAATATTATGAAATCCATCAAGGTCCAGGTATTGTACAGATGCACTCATACCTCTTGTCGATCGTTGGTTCAATGAATGACCAACCAAAAGGTTAACATCCCAATTGGTAAGTTCTTTGAAATAATTCAGGATAACATCGCTGTTGATCTGCATCTGGTATAATGAGCTTTCACCTACTGAGCCGGGATCAAATACAGCCGCAAACTCATTGTTACCTTCAGGTTCAACTTTACTACGCCATGCCTTCCTGTGTTCATTGGATACATCGCCGCCCAGTCTCCACTTTAAAGACAAATCTTTGTGAATAGCATAGTCGAAATCAAAGCTTCCGAATAAGCGATCTTCATTATTCTCATTTCCATTATTCTCCAGTATATGGTATGGATTTATGGTGTAAAGGGAATAATGGTTATCCACTGTGTTCCACTTTTCATCCAGCTCAGAAAGTTCTCTTAAGCTTATGTCACGTGGAGTCTGCATAATCTGATTGTATACAGATTGCTCCCCTTGTCCGGTAGGAACAAAGCTATTCAGTTTTTTTATGTAATTGAAAGCTGCAGAAGTAGCAAAGCGTTTGGATATTTCATGTGATGCCCGCAAAGAAATTGTGTGTTTGGTATAGCTGTCGGCATTGCTAGGGAAAATTCCATCCCACTGAATGTTTGAATAGGAAAAATAATAACTTGTCTGTTCATTTCCTCCGTTCAACGAGATGGCATTGTTGTAACTTCTCCCGGTCTCAAAAAATTCTTTTACATTATCCGGCAGGGCTCTGTATGATTTTACCCGGTAGGAACTATCTATTTCATTACCCCAGGGTCTAAACCTGTTATCAAATTTTGGTCCCCAACTCATGTTCTCATAAAGCACATGATTCCCAAAAATTCCCTGCCCGTATTCATTCTGATATTGCACCAGACGTAAAGGTGTTTCAAATGTAAGGGAGGAATGAAATGAAATTTGTGATTTTTTATTCTTTGCTCCTCCCTTTGTGGTGATCACGATCACGCCGTTAGCAGCTCTTGATCCATACAAAGCCGTACCCGATGCACCTTTCAAAACAGATATCGATTCAATATCCTCCGGATTCAAATCGTTTGCCTTATTACCAAAATCGGTTCCGCCATTGATTGAACTGCTGCCCGACTGACTATTGTTAACAGGCACGCCATCAATAACAAACAATGGCTGGTTGCTACCTGTTAATGAAGATACTCCCCGCACAAGGATACGCGTCGATGCTCCCGGAGCTCCTGAGGAAGAGGTAATGTTCACTCCGGCTACCTTTCCCTGGAGCGCATTCAATACACTGCGATTGTTCCCTTCCGTTAATTCTTCGCTATTTACAGCCGTAACAGAATAACCTAAAGACTTGGATTCTCTTGAAATGCCTAAAGCAGTAACTACTACTTCATCAACGGTATATACTTCAGGTTGCAGAATAACATCAATCCTGTTTCTTTCGCCTATGGCTGCATATTGTGGTTCCATGCCAACAAACCTGTATTCAAGAGAATCTGTACCAGTCGATATTTCAATAGTGTATACTCCATCCATATTAGTGATGGTACCTTTTGTTGTTCCGGGAACAGCTATCGTTACACCAGGAATGGGTTGATTATCGTCTGCACCGGATACAATACCTGTTATGGTTCGTTGCTGTGCATACATTGAAAGAGGACACAACAACGACAAGAAAATAACTACTATATGCTTACAGTGCTTAATACTCATTATGGCAACAAGATTGCCCAAAACTAGAAAAAATGTTTTATTATCGACGCGTACAGAACGAAAAAAGCTGACCGATTATTGGATGATCCCTTTAGTATATTAACCTGCATTATTCATAAAAATGAATGAATTTTAATTATTTATTTGTGAT
>CAYQDZ010000089.1:0-11807 GCA_964416375.1 uncultured Bacteroidales bacterium
TAAGAATCATCTGAAGAATCACCTTTGAAAATGAGTGTATCGTTTTCTTCATAAAGAAACCAACGGGAATGATCCAGATAATGGATTTTATTATTCTCACAGGAAGTAAGTAAGAACAGAATCAGACCTGTTACAAAATATTTATTTTTCATGATTAGCCATTAACGAAACTATATTAAAGTATTTCTTTCCTTATTGTCATGCTGAGCGGAGTCGAAGCATGGGTTAGTGCTGGAACACCCTTCGACTCCGCTCAGGGTGACAACAACCGGAAAAGTCATCCTGAGCGCATGCCGGTCTTCGGGGGCCATAGCCTTGCACCTCCGCTATAGCTTCAGCGGCACGCGGATGGCGACGAACCGCAGCCATGATTTTTGAAATTTTAGTTTCACGAATAATTCCTCTGTATGCTATCATTTATCATTTATTATGCAGGAGAAAAAGTATAATTTTCCATAAGAATTAAACCAAGTTTGATTGGAAACTGTTTAACTTATGATATTCGTCATGTATTCAGCATCAATGGCTTTGAGTGTTTATAAGTCTTTATGATTTTTTTTATAATGCCGGTATCTATTCTGTAATTTAAGTGGGTATTTTACAATGTGAACTGCAACAAATAGTTCAGTGGAAAGAAAGAAAGATAAGAAAGTAATTGAGCTGGAAGAGGTAGTAGTAAAATTTGCCGGTGATTCAGGCGATGGTATGCAGCTTACAGGAAATCAATTTTCCGATACTTCAGCATTTGTTGGTAACGACCTTTCAACATTCCCCGATTATCCTGCCGAAATAAGGGCCCCTGAAGGGACCATTGGCGGAGTATCAGGATTCCAGGTCCATATAGGACAAAAGGAGATTCAAACTCCCGGTGACCAGGCCGATGTATTGGTAGCCATGAATCCTGCTGCCTTAAAAGCAAATCTCAGGTGGCTGAAAAAGGGAGCAACTATCATTATTGATATCGACAATTTTGATAACAAGCATTACAAGAAAGCCGGCTATGCTGAAGATCCGATGCACGATGGAAGTCTTGAAGGCTATAAAGTAATAAAGGCCCCCATTACAAGCCTTACAAGAACCACGGTTACGGAATACAAAATCGATATGCGCTCTGCAGATAAGATGCGCAATCAGTTTGTTGCCGGTATGTTATACTGGATGTTTAATCGTGATATTAAAATTGGTGAGATCTTTCTTAAAAATAAGTTCAAGAAGAAGCCGAAACTGAAAATTGCCAATATCTCGATATTGCACTCAGGTTACAATTATGCGGAAACCATTGAAGCATTAAACGTAACATTTCAGGTAAAGCCCATTGCTGAACAAAAAGGATTATTCAGAAACATTACCGGAAACCAGGCTACTTCATGGGGTTTACTGGCAGCAGCCGAAAAAGCAGGGAAAAAACTTTTTCTGGGTTCGTATCCGATTACACCTGCATCAGAAATCCTGCAGGAGTTGTCTAAGCTGAAGGCGTTGAATGCAATAACTTTCCAGGCTGAAGATGAAATTGCGGGGATCTGTGCTGCTATCGGAGCATCGTATACGGGAAGTCTGGCCGTGACCTCAACATCGGGACCCGGTATGGCCCTGAAAAGTGAAGCCATCGGTCTTGCCGTGATAACAGAACTTCCACTTGTTATCGTTAATGTACAAAGAGGCGGCCCATCAACAGGTTTGCCAACAAAAACAGAACAGACAGATTTATTGCAGGCATTGTATGGAAGAAACGGGGAAAGTCCCTGTGTAGTAATTGCAGCTTCAACACCTGCAAATTGTTTCCAATTTGCCTACCATGCGGCGAAAATCGCTATTGAACATATGACGCCCGTAATATTGCTTTCAGATGGTTACCTGGCCAATGGATCAGAGTTATGGCCCATACCAAAAACGGAAGATCTGATGCCCATCGAAGCCCCTGTTGTAAAGGATAATGATCCATATTATCTTCCTTACCATCGTGATCCGGATAAATTATCAAGGTTTTGGGCAACACCCGGACAGGAAGGTTTACGGCACCGGGTCGGAGGACTTGAAAAAGCAGATGTTACCGGTGAGGTCTCGCATGATCCCCTGAATCATGAAATCATGGTTCTCACACGCAATGAAAAAGTGGAGCGTGTGGCCGATTATATTCCTGAACAAACAATTTATGGTAAAAAACGGGGCGATCTGCTGGTCATCGGATGGGGTGGGACATTTGGCGCTTTGCATACTGCGGTTAAAGAGCTTCAGGATGAAGGAAAATGCATTTCAATGGTGCAGTTTAATTACATTAATCCCCTGCCCAGAAATACAAGACAAATTCTCAAAGGATTTAAAAAAAGAATTGTCTGCGAATTAAATCTTGGTCAGTTTGCCCTTTACCTTCGATCAAAGTATCCTCAGTTTGACTACATACAGTACAATAAAGTTCAGGGCCTGCCATTTATGATTTTTGAATTGAAATACAAGTTCAACGAAATACTGGAGGAGATATAGTCATGGCATTTGAATCAGCATCACCCATAATAAGTCCTCAGGATTTTAATCTCGACACGGAAGTAAAATGGTGCCCGGGATGTGGAGGACATGCCGTTTTATCCTCGATGAAAAAAGCCTTACCAAACATCGGAGTTCCAAAGGAGAAAATAGTTTTTGTATCAGGAATAGGTTGTTCCAGCAGATTCCCTTATTACATCAACACCTATGGATTTCATAGCCTTCACGGTCGCGCACCTGCCATTGCTTCCGGTATAAAGGTCACCAATCCTGAACTGAGTGTTTGGATCATTACGGGCGATGGTGATTCCATGGCCATAGGTGGTAATCATTTCATCCATATACTCAGAAGAAATATTGATGTGAACATCATCCTGTTCAACAATAAAATATATGGACTTACAAAAGGGCAATACTCACCTACTACTCCTTTGGGAAGTGTAACGAAAACCTCTCCTGAAGGAACTATTGAGAATCCTTTTTTACCCGGAGAGCTTGCCATGGGTGCTCAGGGAACATTTTATGCGCGTGTGGTTGATACAAACCCTAAAATGATGACCGAGGTATTTATAAAAGCAGCCCAACACAAAGGAACCTCTCTGGTCGAAGTATTACAAAACTGTATTAT
Organism: uncultured Bacteroidales bacterium; assembly: GCA_964416375.1. Lineage (GTDB taxonomy): Bacteria > Bacteroidota > Bacteroidia > Bacteroidales > UBA10428 > UBA10428. The sequence continues at coordinate 3,110 of CAYQDZ010000089.1, forward strand.
TTTCAATAACCAGGTACATGCGGATATCACAGGAAAAGACGTAAGAGATGAAAACCAGATTTACCTGGAACATGGAAAACCCATGATATTTGGGAAGAACAGGGACAAAGGACTTATTCAAAGCGGATCAAAATTTATTGTTGTGAAAATTGGAGAACACGGTATACGTAAAGAAGATATTCTTGTTCACAATGTTCATAATCCCGATGATACCAGTCACTATATGCTTTCCCGAATGACTCATCCCGACTATCCGGTTGCTATGGGTGTTATCAGAGAATGGAAAACAGGAGTCTACGAGAATATGCTATACAAGCAAATCAAAGAGTCAAAGAGAAAATCGAAGATTCATACTGTAAATGATCTCCTGCGCAGCGGGAGTACGTTTAAAATAGAATAATACACGAATCAAATTTTCCGGCGCACAGCAAAATTTTTCTAAAAAGAATTGGTATATTCCTGAATATTCGGATTTTAGTGTATTCATATTCATACGGTAATGCCAAAAAATCAAATCCACAATAAGAACACCGCCTTTTTCAATTTGCCTGATACCTCCTTTAGTTTATTGATGCAAAAACGCATCAGAAAGGTTTTGGTAATCTGCAGTCAGTATGACTTTTATATGCTCGAAGCAGATGGAAGAATTGATGAACATATTTTTAATGAATATGTATCATTGAATCTGAGGTATCCGCCGGTTTTCATCCATGCCGATTCAGCTAAAAAAGCCACCGATATTTTAAAAAATGATGACATTGACCTGATCATAGAAATGTTGAGTATTGGTGATGTTGATGCCTTTCAATTGGCAAAACAGCTTAAAAATGAGTATTCGGATATTCCTATTGTAGTATTAACACACTTCTCGCGTGAAGTTTCAATACGCCTTGAAAATGAGGACCTCTCAGCAATTGATTATGTGTTTTGCTGGCTTGGTAACCCGGATATTTTTCTTGCGATAATTAAACTTATCGAAGATTCCATGAACGCCGAGAATGATGTGCTGAAAATCGGTGTTCAATCCATATTGCTTGTAGAAGACTCCATTCGTTTCATTTCATCTTACCTTCCCAGCCTTTACCGGATCATACTTGAGCAATCAAAAGAGTTCGTAAAAGAAGCATTGAACGAGCATCAGAAAATGCTGAGGCGCAGGGGAAGGCCAAAAATATTGCTCGCAAAAAACTATAAAGAAGCAATCTCCACCTACGAAAAATACCAGGGCCATATTCTGGGTATTATATCTGATGTGAGCTATAAAGTTACGCCGAACAAAAGAGATACAAAAGCACGTGCAGGCCTGAAATTTTATAACTATGTTAAAAAAGATGACATCAACATTCCTTTCCTGTTGCAGTCATCTGATGCCTCAAATAGATCCATCGCTCAGAAAATGGGTGTTGGCTTTCTCGATAAATACTCGAAAAATTTATCCAATGAACTCAGAGACTTTGTATTAAAGAATTTTGGATTTGGAGAATTTGTTTTTATCGATCCTGAAACCAATAAAGAATATCTCGTAGCTCATGATCTGAAGTCTCTTCAGGATCAAATACTCACCGTACCCGATCATGTTATTGAATACCACACAAGAAGAGACGATTTCTCGAAGTGGCTGAATGCGCGTGCTTTATTTTCGATTGCCAAGCGGTTTAAGGAAGCACAATATGATGATTTTAAGGGCCCTGATGGAGTTCGAAAATACATTTATGATAGCATAACGAATTTCAGACTTGACAAAGCTCGTGGCATCATTGCCGTATTTGACCGGACTAAATTCGATGAATACCTCTTTTTTTCAAGAATTGGCGAAGAAAGTCTTGGAGGCAAAGCCAGGGGCCTTGCTTTCATGACCTCGGTACTGAAAAAAGAAAATTTAACCGCCAAATATCCGGGTATTAATATCTCTGTTCCGCCAACTGTTGTTCTCACTACAGAAGTATTCGAAGAGTTCATGCAAAATAATGATCTCTACTCGCTTGCTTTATCATCCCAAAGCGATGAAGATATACTCACTCATTTTATCAAAGCTGATTTTCCGGAAAACATAAAAGAAGATCTGCTGGCCTTAGCCGGTATAGCAGTCAATCCCATTGCCGTACGTTCATCAAGCAAGCTTGAGGATTCACTTTACCAGCCCTTTGCAGGCATATACAACACCTTTATGGTTCCTCCCCACAAGAACCCGAAAACAGCAGCTCTTATGCTCGAACAGGCTATTAAGGGTGTTTATGCATCGGTATTCTTCAAAGCAAGTAAAGACTATATAACGGCAACCTCAAACCTGATAGATGAGGAAAAAATGGGAATCATTCTTCAGTCGGTATGCGGTAAAAACTATTCCGGACGTTTTTATCCTACCCTTTCCGGAGTTGCACGAACACTAAATTACTACCCCATAGGGAAAGAAACTTCTAAAGATGCTATAATGAATCTGGCATACGGACTGGGAAAACAGATTGTTGACGGTGGTATATCCTTGCGATTTTCTCCGAAATACCCCAAAAATATAATTCAGTTGTCATCACCCGACCAGGCATTGAAAGACAGTCAGAAGTATTTTTTTGCTGTGGATATGGACCCTCAATATTTCAAGGCCTCAGTTGATGATAAAATAAACCTGCTGCGTATTCCGGTGAAAGAGGCGGAAAATGACAGCTCATTACCATATGCTGCATCAACTTATGATCATATAAACGATACCATTGTTGACGGAATAGCATCTGCCGGAAAAAGAATTATCACCTTCTCAAATGTATTAAATCACAAAAGTTTTCCTCTTGCAGATATTGTAAATGATTTGCTAAAAATCAGCAGCCAGGCCCTAAACCACCCCGTTGAAATTGAATTTGCAGCAAATCTGGACACTCCTGAAGGCGAGCCGAAAGCATTTAATTATCTGCAGGTAAGACCTATTGTGACACATGAAACAAATCTGATAAAAAAATTATCAGATATTCCTGAAGATCAAATTATCTTATCTTCAGACAGGGCAATGGGAAATGGCCGGATAGATAATGTTAACGATATAGTATATGTAAAAATAGCCAAATTTAATAAGGCGAACAATGCAAAAATAACACATGAGATAGAACAAATGAATAACAAACTGGCAAAAGAAAACAGAAGCTATTTACTGGCCGGACCCGGAAGATGGGGATCGAGTGATCCATGGCTTGGAATTCCTGTGAAATGGGCCCAGATATCATCAGCACGTGTAATCGTTGAAATTGGCCTGGAAGATTACAGGGTCGATCCGAGCCAGGGAACTCATTTTTTTCACAACCTGACTAGTTTTGGAGTCGGATATTTAACCCTCAACACCCAGATTGGTGACGAAAAATTCAACGCAGCTTACCTTGATTCACTACCCGCGGAATATGAAGGAGAATACCTGAGGCATGTTCATTTTAAAAAAGCCTTGCGAATTGAAATCGACGGGAAAAACACAAAAGGAATAGTATGCAAACCGTGAACTAATCGAAATGGCATTTTTGAATATCTGAAAACTTTACTTACTGATACAGTGCCGGGTATTTTCCGGGATTCGCTTCATGCATAATTTCATACACAGCATCAAAAACATTTTCCGCATTCGGGTTGGAAAAATAATCGCCATCGCTTGCATATGCCGGCCTGTGATCCATCGCTGTTAATGTTTTTGGTTCGGCATCAAGGTAGCGGCAGGCAACAAAGGGTAGCTTCCAAATAACTTATCAAAATTCCTTTGCAGTATTTCCCTGCCGGGAACCTCAGGAGAATTCTTTGAGAATACAGGTTCAATTTCTAAGGTTCAGCCAATTCCCTTCCTCATCTACATTCCGTGTGGCAAAATGATTGTTGAAAGATCTGCCGCCATTTGAGGGATTGTATCGTAAATCGGTTACTCCGTAAAGTTGTGTGAAAAACTCCCTCAAAGAAAACATGCCCGTAGCAAGCATGAAGGTCTGGTCGCGATAATAGCCCGAGCGCCAGTCACCATTCCGAAAGTTCTTTGCCATGGCTATTTGGGCTATTTCCTTACCATCTCCGAAAATTCCAAATTTAGCTTTGCCTGTCAATACTTCTTTTCGACCGGCTATACTCAGATTTCTGCTTTGATTTGCCAGCAAGTAATCCTGAAGTATTTCTTTTTTGAAATCCTGAAATGATATGTTTGTTAATTCTTTCTCGACCAGAGGCATCGGTATCCCTTCATTTTTATTCAAAAATATAGAACAGGCATCAGATGTGCAATGATAGTAACAGATTATATCATGATTCGTTTTAATTCATCAGAAATTCTTATTGTTTATTTGCTATTTCGTAATTTTAAAGACTTAAATACCAGGTATGAAAATCTTTCTATTGGCTGTAATACTTATTGCTATTTCTTTCATTGCACTGGGAGTAAGCATATTTTTTCGCAAGAATGGAAAATTCCCGGAAACTGAAATAGGAAAAAATAAAAAGATGCGTGAATTAGGCATTTATTGCGTGATGTGTGAAGAAAAAATACAATGGAAGAAAATGAAAAAAGCTCAGAAATCAATCATCCGCCCTGATCAATTAAAAATTGACCTTACCCGCCTTAGGTAAACCTTTCGGTCATAAAATTGTTTTGTATTCAAAATCCGTGTTATGATCTTCAAAGTTTTTATTATTGCCTTGATACTCCTTGCAATGGCTATGCTCGGTCTGGGTCTGAAACTCCTTTTTAACAGATCATCAAAACAAGCAGCAGAAAATTGTGTAAATGAGAAGGCCTCTGGTATTAAGTTCAGCTGTGATTGCAATGGAGGATATTGTGATTCCTACTCAAAAACAAATTAAGCGGTTTATTGGAAAGAAGCCTGGATTACACTTCGCTAACCGAAATCTGACCGTTTTCAACTTCGGCCAGAATACTCAATTTAAATCCGTGACTGTATCCTTGATAGGTAATTTTAGTAGCCGGATCTGTCTTCCTGTGATCGTCTTGTTTACTCATTTTTGGTCGATAATGTGTCAACCTATTTCAGGACGAGACAGTTGCCATACTCTTTGACAAGTTTTGGTTTGTGTGTCGGCTTTTGAGCGACTTGGCAATGTGTATGGATGCGAAGGGATAGCATTTTAAAGAGAAACAGAACAGGGGAAAGATTTTTATTAGTTCTTTATTAAATACAATTGTCTTTTACAGAAAGTTTTTATCCAAATATTGTTGAAACTTTTCTTTGTTTTGTTCACTGATTGGAATATAAACTTTCCCGAAAACTATCCGGCTTCGTTCAATGGTATCAATTTTTCCGAGATTAACAATAAACGAACGGTGGACCCGCATAAATTTTGATTCGGGGAGTTTTGCTTCAAGCGATTTTAATGAATTCAGCGAAAGAATGGGTTTGGGTTCGTTTTGAAGAAATACTTTTACATAGTCTTTTAATCCTTCAATATATTTGATTTCATTAAAATTTATTCGCCTTATTTTATATTCCGATTTCAGAAAAAGGAATTCATTGTTGGCTTCAATTGCTTCTTTATTTCCTACTCTTTCGAGTCGGATAAGTTTTTCTGCTTTTTTTGCGGCTTTCAGGAATTCATCGTAACCAAAGGGTTTTAGCAAATAATCTACTGCTTCGAGCTTAAAACCTTCAAGCGCATATTTTTCGTAAGCTGTTGTAAAAACAATTTTTGGGCGGTTTTCTAAAATCCGGGTAAATTCAATTCCCGTTAAGTCGGGCATTTGAATATCGAGAAAAATAAGGTCAACCGAATTTTTATCAAGAAACTCCATTGCATCCAAAGGATTATCGAAGGATGCCACCAATTCTAAAAAAGGTGTTTTTGAAATGTAACCGTTTACCAGTTGCATGGCCAGAGGTTCATCGTCGATGGCAATGGTTTTTATCATTTTAAATTAATTTCCAGTGATACATGAAATGTTTGTTCCAGCTTTTCAATTTTCAAAATATGGCTGTTTGGGAAAAGCAGGTTTAAACGTTTTTTTACATTTTCCAATCCTATTCCCAAATGATTTACATTGTTGTCCTTATCGGAGGGTTGCCCCAAACTGTTTGTACAGTTAAAAATTATTTTATTGTTTCCGGTTTTCATCGAAATGGTAATAAATGATTTTTCACGGTAGCTGATTCCATGTTTAAATGCATTTTCAATAAAAGGTATAAAAAGTAGGGGCGGAATTTTGTAGTTTGTATTTTCTTCTGGGAGATCGATTTCAAGATCCACTTTTTTCGATAAGCGAAGTTTCATTAGATCAATATAATGATTCATAAAATCAATTTCGTTGCTAAGCAAAGTTTCGCCATGTTCCGATTCGTAGAGCAGGTAGCGCATTAATTTAGACAATTTTAATACCGAATCTTGAGCATCGGCAGTATTTATTTCAATAAGCGAATAAATGTTGTTGAGGGTGTTGAAGAAAAAATGTGGACTTACCTGATTTTTTAGAAAAGCAAGTTCCGAGTTCAACTTCTCCTTTTCAAGTTCCTTCTGACGTTTTTCGCTGGCTGTGTGTTGTTCAATTACCCGTAATCCGATTGAAAAACCGGTTATAATTACCGATATCAGTACAAAATAATACAACTGAAGTTGTTTCATTGGAGGCCTGGGGATTACTTTGTCTTTAGCAAGTTTTTCAAGTGCTTCCGTAATCTGCCTATCCCGTTCCGCATCGTGAAAGAAATTTTGATTTACATAAATAAAAACAAAATAAAGCACAACAATTACAGAAATGGCAGAGATAAAATAAGCGGTTTTTCTTTCTTTGAAATAGAAATGGGGTACCAACCATAAATAATTAACATAGAAAATAAGCCCATATAGAGTAGCGGCCAAATAAAAGCCCCAGGCAATAAAATTGTTGTTTCCCCAATATCTGGTTATAATTAACTGGGGTAAAATAATTAACAGCAACCATGCCAGCGAGTGAAGAACCAATGGAAGAACGCGCTTTTTGCCGATATTTTCTTTCATCTTTTAATTGATGTTTTCTTGTTCAAAATCAAAGTTTGCCGAAAGTTAAAAAATCGAATAGTAAATTATAATTCAATATTGTTTCGCTATGCTATTACTTTTAAAATCTATATGCAATCACCTTTTCCCGAGTGCTCGGAACTCAAGGTGACCGTATGTCTGAGCGAAGTCGAGGACTTTTTTCTGCATTATTCATGTCTTAATGCATCTATCGGATTGAGATTTGCAGCTTTTTTTGCCGGATACCAGCCAAAGAAAATTCCTATTGCCGCACAAACCAAAAACGATACAATAATGGCGTTGGTCATTATTACCATCGGAAAGTTCAATAAAGAGGTGGCAACATACGAAATTAACAACCCGAAAAGTACACCAATAATTCCGCCAAGAATACTTAGTAAAACGGCTTCGATTAAAAATTGTATTAAAATATCAGCACCGCGGCCACCAACCGACATACGCAAGCCAATTTCCCGGGTTCGTTCGGTTACCGAAACAAACATAATATTCATAATTCCAATTCCGCCCACCAATAACGAAATACCGGCAATGGCGCCAAGCAGCATGGTTAGCATGTCGCTCACCGACGAAAACATTTCTACCATTTCTGCCTGGGATCTCACCTCAAAATCATTTTCATCACCCGTTTTCAACTTGTGCTCGCGGCGTAATATGGTTTCCATTTCTGTTATTGCTTCGGCAGATTTTTCTTCGCTCACTGCCGAAGCGTAAATGTCCTGAATGTGAGTAATGGCCAGAATTCTGCGTTGTACCGTAGTGTAAGGAGCAATCAGTAAATCGTCTTGATCCCTTCCCATGGAGTTTTCTCCTTTTTCTTTAAGAACCCCAATAATTTTTAGTGGAATTCCCGCAAAACGAATGGTTTGTCCAACCGGATCCACATTTTTATCAAAGAGATTTTCAACTACTGTTTGCCCCATAATACAAACCTTGGCCAGGCCTTTTATTTCTTTGTCAGTAAAAATACGACCATCTTCCAGTTCATATTTTCGAATTTCAAGGTACTCCGGACTAACGCCATTCATTGAAGTGGGCCAGTTTTTATTTCCGTTTACTGCTTGTCCGTTTGAACTTACCTGAGGCGACACCGCCGATATGTTAACAGCTTCTTTTTTAATTTTTTCAACATCAGAAAGCGTTAGTGTTTGGGCATTTGAATTTCCCATCATTACACCGCCTCTTTGTTGGGAGGTAGGGCGTACAAAAATCATATTCGAACCCATTTCCGAAATTTGAGATTGTATGCTTTGTTTGGAACCCTGCCCAATGGAAAGCATCCCGATAACAGAACCAACCCCGATTATAATTCCTAACATCGTAAGAATAGACCTGAACTTGTTTCTTTTCAGGGCGTTGGTAGCAATTTTTGTAAGATTTGTATAATTCATTTTATATTTTTTTACGATTCTTCTTCTGCTTCAACCGGCAAATTTTTAATCAATTCGTTGGCAAAATGACGATTGTTTACCAACGACTCTTTTTGAATACGGCCATCTCTAAAAATGATATTTCTTTTCATAAAGCGGGCAATGTCGGCTTCGTGGGTTACAAAAACAATGGTTTTCCCATCATCATTCAGCTGCTGAAAAAGTTCCATGATTTCGTAGGAAGTACGGGTATCGAGGTTTCCCGTGGCTTCATCTGCAAGAATTACCACCGGGTCGTTTACCAGCGACCGCGCAATGGCAACCCGCTGCTGCTGTCCTCCAGACAATTGATT
>CAYQDZ010000090.1:0-4337 GCA_964416375.1 uncultured Bacteroidales bacterium
TGATATGGAAATCCAGATGAACGAATCCAAAATCAAAACCAATACCCTGCATTGGCTAAAAAGGTGAGTTTCTGATATCTGTCAGAGTAACCTACGGTAAAATCCAGAGGGCCGAATATGGATCGATAAGAATAACTTAATCCGGCTCCCAAAACCCTTTCATACTCATCAAATAGAATGATCTCACTATTTTCTATCAAACAATTACCGACCAGAGAAATAAAATGTTTCTTTGAAATCTGTACCCGCCATCCGGCCAGTCCGATAAATGAATACCGGTCAGAGGGAGTTATTGGAGGCAAACCATAAAAAGGAAAATGGTAGTTAAAGTAGGTACTGTAGTCTGACCCTCCGACAAGAGTCCCCCTGAATTGATGGATCGATGAGAAAACAGCTCTTCCGTAAAAGTTAAATAATAAACAATTCTTGCCAAACAGAGGGATTATATTTCTGTTTTTTAGCAAAACAATCGGGTAAATTGATTTGTATTTTTCATCGGCAGATAATGTCAACTCAGCATAGAGTTCGGTCCCAAGTGACGGAAAATAATAATCGTCGAGGTTATCAATGGAAAAGTAAGTGAAAAGAGAAGTTATGGCCGTTTGACTTTTGGATAAATTTAAAACACTATCTGCGAGTGAAGTATAAGCATCGCCTGTATAAAATTCTTCTTTTAAAGCCAGGCCAATAGCGGAACTGTTTTTTACACTTTTGTATGTATAGATTGTTGCTGTTCCATAATATAATTCTGATGAATGGGATTTCTTTCTATTATAGAACAAATCATATTTAGCATATTTTCCTTCAAGCTGTAATCCGAATACGGGTAGCTTGCCCTTGCTAAGCTCCGTTTGAATGTTAAAACCCGGGTTTGAAGAGATATCGGCTGTTAAGGATAACAATCCGATAAAACGCCTGTAATCTTTTTGGGTAAAGTTTAACATTATAGACACAGCATCGGTTGTATTTACGCGCATACCAACATTTATATTTTTGGATGCCTGTTCTTCGAGTATTAAATTTAATATTTCCCCTTCTTCATCCTGATCAAAAGCAAAGTATACTCTTTTAAAACAACCCAATCCATACAATTTGGTGATGGAGTTTTTTAATTGTTCGAATGTACAGGTTCCGGGAATTTTCAAATCAAGGTTATCCAGTATAAATTTATTGTTCAGCGAATAATTTCCTGAAAGGCTAAGTCTGCGTATTTTCCATGAATCCGGAAACTTCAATTGTTGAACGTATGAAGGAGGAGGTAAATTATAGCTTGATTTTAAATTCCGTATCTCATCAATTTTTGAGAGTGCCGACAGGATTCCTCTCTGAACCAGTGTATCAACAGCCTTTGAGGAGAAACTACGTGTGTTGTATCCAGTTATATCAGGACGTATAAGAATATCGCATAAGCTATTGTTGATTGAATCTTTCCCAAGGACATAGAAGTTGATCAGCTGGTCCATAAGATGTTCTATCGTAATGATCTCATTGCTTGCATGAAGGTCGTTTCGGATATCAACACCGATAATGATATCTGCTCCCATTCTTTTTGCTACATCTGTCGGGAAATTATTTACCAAGCCACCATCAAGTAAAAAATGCCCATTATTTTCTATGGGAAGGAATACCCCGGGAATGGTCATACTTGAATACATAGCTGTAGGAAGAAATCCATGATTGATTACAATCTCATCTCCTGTTTCCAGATCGGTACTAACGCATGCATACGATATGGGGAAACGGGAGAAATCGGCATCTTTTGGTATACTACTGGTCAGTCTGCAAAACACATTGAGGATGTTTTGTCCGGTAATCACTCCTTGAGGAACAATGGGTTTGTATCTGTCATTTACCGGTATGGAAGCAATGAAGCGCTGTTTTTCGTTTTTTGCATTCTGGGAAAGCTGCATTCTGCTGATATCATTTGTAAGCAATTGATCCCAGTCTTCCGTTTTCGCCATTTTTTCTATTTCACCTGCAGAATATCCAATTGAATACAATGCTCCCACAATGCTGCCCATACTCGTTCCAACAATAATGTCAATGGGGATACCTTCCTCTTCCAATATTTTTAACACCCCGATATGAGCGAATCCTTTTGCTCCGCCTCCACTTAACACAAGAGCAATTTTAGGCTTGTCAACGCTTTGTGCGAAGGAAAAATGGATAGAAAGACAGATGAATAGTATAAAAAATATTAAATATTTCATTTTGAATACTGCAAACTTACTGGTAATTAAACCCTGAAATATCTCTTTTAGTGTATCGAAGGTTTTTCTTTCTTCTGATATTTTTATTTATGATGAATGTCAAGCAAGATCTCCAGCATTTTTATTGCCGCAGCAGTAATGGAAGTCCCGGGGCCAAAAATGGCAATAACTCCGGCATGGTATAAAAATTCATAATCCTGCGCAGGAATTACCCCTCCTGCAATGACCATAATATCTTCTCTTCCCAGTCTTCTTAGTTCCGCTATTGCTTTTGGGATCAACGTTTTATGGCCTGCTGCCAGGCTTGAAATGCCAAGAATATGCACATCGTTTTCTACTGCCTGCCGGGCAGTTTCAACAGGGGTCTGGAACAAAGGACCTACATCCACATCATAGCCAACATCGGCATATCCTGATGAGACTACTTTTGCACCTCTGTCATGCCCGTCCTGCCCCATTTTGGCTACCATGATTCTGGGCTGACGGCCTTCCTTTTTTGCAAATCTCTCACACAATTCCCGGGCCTTTTTAAAATTCGGATTTTCCCCTGTTTCGGAAGAATACACCCCTGATACCGAACGGATTACAGCTTTGTATCTGCCAGTCACTTTTTCAATGGCGTCAGATATTTCACCCAGGGTAGCACGAACCTTTGCGGCGTCAACGGACAGTTCAAGCAGGTTGCCTTTTCCGGAATTAGCAGCTTCGGTAATTTTGTTCAGAGCAGCTTCCACTTCATTTTTGTTCCTCTCTTTCCTGAGTTTCTGAAGTCTTTTGATCTGCGCTTCCCGGACAATTGTATTGTCCACTTCAAGTATTTCCATGGGTTCTTCTTTCTCAAGCCGAAATTTATTTACTCCGACAATCGTATCTTTCATGGCATCGATACGGGCCTGTTTCCGGGCAGAAGCTTCTTCTATTCGTATTTTTGGCAGGCCTGTTTCAATGGCTTTTGACATGCCTCCGAGTTTTTCAATTTCCTGAATATGACTCCATGCTTTTTGGGCCAGTTCATGGGTTAAGGATTCAACATAGTAGGAGCCTGCCCAGGGATCGACAGACCTGCAGATTTGAGTTTCTTTTTGAAGATAGATTTGGGTATTTCTTGCAATGCGTGCAGAAAAATCAGTTGGCAAAGCAATTGCTTCATCCAGGGCATTGGTATGTAATGATTGGGTATGACCCAGAGCAGCAGCCATTGCTTCAACACAGGTGCGCGATATGTTGTTATAAGGATCCTGTTCGGTCAGACTCCATCCTGATGTTTGTGAATGGGTGCGAAGTGCAAGGGATTTAGGATTTTTCGGATGAAACTGTTTTACGATCTTTGCCCAGAGCATCCGGGCAGCCCTTAGTTTTGCTATTTCCATAAAATGGTTCATGCCAATAGCCCAGAAAAATGAAATACGGGGAGCGAAAGAATCAATATCCATTCCTGAGTTCACTCCGGTACGCAGGTATTCCAATCCATCGGCAAGGGTGTACGCTAATTCTATATCGGCCGTAGCTCCTGCTTCCTGCATATGATATCCGGAGACACTTATCGAATTGAACTTGGGCATATTTTTCGAAGTATACTTAAAAATATCTGCAATAATCCGCATGGACATTTTGGGAGGGTATATGTATGTATTCCGTACCATAAACTCCTTAAGAACGTCGTTCTGGATGGTGCCACTTAGCTCTTCCAATTTGGCTCCCTGCTCAAGAGCAGCCACAATATAAAAAGCCATAACAGGCAATACGGCACCATTCATTGTCATGGAAACTGACATTTTATTTAAGGGGATATGATCAAAAAGGATCTTCATATCCAGAATGGAATCAATGGCAACCCCTGCTTTACCAACATCTCCTTCTACCCGTTCATGATCGGAATCATAACCACGATGAGTTGCCAGATCAAAAGCAACAGACAGGCCTTTTTGCCCGGCAGCAAGATTGCGGCGGTAAAAAGCATTCGATTCTTCTGCTGTTGAAAATCCTGCATATTGCCTTATGGTCCATGGACGCATAACGTACATTGTGGCATACGGACCACGTAGGTAGGGAGGAAGTCCGGCTGCAAAATCCAGGTGTTCCAGATCTTCAAGATCTTCTTTGGTGTATACTGATTTTAAAGGAATC
>CAYQDZ010000090.1:4437-11806 GCA_964416375.1 uncultured Bacteroidales bacterium
CTTATTCTTATAATATTCCTTCAACACATAATAGGCCTTTTTCTTCTCCCCCTTTTCAGATAACAATCCCTTTCGATTGAAATCATCTTGTATTCCCGGTAAGGGTCTGCGCGGGGATCGGAAATCAATGAGAATCCAGGGAGACATCCCACACAAGCCCTCTATTTTGTCTAACATATTCAGGCTTTGAATATAGAGGTCTTCCTGAAATTCTTCCGTCCATCGATACCCGGGATTACCATGATAACCGAATTTGGCACCTGCCCCAAATTCACTGATAAAAACCGGTTTGTTGTATGGAATTTCCCAGCTAACTTTTGCGCATTTCTCCGGCAAACCATCATACCATCCTATGTATTCGTTGAATGCCATGACATCAACAATTACAGCCAATGGATCTTCCACAACTGCCAGAGAATCATTTTTATAATGCTTTTCCATGGCAGCACTCAGCAGCCGGGTATTATCGAGCGAACGGGCCTGCTTGGCCAATCGGATTAAAAATTTTGTTCGGACTTCATTTACAGGGGTTTCATTTGCGAGTGACCATATGATCACATTTGCTCTGTTTCTATCACGCAGAATATTCTCGGTCAACTGGGTCTTTGCATTGATAAAAGTCTCTTCATTATTCCATTCAATAGTCCAATACACTGGTATTTCTGACCACACCATGATTCCCTTTTTCTCCGCTAAACGTACCATGTCTTCATTGTGGGGATAATGTGCAAGCCGGACAAAGTTGCAGCCCAGTTCTTTAGCCCAGTCAAGAAGTTGCTCTGCTTTCCAGGCCTGATTCACTCTTCCTCCACCGGCAACAGCAAACTCTTCATGAATGGATATGCCACATAGAAAAACAGGCTTCTTATTCAGGAGTATTTGCTTTCCTTTCACTGAGATGGTCCTGAAAGCTATTGAGTCGACCAATATATCCTCCCCGTAAACGATCTCTATTCTGTATAATTTAGGATTTTCCGGCGACCACAATTCAGCCTCTTTTGCGTTAAATGAAAATTCTTTTACGCCTTTTGCGCCTGTCAGAAATTTTGTTTTAATTCCAAGTTCAGGAATGGAAATAGTCGCTTTTTTATTTTCCGTTACACCGTCTAAAAACAGTTTTCCGGATATTTTTTTTGTCTCCGTTGATTCGAGCCGGATACTATAATCTCTGATGAATGAATGAGGCACCACGAGAATTTTAACATCACGGGTTATGCCGCCATAATTCCACCAATCGGTATTTAAAGTTGGCACAGCATCTTTTGCTCGTTTGTTATCAACCTTTACTACAAGTGAATTGTCTTGTTCTTTGATAAGATCAGTGATCTCGAAGTGAAAAGGAGTGAATCCACCTGTGTGGGTTCCCAGCTTATGAGCATTGAAATAAACATCAGATTTGTAGTTTACCGCACCGAAATACAGAAATACCCTGCTGCCGGTATCCATTTGAGGAGCATCAAACTTTCTGCGATACCAGACCGTCCCTTCGTAGTAATAATATTTTGGATCCTGTGTATTCCAGTCGCCGGGAACCCGAAGCACCGGAGATGCATCAAAATCATACTCAATAAGATCAGAGAGAGATACGGGTTTTTTGTCACCATAGTAACCCTTGCTTCCTGATTCCTGCTCATCAAAAGCTTCCCAACGATAATTGTAATATCCGTTTTCATAAGGATCTACAATAATATTCCATTCACCACCTAATGAAATGGCATTACGGTAATACATATGCAATGGTTCTGCAGCCCTGGCAAAAACAGAGAGGAAAATAAGAAGCGGGAAAGTATACCAAATTCTAACTGCCATTTTATTAGATTTTAATACCCAATTCGTGGTGGAACTTTTTTAATGACTCTACAACATTGGATCGAAGGTGTATAAAGTTTTTTATACCTTTTGATTTTAGTGATTCCATACAATTGGGAGCTCCTGCCACCACCAGGATGGCTTTATCCTGAATAAGATTTTTGATTTTTGGGACCAGGCTGGTATATTCTTCATCGCTGCTACAAACAACTACGATATCTGCTTTTGATTTGAGCGCTTTATCAACTCCCTCCTCAGGGCTTGAAAATCCCCGATTTTCAATTAGCTTATAACCTCCACAAGCAAAGAAGTTGCAGGCAAATGTTGCACATGCTTTACGCATGGCCGGATTGCCGTAAGTAAGCATAAATGCTTTTGGGTGACCCTTGGAATGATTTTCAGTTGCCAGACGTATTCGTTCAATGTCCATGGATCCCCGGGATTTTTTAATGGGCGTTATTTCAGGTTTTTCATTTTTTAATGGCGGAAATGCAATACGATCTACCACCTCTTTTTTAAGGGATTCATTTAAATTCGGATATTGATTTGTTCCCATCAGTATTTCTTTCCTTGTAGCAATGGAATTGTTTCGATTTTGGATGGTGTTTGATAGATCACTTTGTATCAGGCCTTTTTTAAAAGCTTCGAGATACCCTCCATGTTCTTCAAGGTGTAAAAACAGTTTCCAGCTTTCATGAATTATTGATTCTGTAAGAATTTCAATATAATAGGAACCTGCTGCAGGATCAACAATTTTTCCAAGATATGCTTCTTCACGCAGTATAATCTGAATATTCCTTGCTACCCGGTCTGAGAACTTTGAAGAAGGTTTGCAGGCATCGGTAAATGGTCTGACAACAAGAGAATCGGTACCGCCAATCACTGCAGACATTGCTTCGGTGGTAGCACGAAGTACATTCACATAAGGATCATAGACCGTCTGATTCCATTTTGATGTTATGGAATGAATGTATGCCTTTTTTGAGCTTTCTTTTTTTACCTGATATATCCCGGCAATTTTTGACCATAAAAAACGTGCTGCACGGATTTTAGCAATCTCCATAAAATAATTTGAACCTACTCCGAAATTAAATTGAACACGTTGACAGATGGTATCCGGATCAATACCGGTGTCTGACATTCTGTCGAGATAATCATTGGCCATTGCAAGACTGTAACCCAGTTCCTGAACCACCGAAGCTCCGGCATTGTTAAAAAAGTAACCATTGATACCAATTACTTTAAAAAGGGGGAGTTTTTTTACACTTAACTGAATGAATTTATGCAGGGATTCAAAGTCCGCTTTTTCACTGATAAAATAATTCCCATGAATGGTCAGGTACCCGAGGGGATCAAAATCGAAAGAACCGGAAATTGTATCCTGTTTCATTTTTCTTGTTTCAACTTCATGGATGAAGTAATCCATAATTTCAGGGCCATACCTGCCGCAAATAAAATGCAAAGGCATGCGGTCAAAAGATATACCCTTCGTCAATTTCGAAAAATCTTCCATCCCCTGATGAAATGGAATTTTCCCTTTTTCAGAATCCACGATAAAACCTAGGGAAGTAATCCCTTTATCCAGGATGAACAAAGAATTTTGATTTGCAGTTTTTATATCATCAACGGCAATATCCTGTCGGATACTCCAGTTGTTTGATGTGATTCTGTTTCCTCTGATATAAGGAGATTCACCCGGAAGTGTTTCAAGATAATCTTTACCGATAAGGTTTTCCTTCCGGTAATAGGGATTCACTTTGAATCCCTCCAAAGTATTCCACACCAGTCTTTTTTCATAACTGGCACCTTTCAGATCTTCTTTAATTTTTTCTTCCCACTGTTCACTGGTATTGGGCGAAAACTCTTTGAATAATTTTACTTTCTTCACGGAATTTAATGGATGAGATTACAAATCAGAGACGATAAACAAGACCGACTCCGAAATTAGCAGAATGTATTGGTACAGACCTGGCCGTTTCGATTGTATCAAAAGTGCCATCTCCATCCAGGTCCAGCTCCTCCCTGATCTCACTTTTTGATTTCGAATGGAAATAGTCAGAAAATATCCTTAGGGAATATTTATAATTCAGATGGTATCGTAATGCAAGTCCAAGGTTCAGGGCATAACTTACCGATTGTACTGATAAACTTCTGTTATAAGATGCTTCATCGGTTACTGCCGAGATATTCATCTCGGGCGGCATGATAAAATTGATGCCTATCAGTGTAAATGCATCAAGATATAAATTTTGAAACGGGATGGAAAAATATGGTCCTGCTACGAGAGAAACCTGTTTCCATAAACCAATTTCGAATCGAGCGTTTTCAATCGGAATAACACTGGGGATTTCATCTCTCAGAAGTTTTCTTACAGGTTGATCCTTCATGGTATTGGATGTATATTTTATATTGCCTCCAACACCTATATGCTTCTTGAAAAAATAGGCACCTGAATATTCACCTCCAAAGCCTGTCAGAGCAAAACCATCTTTCTGAAGGGCATTGGTTGATGAAAAATTCCCCATAGGTTGGTTGACTAAAAAACAAAGAGACATATAGTTCTCCTGTCCGAAAGAAATGAGCGATAAACAAGCAAAGAAGAATCCTAAAATCTTTATCATAACATCTTATTTAATCGAGTGAACCAGTCATTTTTGAAGGTACAACCCATTTATCAAACTCTTCAGCAGTAAGAAGTTTTAACTCAAGTGCAGCTTCTTTAAGAGTTGTCCCTTCTTTATGTGCTTTCTTGGCAATTTTTGCGGCATTCTCATAACCTATATGAGTATTTAAAGCCGTAACCAGCATCAAAGAGTTTTCGAGGTGTGAATTTATTCTTGAATGGTTTGGCTCAATGCCTACCGCACAATTGTCATGAAATGCTTTGCATGCATCGCCAAGCAAGGTGGCAGATTGAAGGAAATTTGCAATCATCAATGGTTTGAAAACATTCAGTTCAAAATGGCCATTCATTCCTCCTATAGCTACTGCAGTATCGTTTCCTATTACTTGTGCGCAAACCATCGTAAGAGCTTCGACCTGGGTTGGATTTACTTTGCCCGGCATAATGGATGAGCCGGGTTCGTTAGCAGGAATATTGATTTCCCCTATTCCTGAACGTGGACCTGAGGCAAGCAAACGAATATCATTGCCAATTTTCGTGAGACTGACAGCAAGTTGTTTTAATGCTCCATGCGATTCAACAATGGCGTCGTGTGCTGCCAGAGATTCATATTTGTTATTGGCTGATACAAAAGGCAGGCTGGTGAGTTGGGCAATTTGTTTTGCCACCAATTCGGAATAGCCTTTGGGAGTATTCATACCAGTGCCCACAGCAGTGCCTCCCAAAGCAAGTTCTGCAAGATGAGGAAGGGTATTTTTCAGAGCTTTCAAACCATGATCAATCTGTGAAACATAACCGGAAAATTCCTGGCCCAAAGTCAGAGGTGTTGCATCCATCCAGTGTGTTCGTCCGATTTTCACTACCTCTTTCATCTCCTCTGATTTTTTCTTTATTGCATCTCTGAGTAATTCAATTTGTGTGAAGGTCTGTTCTGCGATTTTTTTATAGGCTGCAATATGCATGGCTGTAGGGAAAGTATCATTGGAAGATTGTGATTTGTTCACATCATCATTGGGATGAATAATCCGTTCTCCTTCTCCAAGCTTGCCACCATGCAGAACATGCGCCCTGTTGGCAATGACTTCGTTGATGTTCATGTTTGATTGGGTACCTGAACCGGTTTGCCATATCACCAATGGAAACTGATCATCAAGATCACCGGCAACAATCTCATCACATACCTTGCTTATGAGCTTCATTTTTTCTTCAGACAAAACTCCCAGTTTATGATTTGTGATGGCGGCTGCCTTTTTCAGATATCCGAAAGCATGTATGATTTCGATGGGCATAGAAGCTGCAGGGCCAATAGGAAAGTTCATCAGGGAGCGTTGTGTTTGTGCTCCCCAGTATTTTTCGGCGGGGACTCTTATTTCACCCATGGTGTCTTTTTCGGTTCTATAATCCATAACTAAAAATTATTAAGCGGTTACATAACAAAGTTACTAAGTAATGATAGATAAAAACGCAATGGTCTAATTAAGCACCTCATTGATCCTGTCAGGTGGGTCTCCCAGTATAGCTTTATGCCTGGCAACCACCAGAGGCCTTTGCAGTAATTTCGGATTTTCACAAATAATTTCAATCCATTCTTCATCTGTAAAAGTTCTGCCTTTTAACTCATGCTTATATATTTCTTCCTGTTTTCTTAACAGATCAAAAGGTTTAAGATTCGTTTTCAGAAGGATTTCTTTCAGACCATCTTTCGGCAAGCCATTTTTAAGGTAATCAACAATTTGATAATCTGCAGTTTTGGATTTAAGATATTCCAGTCCGGCTCGGCTTTTTCTGCATCGTGGATTATGATAAATTTTAAGCATAGATCGTATTTTATTTCCTGCCAAATTCCATAAGAAAAGCCTTGATAAAATCATTCAGATCACCATCGAGCACTGCCTGCGTATTGCCTGTTTCAAAATTGGTTCTCAGATCCTTTACCAGTTTGTAGGGGTGCAATACATAGTTTCTGATTTGCGATCCCCATTCTATTTTTTTCTTTTGACCTTCTATCTCAGCCTGCTTTTCCATTCGTTTGCGAAGCTCTATTTCATAGAGATGAGAACGGAGTATTCGTAAAGCGTTTTCACGATTTTTTAGCTGGGATCGGGTCTCCGTATTTTCTACAGCAATTCCTGTAGGAGTATGTTTCACTCTTACTCCGGTTTCAACCTTATTTACATTTTGTCCTCCTGCGCCACCCGATCTGAAAGTGTCCCATTCCAGGTCAGACGGATTGATCTCTATTTCAATGGTATCGTCAATTACAGGGGATACAAAAACGGAGGCAAAGGAAGTGTGTCTGCGGGCATTGGAATCAAATGGAGAGATTCGGACCAATCTGTGTACACCGTTTTCTCCTTTCAGATAGCCATAGGCATAATCACCTTCAAACTCAAGTGTAACAGATTTTACTCCTGCTTCATCACCTGCAAGATAAGCGATTTCCCGGACTTTGTAATGGTTTCGTTCACCCCAGCGAATGTACATTCGCATAAGCATTTCTGCCCAATCCTGGCTTTCAGTTCCTCCGGCACCGGGATTGATTTTCAGAATGGCACCCATAGGGTCCTCATCAGCTCCCAGCATGTTTTTAAACTCAAGATCTTCGATATACTCAAGGGCTTTTTTATACTGGGTATCTACTTCTTCTTCAGAAGCTTCATCCTCTTCAAAAAAGTCAAAGAGCACCTGAAGATCTTCCAAACCTGATTTTATTTGCTGACATGCATTGGTCCAGAATTTTAATGAAGAGATCTTTTTTAACTGGGCTTCAGCAGTTTTGGGATCATTCCAGAAATCAGGAGATTGCGTAATTTTTTCTTCTTCTTCTATTTGTTTGATTTTCTGATCGATGTCAAAGATGCCTCCTTAGCGCTAACTCGCGC
Source organism: uncultured Bacteroidales bacterium (assembly GCA_964416375.1). Taxonomy (GTDB): domain Bacteria; phylum Bacteroidota; class Bacteroidia; order Bacteroidales; family UBA10428; genus UBA10428. Next base: position 11,752 of record CAYQDZ010000090.1, read on the forward strand.
CCGGCAAGGTCTTTCATCTGTTCGGTAGTTACCATCTGTTTTGTATTAATGTCTT
>CAYQDZ010000091.1:0-11654 GCA_964416375.1 uncultured Bacteroidales bacterium
TAAAAATAATTCCTTAGACGATACCCCGTCGGCTTGCCGCGGGGTAGTTCATTTTCCTTTAACTTTTTTAGTGTTGCATAATCAACTCATCAACTAACCAGCCTTTTGCCAAACTTCAAGCTTTTCAAATGAATAAATGTACATTTTAACGCAATTTTGCTTTATAAATAGTATCAATTAAACAGTTAAACAGTTAAACAGTTAAACAGTTAAACGATTTCACGATTAAACAAAATAATTACGCTCTATGCCAATGTTCAGGAGGTAAGTCTCACAAAAAACATTATGAATTCCTTGGTATGACAGAGAACAACTTCCTCCAATCTCCCCAGTGATAGCGTCGGGCCATGATGATGAAGAACAGCGTGGCAATTACAAGAAACCCGAGGTTGGTGACCAGGGGATCGATAGCCTTTACCTTCCAGACAGCAGGAGTGGTTATCACCGATGATTCGTAAGTGACAAGCACGGCACCGTAGATGTTGTTGATTGCATGCACCCCGCAGGCAAGCTCAATGCCATTGTCATAAATGACAAGTAAACCGGCGAACAACCCAAAGGCTATGTAGTAGGGCATGGTGAGCCAGAATCCGTACTCCCTCACTTCGGGATTGGAAAAATGCAGCAGGCCAAAGGCAGCTGAAGTGATCAAAAGGGCCAGAAACCTCAAACGGAAGAGTAAACCGGTACCAACCATCAGGTAGCTTCTGAAGAGCAATTCCTCGAACCAGGCCTGCCAGGGAATGATGATGAGGGAGATGATCACCAGGGGCAAAAACCGTGTAAGGTTGAAGTTGTATTCGTAATTGGCAGGATCAATAAGGAAAAACACTCCTTCACCAAGGGCCAGCAGAACAAACCAGATAAGTGCGCCGCTAAAAAGCCGTTCCCAGCGTATTTTTCCTTCAGCGGAAGCTATGGCTCCCAGCTTCTTTTTGTGCAGGTTGATCATCATCAGCAACAGCGCAAAAAATCCGATGACGGCGGGAAACAGCAATAGGATCAACCCTAGGTTCTGGTCAATCCCCAGGGTTTCCGTATTGTAGGTATCCATGAAGTTTTGAAGGTCAACTCCTGTACCTCCGGCCACCTTCAGGGCAAGTGCTATGCCCAGGGGAATAGATCCGATGACCAGGTAGGCAAACATGACCACAACTATGGTAAGGATGTATTGCCACCACTTGTTACTGCTCTCCTGTGCTTTTATGAAATACATGGTTATTTTATTTTCGGTTGGCGAAAGATAGTAAAATAGTTAAATACCAAATCAGTCGAAGCAGAAAATGAGAAGGCTGGTGTGTTAATTGATGAGGTGATGAGTTGATGAAATGAAGCTGAGCTATATACATTTTATGCAGGGTCAGGCAATGCATAAAATTCCACCCCCTTTAGTTCCCCCGCCAGCGGGGGATAATTATAGATTATAGCAAGGGGAAAAGTTAAAATAAAAATTATAGCATATACATTGTGTCCCCCTGGGGGGACATACAGGGGGGAAAAAGGGTGCTGATCTAAGTTAGAAGTTTAAAAATACTCAAAGCATAAGCCTAAAAGAATAAGTATATCCCTCAAAAGAAATTTCAGGATTCTCCTTTCTCTATTCCACCCCCTTTGATTCCCCCGCCAGCGGGGGATAAGGTGCGATGATTTAGGTATGAAGTTTAAAAATACTCAAAGCATAAGCCTAAAAGAATAAGTATATCCCTCAAAAGAAATTTCAGGATTCTCCTTTCTCTATTCCACCCCCTTTAGTTCCCCCTCCAAAGGGGGATAATTTTGATTGGATGAATGAGGTTTAAACAAAATGCTAAATGATTGTTTTATGTGTTCCTTGGGGGAATTAATGAGGGATTGAGGGTGTGTGTCATACCACCAACCTACTTCTCTTCTTTATAAAGCATCACCACCGGAATAGTAAGAAAGGCAATGAAAGCAGATATTTTGAAGGTTAGTTCGTTATCGAGTTTATCGAGAAAGAAGCCTGTAATCAATGTAGTGACGGAGCCGATAAGAAAATTACTGGTCATGTACAGGCCGTTAATAAAGGGCAGGTGCCTGGTTTTTTGTTCATGAATAATAGCCAGAATAACCGGTGTGGGAGCAAGCAGAAAAAACCCGATGAGGATGAGAATGGGAAAGGTAAACTGATCTCCGAAAAGGATAAACAACCACATCAGCAAGGGTGATACAATGGCAAAGATCAGCAGAGTATTTTTACGTCCGATGTAGTCCGAAATAGTTCCGGAAAGAAAAGTGCCTGCTGTACCAGCCAAATAGACAACAGAAAGTGAAATACCGGCCATCCATCTTGAATGCCCGCTTTCTTCCATGAATCCCGGAAGGTAATAGGTAAGGCAGCTTTTCATAAAACCACGGGTAAAAGTTATACTGACAATGATAAGAAGCAGAGGCAGAAAATTGCGAAGCGAGGCAGTATAGTCCTTTGCTTTTTGACGATCGGCAAAATCTTTGCGCAAATCGAGGTGCCTGAAACGGACATACAGGATAATGGATGCTACCAGTCCCATGGGAATAAGCCTGAATATTCCTTCAAAGCCCCAGAGCTCAATTGCACCCACAATGATCAGGGGACCAATGGTACGTGCCAGCTCACCTCCTACCATGTAATAGCTCATGCCGCGACCGGTTCGTTTGCCTGCAACATGCTTGATCATCACCGGAGTAGGAACATGGAACATGCTGGAGCTGATCCCTGACACCAACATTAGAATGGCCAGGAAAACATACCCCGGGGCAATACCGATAAGACTCATGGATACAGCTGTAACAGCGGGGGCAAAGATTACGAGGTAGCGAATACGTACCCTGTCGGCCAAAATGCCTACAAAAGGATTCAGCAGATTGGGAATGCGCTGGATTACAGAAAGCAATCCGAAAAGCGTGTGGTTGATGGCCATCTTTTCAATCAGCAGCGTTTGCACGGGAGCTAGAAAGGAAGTATAGATATCATGAATATGATGGGTAAGAGAAAGGAGGATTACATCGGTAGAATTAAATTTCTTTGATTTATGCATTTGTTGAGAAAATAGAATGAAAGAGGGCAAAGATAGAAAATCTGGTGATGAGGTGATGAGTTGATTAATCGATGAAATGAAGTTAATCTATATACATCTTGCATGTAAGGTCATGCCAAGGCGTGACCGGAAATTGCACATAAAACTTAGTAGTTCATGTTTCGAATACTATCAAATTGCGTTTTGGGGAAACAATTTTTTTGAATAAAGTTAGTAGTCAAAACGCCTGCTCATATTGCATTTATTACCCGGGCTAAAGCCCGGAATTATTAATATTCTCATGCCACAGGCAGGTTTCACCCTTTCAGAGTGTAGACTTAGTCAACCTTTGCAGAAAGCACTCCCTCTCCATTTGGAGAGGGCCGGGGTGTGTCAGAAATTTACTTCATCCCTTCTTTCAACTTCTCTGGATGGAGAAGGGGAAGGTCTTTACATTTGCTTTTTATTGCAGGAAGGACTCCCTCTCCATTTGGAGAGGGTTGGGGTGAGGTATTCCTACTGCTGGCAACAAATAACCACCAACCTTCCTTCTAAACCACTAAACAACTAAACTGCTAAACTGCTAAACTTTCTCACTACTAACTTATCTCTTTAATCATATGCTTTAGCAGCATGGCCATTTTCGGTTCGGCTTCGGCGGCGGCATGTTGCACCATTTCGTGACTGAGGTATTCTATCTTTCCGGGAACTCCAAGGTCTGTAATCACGCTTAAGGCAAAGCATTTAATACCCATCTGGTGAGCCACAATCACTTCCGGAACTGTTGACATTCCAACAGCATCGCCACCCATGAGCCGGAAAAACTTGTATTCGGCAGGGGTTTCGTAGGTCGGACCGGTAACAGCAACATAGCAACCCTGTTTTAGGGGGATGGAAAGATTTTTCGCAGATATAAATGCCTGGTCAATCAGGGCTTTATCGTAGGCTTCACTCATATCGGGAAAACGATCACCAAACTCAGGGACATGTGAACCAATCAAAGGATTTGGCATTGTATTGATATGGTCTGTAATGACCATAAGATCCCCGATCTTAAAGTCGGGATTCATTCCTCCTGCCGCATTGGACAAAAACAAAGTCTCAATTCCCAAATATTTAAATACCCTTATCGCGTAAGTAATTTCCTGCATGGTATAGCCTTCATAAAAATGTGTTCTGCCCTGCATGATCAGCAGAGTTTTGCCTTTGTAATGTCCAATGAGTAATGCTCCTTTATGTCCGTTGGTACTTGTTTCAGGGAAATGAGGAATTTGATGGCAGGGAATTTCTTTTGCAATTTCTATTTCATCTGAGAATGCGCCAAGTCCACTGCCAAGAATGATTCCAATCGTTGGTTTTACACAGGCGAGATTATTTATGCAATGGACTGATTCGTTTATTTGTTGCAACATAATTGATGATGTTTGAATCGAAATCTTCCTGTTTATCGTAAAGGAATTTCACTTTCACGGGAAGATAATACATTCTTTCCTGAATGGTGTGATCAACATCTGCAAGCTTACCAAGTTTTATGGCATCTTTTTCGGTGGTGATGATTATTTTTTTCTTTTTCTTCAGCGAATTGTACATGGATTTGATTTCATGGAGATCATGCTGTGAATATTCATGATGATCAGGAAAGTACAGGGGAACCACCTCATTTTGGCCTGATGTGAGCTTTTCCAGAAGCGGAGCAGGATTTGCAATGCCTGCAAGCAGCAGAACAGAGGCATTTGTATTTTGTATTTCTTCCAGAGAGAATTTTTGCTTGCCAGGCGGAAAGACAGGAGTGAGGCAGCCATACTCAAAATTGGTGTAGTAGAGAAATTGATACGGGAAGAGTTTCAGTTCCTTTTCCCAGAGTTTTTTTTCAATGGGTTTGATATTCTCAGGCACCTTGGTGACTATGACAATGTTCGCGCGACTGATGGAATGGGTACTTTCCCTGAGGTTTCCGGCAGGAAGAAAGCAATCTTTGTAAACCGGGCGGGAGTAATCGATCAGTAGAATAGATACTCCCGGTGTTACATATCGGTGTTGAAAAGCATCATCAAGAATTACAGTTTGCAATTTTGGATTCTTTTTTTTCAATTCATTGATGCCATGTACCCTGTTTTCATCTACTGCAAAAGTCACATTTTTAAATTTTGAGAACATCTGGTATGGCTCGTCTCCAATGGTTTGGGGGGTCGATTTTTTGTCTGCCAGCAGAAAGCCTTTTGTCGTTCTTTTGTATCCGCGACTCAGAACACTTACATGGAATTGTTTTGAGAGGAATTCAGCAAGGTACTCCACATGAGGGGTTTTGCCTGTGCCTCCGGCCGTAATGTTACCGATAGAAATAACAGGAAAGTCAAACTCTGTCGATTTCAATATTTTCAGGTCAAAGAGTTTATTCCGAATGGAAACAGCCATGCCATAGACACATGAAAAGGGAAACAGGAGCGGGCTTAGTTTTCGTCTTAGATTGTGGATGGCCATATCGTGTTTTAATTTGGTAGTACAACAAAAATATGAGAATTTACTATTCTACACCAGCATTGTAAATATTTATTCATCGCTTTATAAGCGACATAACTGATACACTTAGTTCATACGGGAAATGGGGGAATATGTTTTTCTATAGAGAGGGTTTCTTGTTACTGGTTGCTGGTTGCTGGTTGCTGGTTGCTGGTTGCTGGATGCTTGTTACTGGCATTGCTCTCCGTAGTCTTGACGAAGGTGGGTTGCTTGTTGCTGGTTGCTGGATGCTTGTTACTGGATGCTTGTTAATCGTTGAAATGAGATTTATGTGCATCTTATCCCCGGTGTTACCCGGGGTTTGATATGTCGCCCCTTTGGGGCTCTTTGTGGATTTTGACAGTCAAAACAGACTATTTCCACCCCCTTTAGTTCCCCCGCCAGCGGGGGATAGTGAACAGAATGAATGGGTGCATTATACCTAACTACCCAACAACCTAACCACCCAACAACCTAACCACCTATTCTCAGCTAACTAATAAATCACAATATCATAGGGCATGCGTGCAACGACTCCCTGGTTTTGCATCAGTTGCCTGTAAATATTTACGTATTCACCATCGATTCCAAGTTCTTTTTTTAAAGCCCTTAATTTTGTTCCCTGTGTAAGGTCTTTTATTAATTTCTCAATGGGATCTTCCTGTTTTGGAAGTTCAACAATGCGGTACTTATCATCCAGTCCGGCCATATTTTTTGCTATTTCAATTGCATCGTGCAATCCGCCCAATTTATCAGCAAGGCCAAGTTCCACAGCATCCAATCCCGACCAGATCCTGCCTTGTCCGATTTCATCAATTTCATCGTATGTAAGGGGTCTTCCTTTTTCAACCCTTCTGACAAATGTGGCATAGATAGAATCTGTCTGTGCTGTCCAGTATTCTTTTTCTACAGGCGTAACATCACGCAGTGATGACATAAAATCGGCATGATCGTTGGTTTTTTCAATATCGAATGTGATTCCAAATTTGTTGAAGAAACCATTGGTATTGAGGAACATACTGATTACTCCGATGGATCCGGTCAATGTGCCTGGCTGAACAAGTATGGAATCGGCCATGCAGGCGATATAATATCCCCCCGAACCGGCAACATTACCCATGGATACGATCACCGGTTTTGCTTCGCGGGTAAGATCCAGTTCATGCCAGATAACATCGGAAGCAATGGCACTGCCACCGGGCGAATTTATGCGCAATACAATCGCTTTGATGGAGGAGTCTTTTCGTGCCTTTCTTATCTCGCGGGCGAACCGGTCGGAGCCAATGGTATTGTCGTCTCCGTCTCCCGTGTTAATACTTCCTGTGGCATAGATAACGGCAATTTTGTCTTTTGCCAGGCCTTTGTATTTTCTTTTTTTAGGAGTGCTTGCATAGTCTGCCAGAGCAACTGTATTTAAATCTTCTGCTTCTTCAATTCCGATTTTTGATTTCAGAATGGTAATGACTTCGTCTTTGTATACCAGGCTGTCTACCAATCCATAGGCTAATGCAGCCTCCGGATCTCTGATCAACAGATTATCTGCTATTTCATTCAGTTTTTCGGGACTTATATTTCTCTGCTCCGAAATATTCATGCAGATATCATCCCAAATGGTGGTAATAAGTCGGGTTAATTGTTCGCTGTTTGCTGCGCTGAACTTTTCTTCGGTAAACTGCTCGGCAGCACTCTTGTACTTTCCGTAACGGACTACCTGCGCATTGATATTAAGCTTTTTTAAGGTCCCTTTAAAAAAGGGACTTTGAATTTTCAAACCATGAAACTGAAAGAACCCGACAGGATTGAAATAAATTTCATCGGCAGCAGTGGCAAGATAATATGCCCCCTGTGAAAATATTTCGCTGTATACGGTAATAAACTTTCCAGATTCGCGGAAATCAAGCAATGCCGATCTGATTTCTTCGATATGCCCTATTCCGGAAGGAATATAGCTTAGGTCAAGATGTATACCCGAAATGTTTTCGTCTTCAGCTGCCTTGTCAATACTGTTTAACAATTCATTTAAGCCGATTTGTTGTTTTTTCATCAACGTATTGAAATCGAAGGGAATTTTCGGCTTCCTGTCAACAATAGTCTGATCGAGTTTCATATAAAGAATGCTGTTGGGTTTTACATCCGCTTCTTTTTCTTTTCCGGACATTATAGCACTGACAACTCCGAAAAAAATAAAGAACAATACGACCGAAGACAGGATAATACCAACAACAGTTGCCAATAAATATTTTAGAAAACTTTTCATGAGTTTTGATTTTAGTTAATATTGGATTAAAATTAATTTATTTTTTGTTTGTATGAAATTTTTCAAAGCCTGAATGTAGGTTTTGGTTTTTAAAGTGTAAAAAAATTTTAAAATATCATTTTTATGGACATTGCATATTTATTATCGGGCTCAAATCTTGGAAACAGAAAGGATAATCTGGACAGGGCAAGAGCTATGATCAATCAAAGAGCAGGCAATATTGAGTTGCTGTCTTCAGTATACGAGACTGAACCCTGGGGCTTTGCCGAAGAAACAGATAGCTTTTACAATCAGGCGATGCGGATCAGTACATTCCTGACAGCCTGTGAATTGCTGGATGAGCTGCAGGCAATTGAAAGAGAACAGGGAAGGGTAAGACATGAGGGAGCATACAAACCAAGAAAGATTGATATTGATATTTTGTTTTATGACGATATCATATTGAATACCCCCCGATTGGTTATTCCTCATCCAAAGATACATCACAGAAGATTTACTCTCGAAATATTATTTGAAATAGCCCCGGCACTGGTACATCCGGTGTTTAAGAAAGATATAAAAACACTTTTGGAAGAGTGTGAAGACGATAAAAAGGTAATGCACCTGGATTAAGAAAACAAAAATAATTTTCTTATGAAGGGATCAAAGAATGTTTTCATCGCAAAAGCTAAAATACGAATTCTCGCATACAACGATATGGTCGAGGAGTTTAATGTCCATTTGTGAAGCGGAGGATTTTAATTTTTCAGTGATTCTTTTATCGTTTTCACTCGGGTTACTATTTCCTGAGGGATGATTGTGGCAAATGATAATGCCTGATGCAAGGAGCTCAATGGCAGGTTTTAATATCAGACGAATATCAATCACTGTTCCTGCTACTCCCCCCTGGCTCAATTTGTACTTGGCCATGATTTTATTGGATCGATTCAGAAACAGTACCCAGAATTCTTCATGAGACAAATCGGAAAGCAGGGGATGAAAGAAATCATAAACATCTTTGCTTGATGAGATCTGTTGTTTTTCAGGGATATCAGAATAATTCCGTCTTCTGCCCAGTTCGAGAGCAGCAAGTACAGTAACCGCTTTGGCTTTGCCAATTCCTTTAATTTTTACCAATTGGGCGATACTCATCTTCCCCAGGGTAGAAAGATGGTTACCGGAATCCGCAAGTATCCGGCGCGATAATTCGACAGCTGAAACATCGCGTGTGCCGCTACCAATGAGAATAGCAAGAAGTTCTGCATCGGAAAGACTCTGAATACCTTTGGTAAGCATTTTCTCTCTTGGCCGATCATCATGGGCCCAATGTTTTATACTTAAGTATGCCATTCTGAAATACTATTTCGATTAACGCAAATGAATTATAAAAAAAAGAGGCTGTCTAAAAAGTAAAAATCCCTTGCTTGATGAGATGTTTTTACTTTGTGAAACTCGGGGCCTTCTTTGTGCCCCTCTGTGTAATAGTAAATAAAAATATACCACAAAGTTACTCAAAGCAGACACAAAGACTTTTTGGATAGCCTCGTTCAGCAATAAGCCAGTAATATTATTGATTACATTTCAATACTTCGTTGATCTGATAATTTGCATTCTCAGTATATACTCCTGTTGCCGCTTTGCTATAAGCATCGCAGGCGCTTGTATTATCACCCTTGCCAAGGTATGAATTGCCCAGTTCATAATAAAACCGTGCTTTGTTTTCCGGTGTGTTTTCTGCGTATTTTAATCCTTCGTTTGCGGAAGTAATGGCATTGTTCCAGTTTTCCTGTGAGTTGTAAATGGAGGCCAACAGGTAATAGGCACTGGCATTTTCCGGGTTAAACTTGAAAGAAGTTTCAATGTTCTTAATCGCACCGGCATAATCGGATGATTGCTTAGCCTTAACACCGCTGTTATAGAAGTAATTGGCTGTCAGGTTTATGGCTTTTTCCTTGTTGTCATCATTACCGGAAATGGCCATAACTGCTTTTGTTGCATGAATTAAAGCATTTTCATCACCGGTATTCTTAAAGACAACAACCTTAAGAAAATGTGCTTTGAAGTTGGATGTGTTTTCATTGATGGAATGATCAAGAGCGGTTATTGCTTCAGCATAATTTTTGGCTTTGTATTTCGACAGGCCAAAACTATAATAGATTTTTGATGCCAGCGCCGATGATTTGGAGACAATATTCTCATCATTTGTGGTGCTTGCAGCTTCTTTTGCTTTCAAAGCATATTCAAGACTTGAATTGTAATCTTTTTCTTTTACTTTTTTCTGGCTCAATTGCCAATACAACTTAGGCATTGTTTGTTTTACGGTAAGCATTAAATCTTCTGCGTCAACATCTTCTTCATAAAGTGTTTCACATAAAGCAATGCATTCTTCAAAGTTTTGAATGGCGGCTTCCAGTTTCCCTTCGGTAGTTGCTTGTCCTCCATTATTATACAGGGTCCTTGCTTCTTCCAGCGTTTGTGCAGATACAAATTGTATTGAGCAAATCAAAACTGCCGCCAATAAAATCCTGTAAAAACTCTTTACTACTGTCATAATAATCAGATATTTAAATGTTTACAAAATTTGAATTGACAAAGATAGTCAATGAGCGTAAAAAAACAACTCTGCTGTATGCCTCATTGATCAATGTGGTTTTGTTGTGGATAAATGGCAGATTCATAAAGCCGGAAATCAATTTGCACGGACAGCTTTCATCAAAGAAGGCAGAGCTTATCATTTCCGGATGGGGATCAACCACTTGTATTTTTGTTGCAAAGGCTTGTTATTAGAATTATAATAAAGATGCCTGCATTTATTTTCATATTTCCGATCTTTGTTGCTTTCATTTTTTGCTTGTTTTGGAAGATGACAGAGCATAAACAGTATGAATACTATGTCAGTTGCAATTAAAGATCTTACAAAGTTTTATGGAGAGCAGAAAGCGGTAAACAATATATCTTTTGAGCTGCATAAAGGTGAAATAGTTGGTTTTATTGGGCCCAACGGATCGGGTAAGTCCACAACAATGAAATGCATTTGCGGGATATTACCTCCTGACAGTGGAACAATTGAAATTGACGGCATTGATGTAACTACAAATAATCTCAGTGTGAAAAGAATCATTGGATATCTGCCTGAAAACAATCCCTTGTATACCGAAATGTACGTTATGGAATACTTGAATTATGTTGATGGAATATACAATAAAAAAAGAGACAGAAAAAAAAGAGTAGATGAGATCATCAACCTTACAGGGCTGACAATTGAACGACACAAAAGAATAGGACAGTTGTCAAAGGGTTACAGACAACGTGTAGGCCTTGCCCAGGTGCTTATTCATGATCCACAGGTACTTATTCTTGATGAACCCACAACAGGACTCGATCCCAATCAACTTGTTGAGATCAGGGGTATGATTTCAAACCTTTCTGCCAATAAAACCGTATTGCTCTCCACTCATATTTTACAGGAAGTGGAAGCCATATGTGATCGTGTACTTATTATAAATCAGGGAGAAATAGTTGCAGATGGTTCAGCAGACAAAATACGAAAGTCAAAGGATAAAAATGAGCAAATCATATACATTGAATTCAATACAACCATAAAACCTGAATTGCTGGAAGAAATTAAAGGGATTAACAAAGTTCAGAATGTATCTGTCAAAGAATTCTTAATTGCCGGAAATTCAACAGATGATTTAAGAGAAAAGATATTTACTTTTGCGACAGAAAATAATTTAACAATTTTAACCATACAGAAAAAGGAGGAAACACTGGAGCAGGCATTCAGAAAATTAACTTCCGATTCTTAATGGAATTAAAACATACAAAATATCAAAAAAAAATGGGCTATTTATTTACATCAGAATCAGTTTCAGAAGGACATCCTGATAAAGTTGCGGATCAAA
>CAYQDZ010000092.1:0-11650 GCA_964416375.1 uncultured Bacteroidales bacterium
ATGAAAATGACCTACTCAAAGAAATATTCGTAATCGTCGGTAAGTTTACATTTTTGATACTCTTCAATAATTGTCCCGATGGTCCTCAGGCTGTATTCACCGGTTTTTATTTTGTATTCCAGTTCAGGGCAATCTGAGAAGTGTTCTAACAAGGCCTCTTTTTCCGTGGGAATTGTTATGGCCGGTTCGAGCCAACCATCTTTCCAAAGGTAGTAATGTGGAATAAATGAGAGCTGGGAACTTCTCTGGTTTAATTCCAAATACAAATACACAGTATATGCTCCTTTATAAATAATCTTCAGGAACATTCTTCCCATATCAAAAGGATTTACAACACTGTGAAAAAACACTTTTTCACCGTTCAGGAAAAAATAAAAGCCTTTCAGGTCTCCTGGTGAATAAAAATTGAGAGGATTCCCATTTGTGTCTGAAACAGTAACACTAAACTGCAGATTGTATTGACTTATGTATTCAATTTTACCTGAAATACTATCTCCATCTGTATTCCAGAGTATTGACTCAAGCAACAACAAATCATATTTATCCTGGCCACAAACCTGGGTATAATTGTTTGTGAAACAGACAATGACAAAAACAAATACTCCTATGTATATTCTAGTTAACATAAAGAACCAGACCTTTTAAGTATTCCCCTTCAGGGTGACAAATATTTACCGGATGGTCAGCGGGTTGATTTAGCTGATGTAAAATCCTGACATTCCTTTTGGCATTTACGGCTGCTGCAAAAACTGATTTTCTGAAATTCTCTTTTGATACAACCTGCGAACATGAAAAAGTAAAAAGGATACCTCCCGAACTGATTTGTTCCAATGCTTGTTGATTTAATCTTTTGTATCCCTGCAATGCATTGTGCAATACATTGTGATGTTTTGCAAAAGCAGGGGGATCAAGCACTATCAGGTCGTATTTATTCTGAATGCCTTCCATGTATTTGAAAGCATCAACCGCAAAAGCCTGGTGATTCGCCTGCGGATAATTCAATTTCATATTTTCATTCACCAGATCAATGGCTTTTGATGAACTATCAACAGAATGGACCATATTTGCACCACCCTGAACAGCATAAACAGAAAATCCTCCTGTATAACAAAATACATTCAGAACATTCCGGTTTTTAGAATATTTCATGAGCAGACGACGATTCTCTCTCTGATCAATGAAAAAACCGGTTTTTTGACCATGTACCCAGTTTACATGAAACTTCAGGCCATACTCACTGACCACTGCATTTGAAGCATCACCCAGAATAAATTCACTTTTTGCATCAACAGACCCCTTGAATGGTAATGTGTTTTCACTTTTATCGTATAGGGTTATGATCTTGTTATCATATATTCTTTCCAGTGCCGAAAGTATTGATTTTCGTGCATTGTACATTCCTATTGAATGAATTTGCATCACAACATTTCCGTTGTAATAATCGATTATCAAGCCTGGTAAATTATCTCCTTCAGCATTTACAATACGATACACATTGGTATTATCTGAGTCGAATACACCAATCTCTTTTCTAAGTCTGAAAGCTTCAGAAATTTTCTCAAACCAGAAGGCATCATCTACTACCGCATCACCAAAATGAAGGATGCGAATCGTAATGGATCCGATCTGATAATGCCCCACAGCAATCAATTCATCTTTGTTATTGAACACTTCAACAACATCACCTTCTGAGGGATTACCAATAATTTTCTTAATTGCCCCTGAAAATAGCCATGGATGCCTTCTTAGCACAGATTGATCTTTCCCGGATTTAAGAATGACCTTTGATCTCTTTTCCATTGTAAGGCTTTATTTGCTCTAATTTTGAAAATATTTCATAGCAAACCCAGGCATCTGTTGCCGCATATTCTATTTGCGCCTTGGTTAATACATCCGACTCCCAGTTTGAAGTTTGCTGTCTTTTGCTTATTTGAAATCCAAGAATATTTGCGGTAAGCTTTTTCAAACCACAATCCTGGATCTCGAAGTTTTTCACATAATCCTGCAATTCAACAAACCCCCCGGGATGAAATGAATGCAATCGTTTCAAACCTATAATATCATCGTGAATCGCTACTCCAATTTTCATAATCCGGACATCGGACAACAGGCTTACCAGTTTTTCAGGCAAACCTATCTGATTCAACCTAAAAAGAAAGGCCTGATCTTTCGTACTTAACTGCAGGAGTGAAACCTCATTTTTCTTTCCCTTTTTAAATGAGGGCTTGGTCTCTGTGTCAAATCCAAGAACTTCCGTTTGATTTAATAAGGGGAAAACTTCATGAAAGGCTTTAACAGAATTTATATAAAAAATATCCCCGCTAAATTTTTTTTTAGGTAAAACTGCAATCTCCTCCCTGGAAAGTTTAGACTTAAAATTTATCTCATTCTTCATCACTTGTATCTTCCTGTCTGCGAGTAATTATCCAATCACTGGTATCAATATCGTTTAGGTTAATATTCTCCTCTATGGTAGTATTCTCCTCTTCATTATATTCTTCATCGGAGTATCTCAAAAAATGTAAAGCTCTCAACGCATTAGTAAGTCTTTGTCCCCAAAACGTCTTGAAAGCCTGCCTGCACTCCCAAATAGCCTCGTACATTACATCCTCAGTACCTATCTCATAGAGCAGTATGAAATCCTTTATATCCTGGTACATATCAGCCATATCTTCAGAAATGCTCGCTCCCACTGCCTCATCACTTTCTTCTCGTAAAGGAGTAAAAACCTCCTCGTATGAATCATATTGTCCTAATTTCTTTAAAATTTTTTTTCTAATGAAATTATAATCCTGCTCACTGATAAATCGTTGATTCAGATTTTCAAACTTTGAATCAAATTCCGGCAGTATGGTAGCTTTCAGGTAAAGAAGAGCCAAAAGTTTATGTGCTTTGTCGATGAATTCATTGAGTTTAATATTTTCTGATTGTTCAATGAACTTGCTGTACTCATTTGCTACGGTAACAAACTCAAGTACATCCTTATCATATACAGGATTATTCTTAATACCCATCAGAATTGTTTTGTGCAAAGTAAAAGTATTTCAGGTATTATTTCAATAAACCTTACAAGAGTTTAATAATTCTTATGGCTAACTGCCAATCTTCCATCCTTCAGATAGATTATTTTTTCCTGCTCAAGCAAAAGTCTGACAATACGGTTCAGTGTATCTTCCTTTATTTCAAGAATGAGCAATATTTCACCCAAATATTGTGCATTTTTTTTAAGCAATTCAAAAACTTCAGATGAAAGTTCTTCTAATCTTGATGCAACATTGTCATCCTCCAGTCGTGATTTACAAACATCGCAATGCCCGCAGGGTTTGCTTTTTTTCAGTCCAAAATATTCCAGGAGCAAATTGTTTCTGCATTCATCTGTATTAAATGCATAATCAAGCATAGCATGAACACGTTGCTCATATCTTTTTTTCCTCTCGACATAGAATTCATGCGATATATACAAGGATTTCTCATCAAGTCTCTCTTCAGTAAAGACTAACAAAGGAGATTTTCTGGCCGGAATATAGCTAATTACTTTCATCTGACTTAATTTGATGAGGTAGTTGTATGCTAAATCACGATGAATGTTTGCTCTTTTCGAAAGAATTTCTTCATCAATTGTAGTATAATCACTAAATAACCCTGTATATGACCTTAGCAACAATTTTATAAATCCGTCGAATTTTCGATTCTCAATCTGAAATTTGTACAGATCATCCCTGCTAAGCATAAAATAAACCTTTGATGGATTTTTAAATTCATCGGAGAGTACTATATAACCATGTTTTTCAAGCATTTTTAATGCATTGAATGCCACCACTGTATTCATCTTATATGCAGACGCAAAATCATGTATACTAAAATCATAAGCGACTCCTTTTCCACTGCCATAAGGCACCTGTAAATAATTTGCCATGGCATTGTAAACTCTCTTAATCTCCGCTATTTCAGGAAATGAGTTTGCAATACGTTGAGCGGCAACAGTTTTGTCATAATTATTTATCAGTAATACGGCATAAGCTTTTTTCCCGTCCCTTCCAGCTCTTCCCGCCTCCTGAAAATAAGACTCGGGTGAATCGGGTAAATCCATGTGTATAACAAACCTTACGTTGGGTTTATCTATCCCCATACCAAATGCGTTTGTTGCTACCATTATCCGGGTTTCATCACAACTCCATTTTTTTTGTTTGAGTACTCTGTTTTCGTAACTGAGACCAGCATGAAAAAAATCTGCACTGATATCATTTTGTCTTAATTGGTCAGCTATTTCCCGGGTTTTTTTCCGGCTTCTCAGGTATACAATTCCTGTGCCTTTAATAC
This sequence comes from uncultured Bacteroidales bacterium, assembly GCA_964416375.1. Classification (GTDB taxonomy): domain Bacteria; phylum Bacteroidota; class Bacteroidia; order Bacteroidales; family UBA10428; genus UBA10428. The sequence continues at coordinate 4,321 of CAYQDZ010000092.1, forward strand.
TTTTAACGACTTTTGTTAAATCAGCTATTTTACTATCTGTATGCCGCACGAAATAGACCAGATTTTCGCGGGTAAAATCTCCCTGTATAACATTCCTTTTTCTGAATTTTAATTTCTCCTGGATATCTTCTATTACATCATTCGTAGCAGTGGCAGTTAATGCAAGAACAGGTGCTTCCGGAATTAAATCTCTGAGTTTTTCTATTTCCAGATAAGAAGGTCTGAAATCATATCCCCATTCAGATATACAATGTGCTTCATCCACTGTGATAAATGAGATTTTCATTTGCTGAACTTTTGCTCTGAAAATATCTGTTTTGAGCCTTTCGGGAGAGAGATATAACAATTTAAAAGCTCCATAAACTGCATTATCAAGACTTACTTTTATTTCACTATAACTCATTCCGGAATGAATAGCCCTTGCATTAATTCCTAATGATCTCAATTTGTATATCTGATCATTCATTAACGCTATTAAGGGAGAAATCACAAGACAGACTCCATTCATGTTAAGAGCAGGTACCTGAAAAGTTATTGATTTTCCTCCCCCTGTTGGCATTAAGCCAAGGGTATCCTTCCCCCCGGTTATTGATTCAATGATCTGAGATTGAACTGGGTGAAAAGAAGTATGACCCCAGTACTTTTTTAATATTTCAAGGTATTTGTCCACAAATAATTAACAATCCTTCAAAAGTCTTAAAAATTATTAAAATTTGAATCATTTCAATCTTAAGAATTTAGCTTATGATATATTATTGTCTTTTTTTATTGCTCTTTGAGATGCTCTGAAAGTTAAATAACACATGGCATTCAAGACAATTCCCTTCCGGCAATGCATTTTTTGATTTGTATGGTTTAAGGAATTGTTTCAGATATTGTAGAAATTTATTTCTCATGCCTTGCATACAGCAGGGTTTTTATTCATTCAATTTTTGTAATTTCGCAAAATTTAATATTACTAATACCCATTTGTAATGTCGTTCTTATCCGATAAAATAATTTCAGAAGGTTTAACTTTCGATGACGTATTGCTTGTGCCTGCATATTCTGAGGTTGCGCCTAAAGAAGTCGACCTGAAAACTATGTTCAGCAGAAACATCACACTCAACACTCCTATCATCTCAGCTGCCATGGATACGGTTACTGAAGCTATAATGGCTATTGCCATTGCACGGGAAGGAGGAATAGGCGTTATTCATAAAAACATGTCCATTGAAGAACAGGCAAAACAAATAAAATCGGTTAAACGGGCAGAAAACGGAATGATAATCGACCCCATTACCATTCAAAAAGAGCGCTCTGTTGGTGATGCCCTTAGTTTAATGAAAGAATACAAAATAGGAGGAATACCTGTTGTCGATGATTCTCTTTCGCTTATAGGAATTGTTACGAATCGTGATTTACGATTTGAACAAGATATGAATAAAAGGATCAGCGAAGTGATGACATCAGAAAATATCATTACAACAGGTCAGGAAACTGATCTTGAAAAAGCAGCCGATATTCTTCAGCGATACAAAATAGAAAAGTTGCCTGTTGTTGATAACAAAAACAAACTCATTGGATTAATCACTTACAAAGACATGACAAAAGCAAAAGACAGGCCAAATGCATGCAAAGATCCGAAAGGTCGTTTAAGAGTCTCTGCTGCCATAGGTACTACTTCCGATACCCTTGACAGAGCCGAAGCTCTGGTTAAAGCAGATGTTGATGCTCTAATTATTGATACAGCTCACGGGCATTCCAAAGCAGTAATACATGTTCTGAAAGAAGTGAAAAAGAAATTTCCGGACATAGATATTGTTGTTGGGAATATTGCTACTGCTGAAGCAGCTAATGAGCTGGTAAAAGCAGGAGCTGATGCGCTTAAGGTGGGTATAGGTCCGGGGTCAATCTGCACAACCCGTATCATTGCAGGTGTGGGGGTACCTCAACTCTCAGCAATTTTTAATGTTGCCGAAGTTGTAAAAGACAAAAAAATTCCAATCATTGCAGATGGAGGTATCCGATATTCCGGAGACATTGTTAAAGCCATTGCTTCGGGGGCACACTCCATTATGGCAGGTTCACTTTTTGCAGGTGTTGAAGAATCACCTGGTGAAACTATAATTTATAATGGTCGCAAATACAAATCATACAGAGGTATGGGATCAATAGAAGCCATGCAACAAGGATCGGGTGATCGCTATTTTCAGGATCCTGAAGAGGATGTCTCGAAACTTGTACCTGAAGGAATCGTGGCAAGGGTCCCCTACAAGGGCATTCTGTCAGAGATAATGTATCAGCTCATGGGCGGTTTAAGAGCAGGTATGGGGTATTGTGGAGCGAATAACATTGAAAAACTTCGAAAAGCAAAATTTGTACGCATCACAAGCTCAGGTGTTACGGAAAGTCACCCTCACGATGTAACAATAACCCGAGAGGCACCGAATTATAGCAGATAATATATTGTAATACTATTCGTTTATATCATCGATTAATAAAATATCACAGCATGAAAAACTATCTTTTAATTTTATTTACTTTTCTTTTTATCCAAATTGCATTTTCTCAGACAGATCCTCAAATTTTAATGAAAATTGACGGGAGAGAAATAGGCAAAGATGAGTTTTTAAGAATTTATAATAAAAATAAAAACATTGCTGAAGATCAGCAAAAAACAATTGATGAATACCTTGATCTGTTTATTAATTATAAGCTTAAGGTTTTTGAAGCAGAAAATCTCGGTTATGATACCATGAGTTCGTTCATTAATGAAATGGCTAAATACACTGATCAATTAACAGATACATATTTAAAAGATGATGATGCTTTAGATTCTTTGGTAGTACAAGCATACAAACGGTCACTTGAAGAAATAAAGGGCAAACATATATTATTAAAGATAGGGAAAACCAGCATACCCAAAGATACTTTGAAAATATACAATTCAATAATGGAAATCAGAGAAAGGCTTGTAGCAGGTGAACCTTTCAAAAAAGTCATAGATGAAGAATCTTTAAAATGGCCCACAACAATAGGAGGTGATCTGGGATGGTTCACAGCCTTCCGTATGGTATACCCTTTTGAGGTTACTGCTTACAATTTGGCCATTGGAGAAGTCTCCATGCCGGTTAGAACTCAGTTTGGATACCATATTATCATCATCGATAGCCATCGAAAAAACAGGGGTGAAGTGGAAACCGTGCAAATCATGACAGTGCTTCCAAAGAATGCAACAGACCTCGAGAAGGAATCTGCGAAACAAAAAATTGAAAAAGCTTATGCTGAGTTGCAGATGGGAATCAGTTGGGGTGATGTTGTTAAAAAATATTCCGAACACAAAGCAACCGCTAGCAAGGGTGGATACATCGGATGGTTATCTTCATCGAATGCTCCGGCCATACTATTGGATTCCTGCTTTGCAACTGATTCCGGAGCTTATTCACAACCCTTTGCATCTGAATATGGATATCACATAATCAAGCCAATAAAATTCAAACCCATTCTTCCTTTTGAAGAAGTCAAAGAAGATTACAAAACAAAGCTTAGAAATAATCCATATGTTAATGACATTACTAAGGACAATATACTTAAGGGGATTAAAAACGAATATGGCTTTGAATACTTTCCTAAAAGTACAGATACAATTTTTAAATTGATTGACTCAACAATCTACGAAGACAATTGGAATACGGATTTCGCAAAAAATCTTACGGACCTTGTATTCACCATTGGAGATAAGAAATTTACGCAATATGATTTTACCAAATACATATCCAAACATAAAAGAAACATCAAAGCAAGGCCTTTGGAACGTTGGTTCTATTTGCAAATACCTGATTTTATTAATTCTAATTTAATGGCCTATAAAAGAGACAAATTACCTGAAAAACATCCTGAACTTAAGCATTTGCTTGAAGAATATCATGATGGTATTTTGTTATTCAATCTTACGGAAGATGAAGTTTGGCAAAAGGCTATTGAAGATTCTGCAGGACTCGAAAAATTCTATAATGACCTGCCGGAGAAATACTCTTGGAATGAAAGAATTGCTATTACAAAATATGCATACACAGATAGCTCGTTAATAAAACCGCTTTTGAAAATAGCTAAGATGAAAACCAGAAAAAATCTGAATAAAGAGCAAATCAATGCACAAATCTGCAATCAGGAAGATGCCAACTGTGTAAAGATTGAAGATAGAAAATATGAAAAAGGGGATAATGCATTGGCAGATTCCTTAACCTGGAAAAAAGGAAGTTACCTGACTTCGAAAGATAAATATAGTTATGTTTTGTACTTTGTAAATGAAGTTTTGCCTGCTCAAACCAAAAAGCTAAATACAGCCCGTGGTTTGTACACTGCAGATTATCAATCGTTTCTTGAAAAACAATGGATTCAAAAGCTAAGGAATAAGTACAGCATTGAAATCAATGAAGAAGTCTTGGAAAAAATCAGACAGGAATCCTTATGATGCATAACTTCTTAATTTTTAATTGTAATAATCTATGAAAAAGGTACTATTCGTTTATCTTGCTTTGCTGGCAATAAGTTGTACTAAACCCGGTAACCTGCCTGATGATCCTCCGGTAGCAAAAACATATGATAATTATTTATACAGTTCACAGCTTAAAAATATTGTTCCATATGGATTATCACCTGAAGACAGTTTGGTAGTAATTAAAGATCATATTGATAAATGGATTAGAAAACAACTGCTCTTATACCAGGCAGAGCAAAACCTTTCCGAAGAGAATAAAAATGTTGAACAACAAATAGAAGATTATAGAACCTCATTGCTGATATACAAATACGAAGAGAATTACATCAATCAAAAGATTGATACAGTAATCAGTGATGAAGAAATTGAAACATATTACAATAGTTACTCGCCTAATTTTATATTAAATAATAATCTCTTTAAAGGGATTTATATTCAGATACCACGAACTTCGCCGGAACTTTATAAGATAAGAAGTTGGTATAGATCAGATAATCCGGATCACATTAAAAAACTTGAAAGCTATTGTTACAATTATGCAACAAGATACGATTACTTTGAAGAAACCTGGGTACCCTTTGATGATGTGTTGAATAATATGCCGAAAATATATATTCGACCTGAAAATCTGCTGAAATACAGAAAAAGCTATGAAATAAAAGATTCAACATATTATCATTTTCTAAAGATTAGCGATTATAAACTTACAAGCACCATAGCTCCGTTGGAGTTTATTAAAAATGATATTAAAAGTATACTTCTCAACAAAAGAAAAATACAACTTATTCAGGAGTTGGAAGCAAATGTTTATAACGACGCTCTTAACAGAGAAAATTTCAATATTTATTAAGCTGTTTTAATTTTAATAATACTAGATAGATCCTTTCATACATGACATTCATAACAGATCACGAAAACAATATCTCATATTCATATAATAAACCAATTCATGAAACTCGTTATTAAATTATGCCTTTTCATTTTTTTGGTACAAAATTTTCACACGATCTCGGCACAGCCATATTTAGTAGATAAAATCGTGGGAGTTGTCGGGAAAAATCAAATTTTATTTTCCGAAATTGAGGAACAATATCTCCAAATGGAAGCCCAGGGAATAAAACCATCACCATCAAAATGCGAGATATTTGAAGATCTTCTTGCTCAAAAGCTTCTTGTAAACCAGGCAGAGGTTGATAGTCTTATTGTTGATGAGATAAATGTTGAAATGGAGTTAAATGACAGGATTGAATATTTCATCAGTCAAATCGGCACCGAAGAGAAGCTGATTGAATATTTTGGTAAATCAGTTCTGGAAATAAAAGAAGATATGCGTGATGCTATTCGCGATCAGATGTTGATGCAAATGATGCGTCAGGAGATAACTTCTTTAATATCCGCTACTCCTTCAGAGGTTAAAAGTTATTACCTTAGTCTTCCCCCTGACAGTATTCCTTATATAGACGCTGAAGTTGAGATCAATCAATTGGTGATTTATCCCACATCGAGTGAGGATGCAAAATTTGATGTCAGAGAAAAATTACTTGGCATAAGGCAACGAATTGTTGACGGTGAAAACTTTGCAACGCTTGCAGTTTTATACTCTGAAGGTCCATCGGCCACAAAAGGAGGAGATATTGGCTGGGCATCCAAATCCGATATAGATCCTGTTTATTCAAAAGCGGCATTTGCATTAAAAGAAGGACAGGTATCAAAAATTGTTAAATCTTCGTTCGGATATCATCTGATTCAACTTATTGAAAGGTCGGAAGATAGAATACATACAAGGCACATTCTGATGAAACCGAAAATTTCCTTTGAAGAAAAAGAGAACGCAATCGCCCGAATGGATAGCATTGTAGAACTCATCAGGCTGGACACGCTCAGCTTTGAAAAAGCTGCCATGTATTTCTCACAGGATGAAGATACAAAAATGAATGGAGGCTTGAGGGTGAACCCTGCGACAGGAAATACAAATTTCAGACTCGATCAGTTTGATACGAAAGAATATTATATTATGAAAGACCTGAAAATAGGAGAAATTAGTGAATCTTTTGAGTCTACTGATGATAAAGGAAATTTGGTCTATAAAATAATTCGGTTAAAATCTAAAACAGAACCTCATAAAGCAAATCTCAAACAAGATTATGAGCTTCTGAAAAATATGACAAGGCAGGTAAAGCAAAATGAGATTGTTGATGAATGGGTTGAGGAAAAAATTAAGAACACGTATATCAGAATCAATGAACCTTACGATGAATGCAGCTTTCGTATAAAAGGATGGTTAGAAAAATAAAAGCCTGCACATCTGACCGGAAAGATGTTATGTTAACAGTAAAAATTTTACTGTTGGTATCTTTATTTTCACATTCACTTTTTTCATACTCTCAAAAAACAACACGGGTTCAGTTTTCTGCTGCCACAACAGAAGTAGATGCAACGCTTGGGAAAGACACAAAACGATTATTGGGCAACGTAATCTTCACGCACGGAGGAGCAAAGATGCATTGTGATAGCGCTCATTTTTACTCGAAAAAAAACTCACTTGATGCATATCATAATATCTATATAAATCAGGGCGATACCGTTCATCTTTATGGTGATTATCTGCATTATGATGGAAATACGAAAATTGCAAATGTCAGAAATACTGTCCGCTTAATTAACAGGGAAACAACACTCACAACCGATGCTTTAGACTATGATATTGCCAATAGTATCGGATATTATACAGATTATGCAAAAATTGTGAGTGAAGAAAATGTTCTTGAAAGTAATGTTGGGCATTATTATGCAAAGCAGGATATATTCGATTTTCAGGACAGCGTGATTATTGTAAATCCGGACTAT
>CAYQDZ010000093.1:0-11580 GCA_964416375.1 uncultured Bacteroidales bacterium
AGCTTCAGCTTCCGACGCCTCGCATCTGCCCCAAACTTGATGCATGAATAATGCATGTTAATGTAAAGCCATTTGGAGCGTCTCATTTCAGAAAATATTTCTGTTTTATATCCTGTGATGGGTACTTTTTATTAAAACCTGCAGGTTTTTCCTGTGTGTTTTGAAAGAAGATATTTTCTAAGTAAATTCAAGCTGTTTTCAATGAAATATACTATTTGTTTTTATGACTTACCAACAATTATTGTGTGAAACACAAGGAATTTTATAGTAAATAATCCAAAAAGCACAAAACCATATCCGGGTCATATGTGTTAATACCTTGAAAATAATAATAAAAAGCTAATTTTGATTTACTGAATGTTCATAAAGAAAAGCAATGATTAGGTTTACATTTACTATAACAATACTATTCTTTGTCCTTTATAGTTTGGAAGGACAATTATCGGAAGGCGGATTGCCTCCGAGCTTTGAAATTTTAACATTGAAAAGCAGCGATAAATTAAATAGTTTTGAGCTGCCCAGGCTTCGTATAGAAAAGCTGTTAAGGAAAGATAGCAATGTTTCAGGTCGACTGCCATATTCAGAATACAGAAAAGTTAAGGTCGATATTAAAAAGGAAGGTACCTTGACAGAAATTGATAATGGATCAATATGGAGATATAATATTATATCAGAAAATGCACTGTCAATAGGTCTTATTTTCAATCATTATCATTTGCCACCGGATGCCAAGCTGTTTGTATACTCGAAAAACAGAGAAATTATCTATGGCGTTTTCACAAGTAATAACAATAAACTATCGAAAATATTGGCTATTTCTGATCTGTCTGCAAAAGACATTATCATTGAATATTTCGAACCTTTTACAGCTGAATTCTCCGGAGAAGTTTTTTTGGAAAAAATTGGACAGGCTTATCGCGATATTGATGGTTTTTTTACTAAAGCTGACGATGATTATGTTGACATCAACTGTCCTTTAGGTGATGATTTTCAGTTGGAAAAACATGCTGTTGCCAGGATGTCATGGGAAGAAAATGGTTTTGGTTATCTTTGTACGGGTGCTCTGATAAACAATACGAAAAATGACGGTACTCCCTATTTTCTGACTGCCAGGCATTGTATAAGTTCACAAACAGCTGCTTCATCCCTTATTACCAGATTCAATTATGAGAAAAGCGATTGCAATTCGGGACTGGCACCAAATCTAACACTTTCCGGAAGCAGTTTGAAAGCTGATTATGAGCCGAGTGATATGACTCTCTTATTACTTGATGAGACTCCGCCATCAAATTATCAACCTTATTATGCCGGATGGAATGCACTTTCAGATAGTATTTTAGGGTGGGGATCGGTAATACATCATCCTGCCGGAGATTTAAAAAAGGTATCTATCGACTACAATCAAATTATATCTTTTCCATTTTCTGCCGAATGGGATAATGAATCGACATCTCCGGAGGATTCACATTGGTTAGTATTTTTAGATGAGGGGCTCACTGAAGGTGGTTCATCAGGATGTCCTCTCTTTGATGAAAATAACAGAATTGCAGGTCAGCTTCATGGAGGTGGTGAAACTCACGATTTTTTTGGTAAATTATCCTGGTCCTGGGAAGGTGGAATTTTTAGTTTTCAAAAACTGAGATTCTGGCTCGATCCTGATGATACAGGAGCCTTAATATATGATGGTTATTCTCCATCAGGAAATAAGGTTGAAGCCATTCCGATGACGGATTTTCAGGATGTATGCATTGGTGAGCCTGTTCAATTGGAGGATGGTTCCTTATTTTCGCCAACATTATGGAATTGGAGTTTTTTGCCTGCTACAGTTGATTTTACAGGTGGGACTGATGCTTCTTCCGAGAATCCTGTGGTTTCTTTCTTAGAGAATTCCACATACAGTGTCATTCTAAGTACGAATAATTCTGTCTCTTCTGATAGCAGAACAAGGGCCAGCTATATTAGAGCAAATAGCGAACTTAAACCTGAAATCACCAACTACAGCGGTGACAAATTGACCTATTGTTTGTTTGACTCTGCCACTTTTTATGCCAGCGGTGCTGAAACATACAATTGGACTGTTGAGAGTGGAATTGAGTTCATCAGCATTGATTCCTCAAAACTTAGTGAAGACAACTTTGTCTTTTATCGGAATGATACATTGGATGTGGATAGTAATTTCACAGTAGTTCTGTCATTAACCGGATCACATGGGATTTGCTCTGAGACTGTTTATGATACCCTCACTGTATTTTATCCATTCAATGATAATATTGAAGATGCAGTTTCCCTACGCCTTGGATTAAATGGCCCTTTCCATAACTATTGTGCAACGGTACAAGCATTCGAAAGCAATCCGCCGGAAGGGTCCTGCAATTCACAGGAAACCTGGTATGGTTGTGAAGTCAGTGATACCATACTTGATAACAGCGTTTGGTTTACATTTCCGGGACCGGAATCAGGGATACTTTCTATTGATGCACCCGGCTTTGACAACCAAATTGCAATATATGAAGCCAATACTGCAACTGATATTATCAGTGGTGATGATTCCAGATACACCATAATTGCTGCAAACGATGACTTTTTTGGTCCGGATAAAGACTATTCAGCTTTAATTCAGGGCGCCGGTGTTGAGCCGGGTAAAACATACTGATTGCAGGTGGATGGCAGTGCATGCGGAGCATATGGTGAGTTTTATCTTGAGTTATTCGATGATTTACGAATTCTTGGTATAGATGATAAAAACAAATACAATCAGTCGAATACGCAAAAACCGATTGTTTACCCCAATCCTGCTTCCGGGCAAATACTCATTCGAAATATACCTGTAGCTGAAGAAATCGCCATAAAGATTACATCCCTTGACGGGAAGGAGTTATTTATGCAAAAGAAGTATAGCTTGCACAAGAATGACGAAATCAAAATTGATCTTCCCAAAGAAATGATAAGCGGACTTTATATTTTACATATTCATTCTGATCATGTCCATCATCAGTCTGCTATTTTGATAAAGAACTAAGAGGTTTATTTATGCATTAAGAATTTCTAAGCTCATAAATAAAGCACAAAAAAACCGCTTTTTTCAAGGCAGCTTTTTATTTATGTTAAGGGCGGTTATTGTTTAGCCCAGCTTGTATTAAATACATCCCAGATATAGTCAGTATAATCACCAGAGGTAATTAGTTCTCCAAACAGATCTATGGATATGCTTCCGTCTGCGTTCACTGTTCCTTCAACAGGTTCGTCTACCAGGCCTGCGTCTGGTGTACCACGTAATATTGTGATATCGCTACCGCACGATTGCATCGTGTGGTATACTATTTTGCTACTATCACTCCTTCCAAAATTCCTTTATCTCCACAATAATCTTTTGCACTACTATATACATAATCTTCAGGATTATGAAATTTATAGTTACGGCTCATGAAAATAATTTTAATCAGGCTTAACGAATGTTATAGCTAAAATAGCTATTTCATTAAAAAGATAGCAAACGAACAGTTACATAATTCTCCGCAATGCTGCCGCGCGATTATATCGCGTGGCAAGATTCTATAAGAAAAACTAGTATAAAATGAATATATTAAAACTACCAGGTTACTTAATTGAATATCTGTCCAGATAGATAATCTATTCTGGTTTGAATTAAAACCACACGATGCAATCGTGCGGTCAATGTCATTAAGTTAAGAATAAAATTGTTTTATTTACAACTCCTGCTTTACCCCAAACCCCTAAAGGGGCTTACCTTGCGCGCAGTTCCCTTTAGGGAATTTAAGGGTCAGCGAGGGCAGAAACGCGTTAACTTAATGACATTGATCGTGCGGTAGCGGGGGAGGATCTCCACCTTCGATAAATCTACGGGCAGCTTTTTTTCCTGATAATTTTTATTGCAACATAATTCGCTCAGTATATTTTATGCTTCCGGTTCGAATATGAACCAGATATATTCCTTTACTATGTTCTGACAGATCGAAAGTGATCGGATTTGCTCCCGGATCTTTTATCTTTTCAGAATACACAAGCTTTCCGTTCATATCATAAACCTCTAAATTTGCATCGCCGGAACCAATGTCAGTCAACGGCTTGATATGAATCAAACCATTTGTCGGATTCGGATATAAGGTGAGTATGTTTTTCTCATCGCGGACAGTTTGCAATGCGGAAATTGTTGGAGGTTCTACCTCAGGACCGTATTGGTAGGACCAAATGCCCCTGCCAAATGTAGCTACTACTACCTGATTATCCTGGGCAAACATCTGAAATATTGCCACGGAAGGCAGGACACTTTCAAGGTAGTGCCAGTTTTCTCCATTGTCAGTAGATTCCATGATGCCAATTTCCGTTCCTGCCCAAATTGTATCAGGTGTATCAGGAAACACAAACAAAGAAAGGCACCCGACATTCGGAAAACCATTGGCACTTACTCCGCTTTCATCCACTTGGGTAATATCCTCCCAGGTATCACCCAAATCTTCCGTTCTCAGAATTTTGGGTGCGTCGTAAAGACTATATAGAGCATATGCAGTATTTTCCTCCGTTGGATGAACCGTAAATCCCGAAAAAAGCGTCGGTATTGGTTCTACAGGATTGTTAACAGGTGAAAAACTGGTCCCCTGATCTTCTGACACAAACAAATTCAGACTGTAAGCAGGAGTCATGCCTGCTCCGGCCCATACGATCTGCTCATTCACAGGTGAAACTTTTACATTGTGTGAACTTGTTACTTCAAAACCAGGTATAAGCCAACCATCACCCATAGCAGTAAGCTTCCAGTCTGTAATAGCAAAATTTCCTGTTTTATAAACTCCATCACTTCCCACGGTAAATATCACATTGTTTTTCGATGGAACAGGGGTTAGTCTGGTGAGAAAGGGACCATCGGTAATGCCACCATCTGCCAATTCCCAAATTCTGCCATGCGTGACAGAACGGAAAATCTGATTGTTGTAAATACTCCCCATTATTCTATTTGAATCCTGCTGATTCCAGACTGTTTCAAAACCGTCACCTCCCAGGCGAAAATAAAAAGCAGTATCAGTTGTAGCATTTACATTGATGGGTGATTGCCAGGTTCCATTGTCCTGTGTACCTCCAATGTATTCATTTCTGTAGGGTTTTTTTGCTACACCATAAAATTGTGTCGTTAAATAATTCCTGGGGAACTGAGTAAATGATACTCCGCCATCCTGCGAAAGACTAACTCCGCCATCATTGGAGTTTAATATCCAGAAATCATCCGTTCCTTCATCAATGGGTATCATGATCAATTCATGATGATCAGGGTGTAAACCGGGAATGCTGGTTTTATTAAACCCTGCCGCCTGATCGTATGTATTATTACCTCCATAATCATCTGATGCATCAGATACATTAAATATATTGCTTACCCTCTCCTGAAGGATGGAATACTCAATATACAATTTGGATTCCGGTAAATTGTCAGGGTCCCATGTAGCACCCTCTGCAAGTACTGTCCAGAAAAAGTATATCAGTTTGTATGATCTGCCTCCCTGAACGGCAATATTCGGATCGGGATCTAAAGGATCATATTTAATAGCGTTTACAAACAGATATTCCCTCCCCAGTTGCAAATCGCCTATTCTTTCATACAAATTGAATTCCCCGTCACGTTCCTGATCACGAAAACTGCACATAAGCTGACGATTGTTTGTTATATCCCATACTTCAAAAGGAACATCAATGTAATCCTGGTAAGAATAATCGGCTGCAGGCACACCTGAGGTTGATCCCTCAGGAACGTAAAACCTATGAGCCTTTTGTATTTTCCCGGGGCCAAATCGAATCTCAACAGATACAAAATCACTATCATGAAGGTTAGTAGCTTCTTCCATATCTCCTGTATTCATCCCCTGATAAAGATTCCCCGTGAAACTGATAAATTCAAGAAAAGATTGTGTGTCTATTTTATCAAATCTGGTCACTGCTCCTTCACCTTCCTGGGTAGTAGAACCAATTTCTGCTTTCCATAAATTTACACCCCCCCAAAAAACGATGTTTTCATCGAAAGGAGAAACAGCAATGGTATTATCATAACTGCCCTGGCCCAATAAAGTATAATCATCCTCTACTGAATTCTTTACCAACTCCCAGTTGTCACCTCTATCCCATGAAGAATAAAGCGCATCGGTACCTCCTGTTTCCACACTGGCATAAATCTTTTGGGGATTTGTCGGACTTATTGCAAGCTCAATTCTTGCTTTAGCACCTATACCAGTACTGGCCAATCCCCATGTATCACCGGCATTAGTCGACCGAATTACTCCATACCCATTTATGCCGGCAAACAGATAATTGAAATCAGCGGTATCAGCAACAAGATCTTCAACACTTGATTCACTCTCATATTTCATATCCCAGCTTTCTCCTGCGTCGGTTGATTTAAAGATCCCTGTATTCGTAGCAGCCAATACAATGCTGTCATTCTGAGGATCGACCTCAATTCTGTTAATGTATCGAAAATGTTCATTCCCTGACGTCGAATCAAGCAAATCCCATGAATTTCCTCTATCGATGCTTCTAAAGATTCCTCCTCCTGTAGTTTCAGCACTTCCCGGAAAAGATTCTCCGGTACCCATGTAAATAACGTCATTATTGGATTTTGCCATCGCCAGAGTGGTGGTGGCATGATAAGGTAAGTCAGGAGTTAGACAAGTCCAGTTCAAGCCACCATTACTTGTTTTCCAGACTCCACCGGTAGCCGAACCTGCAAACCAGGTCATATGAGTAGAATCAGCAGGATCAATAATGAGCCCACGTGTTCGCCCTCCAACATTAGCTGGTCCTCTTTGTATCCATTGGATTTCTTTTTCGAAGATTTTATTTACCCTGTTAGCTTTCCTGGCTTTTTGCAGTTCATCCATAAAATAATTTGCCGGTGCAGGTGATTTGGTGGCGCCTGCAGGTATTCTGATGCCATCAAAATACTTCTGAAGTTCCTTTATCCTGTCTGCCTTACTTAACTTTTCATACCCATGAACATTATTTCTTCCTTCCGCCATGAGTTTGTTAAAGGAACTTATTTCTTTCGGGTTAATGAATATAAGCAATACCAGAATTATTATTACTGTCCCGAGTCCCAAGATTATAGATAACTTTCTCATAATTTTATGGCGTTTCCTGATTTGATTTTACAAAATTAGATATATCTCCTGAATTTACATTAAAAATATATTTTATCTGATTACCCATAGTCAAACCTGTTTTCTTATCTCTTTTTTCGATTCCCGAATATTTTGTTAACAATATATTTTGATTATCTATCCACTCCGCTTTGTTGTATTCTTTCATGCTTTGAAAAACTTTTGATTTGGCAACAGCATTAACAATGAGAAAAGAAATCGATTCATTTGGTATTCTGGGATCACTCATTTGAAAACAAATTACATAGGTAGAGTCTGCGTTATATTTTGTTTCATACAATTCACTTCCTTTCGAAACAGACTTATAAAACCTATATGCCCCTTTGTCGGTGATTTCAGAGTTGAGGGCAAGGGGTTTACATGAGATGCAAAAAACCAGTACATATAAAACAGAACAATACTTCATAATGTTTTATTGATTCAATTAGAACCAGAGGATATAAATATAAAAAGCCGGCCCTGTAAGCCGGCTTTTTTAAATCTTTGAGCTCATTTATTTCATCTGAACAGGATGCAATCCTTTGTTCATTCTTGCTTCGTTACCAGTCAAATCAGGAATGGCTATAGCTGTTGATGTATATTTTCTAAATTCCAAATCAGATGCAAAATACAAATCTCCGAGCGCCGGACTGTACATCCAGCAACTGATTTTAACAACACTCCCATCCTCTTCATAGCTTCCCGGAATATAAGTACAAATATCAGGTATAAGAGTTTCACTTGTGAAGTTCAGAGGATCTTCAGCAACAGATAATTGGGAATCCTGATCCGGAATATAACATGAGTCACCAAAGGGATCAAAAACCATGGTTGCAATTACGCCATAATCAAACATGTTTATAATATCCACAGAATACATACCACTTCGTGCAAATAACACATCATAGTCATATTCACCACCATAGGCATAATCAATTTCATGGCATGCAAAAGCTCCGCTGAATAAGCTCATATCAATTGCATCAGCAACCGAAAACGACAAAGCATAACTACCACCATCCGTATAATATTCCGGTGACGCAAGGCTTGCAGCATCTTCAAAAACACCGGCTTCAATCAGAACAGCAACATCAATGGCATAAGGAAAAACATCGGTGATTTCTATGGTAACCATAGAACCTGAAACGGTAACTTCACCCATGATACCAAGGTCAGTTTCATCAAAAGCATCAACAACAGAAATGCCACCTGCATTAATTAGCGTGACAGGCTCACTCATGTATAGAACTATCGCTTCCGTACCAGGAGAGACCCATTCATCTCCAATTGCCGGGTCCATGTCGTCAACAAAAGGAGGTGTTTCATCAGGGCAGGTGATTGTAACCGGTCCCTGAACACCACCACTCTTTCCTTCCTCAGCATTTACAGCAACAGCATATACATCAAATAAGCCTGCTGATTCCAGATCCTTAAGCTTTATTGAGTAGGTTGAATCTGCAACCGCAGAAAATTCCAAAGCAGCAGGATCAGTATTGCCAAGAATCAAGTCTTCAGCTGTAGGTGCGTCCGATCCGGATGCCAAGGCCACATAATAAATGCTTCCTTCCATATTTGCGCTAAGTGTCAAATAGGTATAGGTTTCATTCAAACTATCTTCAATATGAGCAAGACTAAGAACTGGTGCAGTTGTATTTCCCAGTGTCAGCTCAGGATAGTCCTTTTTCTTCTCACAGGCAAAGAACACAATGGCCATTGCAAGAAGAGATATTGTGCTTGTAATATATATTTTTGAATTTTTCATAATCCAATGAATTTATAGTGTGTTATCCCTATTTAATTAAATGATCACCCATAAGAGCACTTGCTGCTGCAGCATCGAGTTGAACAGTATATTCTCCGATGTCATTTAAGTCATCAGGGCCGTCATAAAGACCGTAGAACTTTATGGTCAATTCCTTTGTTGCCGCATTGAACTGACCCGGTGAGGGATGCGGGCCAATCCAATACACCCAGGCATCATCGGTTGTACCCAGATAATAAGTACCCACAATTTCAACTGTAAAATTGGTCGGATCATCGGTATTCATATACAAAGTCACCGGATTTGGGCCATCAGTCCAGGCTTCACCCCAGTCATCGAGTTGTTCCTGGTAAAATCCGTTCACAATAACCAGAGTCTGAGGTTCTTCTCCAACAACAATATCAAGCCCCATACTGGTTGTAGTACTTCCCCAGTTACCAAAACCGCCAAGGGCATAACCAGTATAATCTCCTGTATAATGGCCAGGATATTCTTCGGCAACAAATGGGTAGTACTTCTGAACTTTTAGAAGATAGATATCGTGGTAGGAGTCAACCTTTGCTGTTCCTTCATTGATTTGAACCAGCATAGTATCTGTCTCACTAAATTCAAGTTCGTCATAGATTCCTGTAATCGTAACTGAACCTGTATACTCACCAGCCGTAATGGTGACATTGCTATTTATAACATCCACGCCTTTTTCACCGGGAACAATAGTTGCATATACCATATTTCCATTAATTTCAGCAGAATCGAGAAATTCCACCGGCATGTTAATGTTAGCGGGTGCAGACTGTCCGATAAGCTGAAGCGGTATCTGGTAAGATGCATCGGGATCATCCAGTACGAAAAATGTACCACTCCCCTGAATAAACTGTACATAGTTATCTCCATCGTAAGTATATGTATAGTCATATTTTTTACACGAAGACATCAGCACAACAATTAATGCAAGTAGTGCAATTGTATTTATGTATCTTTTCATAATTCTTAACTTTTAATATGATTGAATTAATATCCCGGATTTTGTTGTTCAGCAATTACAGAATTAGCCTGAATTTCCCTGTCTGGAATGGGATATGCAAAAAGCGAGCTGGGGTACTCAATTGATGATACAATGTTTGGACTGGTAAGATCGGAACGAGTAATATCCTCATGCCATCTTTGTAAATCCCAAAGTCTATGACCTTCAAAACAAAGCTCCATGCGTCGCTCAAGTTTAATTTTTTCAAGCAAAGCACTGCCCGTTTCCAGTGCAGGATCCGATCCGGCTCTGGCTGCTATTTCATTTACCAAAAGCTGTGCTTGTATATCATTGCCTAAAAGGGCTTCTGCTTCTGCTGCATTCAAGTACATCTCTGCAAAACGCAAAATAGGATGATTGTTGATGTTCACATTGACCTCATTTTCCGGCGTAACATAATCGTCTCTTTTGCCCGGAAACTTTTCAATGAACGTAAGTCCATCTGATTCACGGAACCATTGCAAACGAATATCACCGGCATTGTAAAGTGAAATAAGATCATTGGTAGCCAGAATATCGCCATAACCCGATTCCATGTACATGGCCGATAACATATCAACCGACCAGTTATCAATCTCATCATTGAAAAGGTAAAAAATTTGTTCCTCATTCCCATTCTGACCATCCAGGAGGAACCATGCATCTTGAAAATCAGCCTGAGATACGAGGGCGTATTTCCCACTATTTATAACCGTCAAAGCATAATCACGGGCTTTTTGAAGATTCTGGGCTGATTCTGACGGATTATCAGGATCGACCATATAAAGATAGACTCTTGAGAGCAATGCCTGTGCTGCAGAAATATCGATGTAAAATGGACTTGAACCGTTGCCCAGCAAATCAATTGCTCCGGAAGTTTCCGCATCACCTTCCAGATCCAGCAGTATTTGAGCATAGATCTCATCCACTGTTGCTCTTCCGGGATTTTCATCAACACCTATAGGTTCGGTAATCAGCGGCACACCATAGTGCACAAATCCACCTGAACCTTCATAGCTATAGGTCTGACCGAAGTAGTTTACCAGCTGAAAATACATCAACGCACGAATCACTTTGGCCTGGCCCATAATGTTGTCCTTTTCAGTTTCATCCACATCCTCCAGTTCGGCTACATCCAAAAGAAGTTTATTCACTCTGTATAAGGTTTCATAGCCATAATTCCATATCCCGGTAATCCACTGATCACTTACTGTATAATTCCACTGGTAAATGTTTATAAATCTACCCGCATTCTGAGCATTCATTTTTGAATTATCTGCTGCCAGGTCGGCAATGATATAGAGGTCCCTGGAGAAAAGCTGAGTCTCCTGCAGCCCGTCGTAGCAACCATTCAGTGCTACCTGGGCATCGTTTAGATTGTTAATGGCATCTTCTGAGTCAACTGCCTGGTGAAGTTCCTGATCGAGGAACTTTTCGCAGGAAAAAAGACTTGTTGCAAAGAGCATTAAAACTAAATATTGCTTGATTTTTTTCATGATAATCTGTTTATACATTTTTAGAAAGTAAGATCTAAACCAATGGAATATGTTTTAGCATTCGGGTACTTAAACCATGAAGTACCATCAAGAGAACTTTCCGGATCCCATCCTGTATATTTTGTCCAGGTAAATACATTCTCTCCTGATAAATAGATTCGTAATCCTTGCACTTTA
>CAYQDZ010000094.1:0-11382 GCA_964416375.1 uncultured Bacteroidales bacterium
TGGAAATAAATCTTCGTTTATCCATTCGAACGATTTCATTCTTTTTCCTCTTCCATCAGGATATGAGAAAAATGATCTTGTTCAAATGAAATTGTATTACAAACTTCAGAATATGGAAACCAACAGGCGGATAGGTATATTTAACCGGCAGACAAATACCGGGGCATCAGTTACTTATACGGTTTCAGAACCTTTTTATTCAAAAAGCTGGTTTCCATGTAAGCAGGTATTGACTGATAAGGCTGACTCGGTTTACATTTTTTTAACCATGGCTGATAGTCTTATGGCAGGCTCAAATGGCATATTAACTGATGTCAAAACCCTGGATAATGGGAAGAAAACATTTGAATGGAAATCTTACTATCCTATTGCATACTACCTTCTGTCTTTTTCAGTAGCAGACTATATGGACTATAGTTTTATGGCTTCTACTGCTAACGGTGATTCCGTGCTGATTCAAAACTATATTTACAACGATAGTGTATTTTTCCTGGAAAATAAGGACAATATTGATGCTACAGCCACCTTAATGGAGCTTTTTTCTGAAAGTTTCGGACCTTATCCTTTTCGTCTGGAGAAATATGGTCATTGTATAGGCCCTTTGGGTGGTGGCATGGAACATCAGACCATGACTACTTTGGGTAGTTTTTCTTTTCAGCTGGTAGCTCATGAATTGGCTCATCAGTGGTTTGGTGATTATATAACTTGTGCCGACTGGCAGAATATATGGATAAATGAAGGTTTCGCCAGTTATTCTGAGTTTTTGGCAATAGAAAGGCTAAAATCTAAAGATGAAGCAGTATCCTGGCTTGCGGATGCACATGCTCTTGCAATATCTTCACCTTCTGGTAGTGTATTTGTGCCTGAGAATGAGGTGGAAGAGGTATCCAGGATTTTTGATTATGCACTCTCATACCGAAAAGGGGCTTCCATTATTCATATGCTCAGACATGAACTGGGAAACGATGCATTGTTTTTTGATTTCCTGGGTCTGTTCCTTGATCAGTATTCTGACTCTGTTGCTACAGCAGAGGATTTCAGGAAATCACTCGAGCAATTTTCAAATCGTAGTTTTGAAACTTTTTTTCAACAATGGTTTTATGGTGCAGGTCATCCGATACTTGATATTGCATGGGAACAACGTAATGATTCCTTAATCATTTACGTGGACCAGACCGTATCTACACCAGATAAAACATCCTTTTTTAATCTCCTGATTGATTTCAGGATAGAATATTTAGGTGGCGATACCCTGATCCGGTTCAGACAGGAAAATTCTTCTGAAGTTTTTGCTTTTCCCTTTCATAGCAGGATATACAGAATCATTCCTGATCCTGACGAATACCTGCTCAGAGAAATTAGTGGCCTTCACCGAATATTACCTGACAGCGGTAATTATTTCCATCTTTTTCCAAATCCGGCAAGTGACCTGATTTATATTGAAAATTACAATATCGGAGAGCCTTTTTCTGTTAAGATTTATAATGTAAATGGAGTTCTTTTAAAGGAAATAGTTGAAAAACAAGTGATTTCTGTAATCAGTATTTCTGATTTGGAAACGGGAATTTATAAAGTTGTTGTTTCAACAGACGAACATAAGCATATTTTCCAACTGGCTAAACTTTAACTTTTCATTTTTAAAATTATTTTGCTTCTTTGCTATTCAATTTATTTCAACTGGTATTTAGAATATTATTGGATGCTTAATTTACTAAGGAAAAATTCATTCTTTTTAACTCCACTGATCATTTTATTGATAGCGTTGATTCCTTTATTCTTACTGGCTTCTAAAATTAACATTCACATTTTTCTGAACCAGCATTATTCTCAGTTTGCAGATTTTATTTTCAAAAATAGTACTGTTTTGGGCAGTGGCTTATCATTTGTTATCGTGGGTGTCGTTTTCCTTTTATTTTCCATTCGAAGATCTTTTGTAATTACTTCTTCGGGATTGCTAGCAGGCATATTGGTTCAGGTGCTTAAAAGATTAGTCTTTCCTGGTATGTTACGCCCGTCAACATTGCTCAGTGGTATTGCTGATTTGCATATTGTGGAGGGAGTTAATTTGCATTCAGTTTTTAGCTTTCCTTCGGGACATTCGGCGACAATTTTTGCTTTGTGTTTTTGCCTTGCCGCATTCACCAAAAGGAAACTATGGAAATTTGTTTTATTTTGTCTGGCTGCTTTGGTAGCCTACTCACGTGTATACCTTTCTCAACACTTTCTTTTTGATGTATATGTTGGAGCTATTATTGGGGTTTTATCAGGAATTATAATGACTGTAATATTTACAAAAATGAAAATAATTTGGTTTGATAAGTCATTGATAAATTTGCTGAATTAGCACAAAGGACAATGAACAGAAAAGATATAATCTACCAAATCATCATTGTGTTGCTTGGAGGTTTGTTGTTCATACCCCTGAATGGCAAATTGCATCTTTTTGATTGGGATGAATTGAATTTTGCAGAATCAGCACGTGAAATGATTCTTACTAAAGATTACCTGAACGTTCAAATATATTTTAAGTCCTTCTGGGAGAAACCGCCCTTGTACATATGGATGCAGGTAATATCTATGAAATTGTTCGGGATCAATGAATTTTCAGCCAGGTTTCCAAATGCCATATGCGGAATAGTAAGCCTGCTTATCATTTTTCATCTCGGAAAAAAGTTGTTTGATTCACGTTTCGGATTGATCTGGGTAATGACATACCTTGGTTCTTTTCTTTCATTTATTTATTTTAAATCAGGCATAATAGATCCCTGGTTTAACCTGTTCATATTTCTGGGTATTTATTTCTGGGTGTTTGCATTCCGGTCCGGAAAATTAACAAAAGAACTTCTCTTGGTGTTTTTATCTGCCGCTTCAATAGGTCTTGCCATCCTTACAAAAGGACCCGTCGCTTTTTTAGTATTTGGAATCATTGCCGGAATACTTTTTCTTTTCAATGGTTTCAGGCTGGGCATTAACTGGAGAAGTATCCTGTTGTTTTTTGTTACATTGGCATTGGTTGGTGGTTTCTGGTTCATTCTGCAAATTTTAAGCGGAAATACCGACGTTATTGTAGATTTTATCGTGTACCAGATACGACTTTTTAAGACGGAAGATGCCGGTCATGGAGGTTTTCCCATGTATCATTTTGTAATCCTTTTGTTTGGGATGTTCCCGGCTTCAATATTTGCAATTCAGGGACATCAATACAGGGGTGTAAATGATGATAAAAAAGTCTTTCATATCACCATGATCGCTCTTCTGTGGACCGTGATGTTACTGTTTACAATCGTGAAAACCAAAATTGTACATTATTCTTCGCTGGCTTATTTTCCTCTTACATATCTGGCTGCTTATTCATTGTCGATGATAATTTCCGGTAAGTTTCGCTTCAGACTTTGGCAGAAACTTATGCTTGTTGTGATAGGCGGAATAGAAGCAGTACTTATTATCTTATTGCCGGTATTTAATGCATACAAACACATCTTAGTAAGTAAAGGAATTGTAACGCATCCATTTGCTGTTGGTAATCTTCAGGCCGATCCCGGCTGGACTATATTGCATTCATGTATTGGAATCCTGTTTATCACCTGTTTGTGTATTTCCGTGTTTTTCATAAAAAAGAACAAAATAGTGAAAATGGCATTCCTGTTTTTATCTTCCCTGCTGTTTGTTTATTTGGCCACTATTTTTGTTACTCCCGGAGTAGAAAAAATCTCTCAGAGAGCAGCAATAGATTTTATCAAAGAAACTTCAAAGAAGGATGCTTACATTTATTCCTTTTACAAA
This sequence comes from uncultured Bacteroidales bacterium, assembly GCA_964416375.1. GTDB lineage: Bacteria > Bacteroidota > Bacteroidia > Bacteroidales > UBA10428 > UBA10428. The sequence goes on from CAYQDZ010000094.1 coordinate 3,784, forward strand.
ACATATGCTGTATTATTTTATGGCAAAGTACCTGTACCCGATAACGATCATGTATTTTCAATGGCCTGGCTTACAAAAGGAGAAATAGATAAGGATGCATATTTTATCCTTCGGGTCCATGATAAAGAAAAAATAGAATTGGAATATTCGGATATTTCAGTGCTTTATGAAAAGAATGGATATGTCTTTTGCAAAAGACCTGCAAAAAAAAATAGAATAAATGATAAAGAATAAAAAAATAACAGTGGTTCTTCCGGCTTATAATGCTGAACAGACATTGGAAATGACCTTTAACGAAATCCCATTCGATATTGTCGACGAGGTTATATTGGTTGATGATTCAAGCAGTGATAATACATTACAAAAAGCAAAAGATCTGGGGATAAAACATCTTGTTAAACACTCCATGAACAAAGGATATGGAGGGAATCAGAAATCCTGTTACAACAAGGCTCTTGAGTTGAATTCTGATATTGTTGTAATGCTTCATCCCGATTATCAGTATACTCCCAAATTAATACACTCACTATGTTATCTTATAGCAAATGAAGTATATGATGTTGTATTAGGTTCACGCATTCTTGGCAGAGGAGCTTTAAAAGGAGGTATGCCATTCTATAAATATTTAGCCAATAGATTTCTTACCCTTGCACAAAATATCCTGATGAATCAGAAGTTATCAGAATACCATACAGGATACAGGGCCTTTAGCAAGCATGTTCTTACAAGTATAAATTACCATGTGAATTCTAACGATTTTGTTTTTGATAATCAGATGCTAGCTCAGATTTTTTATGCCGGATTTGAGATTGCAGAAATAACCTGTCCGACAAAATATTTTAAAGAAGCATCATCTATTAACATTCAACGAAGTATTAAATATGGCTTCGGAGTTCTTAAAGTTTCTTTGCAATATCTTCTTCAAAAAACACATCTGGGAAAATTCAAAATATTCCAGGTAAAACATGATACGGATAAAAGATGATATTTTCCGGTACAAGCCGGTAATTGTAATTGGTATTGCTTTGTTATTGCTATCAATTGGTGCTAACTCGGTTTTTCTGGCATCAAAGAATCAACAGACATATCAATATCCAGATGGCCTTGAAATTGAAGAATATGCACAAAGCTTTTTACAAGGTGAAGAAAGAGAAGAGCAAGGGAAGAAATTCGATTGCTCCGGGTTTACCAGAGAAGTGTTTAAGCATTTTGGAACTGAAATTGCACGGTCATCCATTGATCAATACAAACAATCCAATAGTTTGAGCGTTGATCATTTAAAGAAAGGGAATTTGGTTTTTTTCTGCACGGGTAGAAATGAAATATCTCATGTTGGTATTTTTCTGGAAAATGGCAAATTTATTCATTCTCCGGCCAGGGGAAAATTCGTACGAATCGACTCACTAAATAATGAATATTGGAAAAAGAGGTTTGTGTTGGGAGGTAAAATTGTAATTTAGCAACACAGTTTTGACTGTTCTTGTAACAGAAATTAGAAATATGAAATGTTTACCTGATAAATATAATAATGCTATGAAAACATTAATTTCTTTCATTATCACAATCCTTATTGTTTCAGTTAACATGGGTTTTACTCAATCAAATGAACAAGTGAAAAATATTATTTTGATGATTGGTGATGGGATGGGTACTGCCCAGGTTTATGCGGGCTATACCATGAACAGAGGAGTATTAAATCTCGAACGATCACAATATATAGGGTTTTCAAAAACATCATCAGCTAATGCATACATAACAGATTCCGGTGCGGGAGGAACTGCAATATCAACCGGTAAAAAAACATACAATACAGCCATTTCTGTTGACACAGATTCAATACCCTTAAAAACCATTCTTGAACTGGCCGAGGATAATGGTTTGTCAACAGGTATGGTTGTAACCTGCGGAATGACTCACGCTACTCCTGCTTCATTCATTGCCCATCAGACAAGCAGGTATGATACATTGGAAATTGCTTCTGATTTTGTTGGGAGCGGTATTGATATCTTTATTGGAGGAGGAAGAAACCATTTTGAAGAACGAGGTGATGGTAAAAACATTTCTGACTCCCTGCGTGAAGAAGGTTATTCCATTGTATATGATCTGGAATCCATCAAATCAGATGATAAAAACAATGTAGGTTGCTTTATAGCAGATGGTCACCCGGTATCTGTACTGAATGGAAGAGGCGATTATCTGTTGGCTGCCACCAGGTTATCACTCTCCAGGCTAAAAGAAAATACGAAGGGATTTTTCATTATGGTCGAAGGCTCACAGATTGACTGGGGCGGTCATGGAAACGATATTTCCTATCAAATTAGTGAAACGATTGATTTTGATAAAGCCGTAGGTGAAGCCATGAATTTTGCCGATGAAAATCCAGGAACTCTGGTAATCGTCACAGCTGATCATGAGACCGGAGGTCTGGCACTTGTTGGGGGTGATATCAGCAAAGGACTCTTGGAAGCAAAATATTCTACCGGTAATCACTCGGGAGTCATGGTTCCGGTATTTACATACGGGACAGGTGCTGAAGAATTTGCCGGCATATATGAGAACACAGAACTTTTTCACAAAATGGTACGTGTATTTAATTTTGAGCAATAGTTTATAAGCTCATGAAAATTGGAAAGAATATCTGCCTGCTTTCAATCCTGGGAATTGCTTTAATTTCAGGATGCAATCAGAATTCCATAGAAAACTTCTCAGGCAGTGAAAATTCCTATTCGCTAAAAAAGATTTACGATTTGCCATACGATGTCTATGAATCTTCAGGGATAATAATTTATGATTCATTGCTATGGACTTTTAATGATAGCGAAAATGATCCGGTTTTGTACGGATTGGATTTGGGGAATGGTATGATTCAAAAAGTTTTGTTTCTTACTCAGGCTGAGAATATTGACTGGGAAGATATCACCCAGGATTCCAAATCGATATACATTGGAGATTTTGGAAATAACAGTGGTACAAGAGAAGATTTATGCATTTATAAAATAAGTAAGAAAGATATTGATGAATCCTCTGAACAGGAACTATCTTATGAAAAGATCAGTTTTGCTTACGAAGATCAGAACGAATTTTCGCTAAATTACCAAAATACTCCCTATGATTGTGAGGCATTGCTCATTGATGGGGATTCATTGGTTTTATTCACTAAAGACTGGTCAATAAATCAGTCAACACTTTATAAATTGCCAATCTCTCCGGGCTTTTATAAGGCCAGAAAAAGTCATGAGTTAAATAGTGATGGTTTGATTACAGGAGCAGATTTAAATCCAGAGAGTAAATCCCTCTTGTTATGTGGTTATAACAATTATATACCCTTTGTAATAATAGGCCACAATTTTCAATCAACAAACTTCAAAGAATTAACCCTAAACAGAATCGATCTCAATGACCATTTAGGAATGCAACTGGAAGGAATATCTTATTTTTCAGGACAGATATTTTTATCCTCCGAGAATTCTGTTTCAATCCAGGCTTTTTACCAGTTAATTAAATAGCAGAGAATTTACTGGTTTAAACTAAGGTGAGTTCGATATAAAAAAAGATGTAAATCAATGATATTTAATTTTTTATAAAAAGTTTTAGTGAATTCTTTGAGTCTTTGAGTCATTATGGTTATCGAATAATACAAAAAGAGCCACAAAGCCACTAAATTTCCACAAAGAATTTGTTATAAATACTTGATTTATAATATTTTTAATTTTGAACTCAACTTACATTAAGCCATAAATTGTCTATTTTCATACAAAAGAAATTTTATGAGCCGGTATATTCTTCTTGTGTGTTTACTAACATTTCAAATTGCTGCTGCACAAAAGACTTATAGAACAGAGTCGAAGAAAGCCATTAATTATTATGAAGAAGGTTTGGGATATTACCAAATAAAAGAGTATGTCCTGGCCGAGGAAAAATTAAGATCAGCCATACGTGTGGATGAAAAATTTCAGGATGCTTACCTGGTTTTGGCAGAAGTATTTTGGGAACAAAGCCAGTATGAACCTGCAATTGACTTTTACAACAAGGGATTATCAATTGATTTGTATTACTATCCCAGAGGATTTTTGAATAAGGGCAAACTTGAAGTGAAAAGTGCACGTTATGAGGAAGCCCGGAATAGTTTTAAGAAGTTCCTTGAACTGGATACCATCGAATCGAAATATACGCTCAGGGCAAAAAGGGGCATTGAACAAACGAAGTTCGCGATCCATGCTACTCAGAATCCGGTTGATTTTGAACCGGTAAACCTGGGACCAAATATTAATACTGCTGAAGATGAGTATTGGCCTTCATTATCTGCCGATGAGCAGACTCTTGTCATTACAAGACTTGTCCATGTATATGATATCGTGAAGGAAGATAAAGTGCAGGAAGATTTTTTTATTAGCGAGTATGGAGTTGATGGATGGAGTTCGATGAAAAATGCAGGTTTTCCTTTAAATACCGACAACAATGAAGGGGCACAATCCATTTCAGCCAATGGTCAATTGATGGTGTATACCGTATGCAACAGAAAGGGAGTGATTGGACGTTGTGATCTTTATTATTCGGTAAAGGAAGGAGAAGAGTGGATCTTTCCAAAAAACATGGGTGAACCGGTCAATTCTACTGCAAAAGAAACTCAACCCAGTCTGAGTGCAGATGGAAGAACCATTTATTTTGCAAGCAATCGTACGGGAGGGAAAGGTGGACTTGACATTTGGATGAGCAGAACTGATTCTTCCGGAAAATGGGAAGCCCCGTTGAATTTAGGAGATTCAATAAATTCGCCCGGAGACGAAATGTCTCCTTTCATTCATCATGACAATACTTCATTGTATTTTTCTTCAAATTTTCATATTGGTATGGGAGACTTTGACTTATTTGTTTCCCGGCTCGATTCTAATGGAAAATGGAGCAAACCAAGAAATCTCGGTTATCCCATTAATACACACCGTGATGAGATCGGGTTGATTGTAAATGCCCGGGGCAATACGGCCTATTATGCTTCTGGTATTCATTCTGTAACAGGAAAAGACATTTATAGCTTTACATTGCATGAAGATGTCAGGCCTCATGAAGTTTCGTATTTGAAAGGAAGAGTGTTTGATGAAAAAACAAGAAACAGGCTGAAAGCCAGGTTTGAATTGTATGATCTGAATGATGGGAAATTAATCAGTCAATCCTATTCCGACCCTGTTACGGGAGAATTTCTACTTTGTCTTCCTACAAACAAGAATTATATGCTGAATGTGGAAAATAAGGGATACCTTTTCTATTCAGACAATTTTGCATTGGAGGGAATTTACCATTTGGGAAAACCATTTTTTAAGGATATTCCACTAAAACCTATTCTGGCAGGTGAGAAAACGGTATTGAAAAATGTGTTTTTCGAAATAAACTCCTACGCCCTCAAGCCGGAATCTAAATATGAACTGAATAAAATAGTCCATTTCCTCAAAACAAATCCTGAGGTAACGATCGAAATAAGTGGTCATACCGACAATATCGGAAGCGGAGAATATAACCAGCTATTATCTGAAAACAGAGCAAAATCTGTTGTTGATTACCTGATTAGCGATGGCATTCGATATGAGCGATTGAATTACATAGGATATGGATTTAATAATCCTGTTGATCAGAATGACACCGAAGAAGGGAGAGCAAACAATAGAAGAACAGAACTTAAGGTCATAAATTCGAATCATTGATCTTCCTTTTTTTCATTAAGGGATATTATCTTATACATTGTAATATTTAAAGAATCGTATACGATTACGTATATAGAGAAAATAGTTATCAATTTTCTAAATGTGATTATCTTGAATATATTTGAAGATTAAAAATGATATTTACTCAAAGTTTAGGCTATATGAAAATAGTATTCACTATCATAATACTGTGCTTATTTTCACCCGTTTTCGGGGACAAAAATGATGGAATTGATTGGAATGAGGAGCAGGAAAAAGGAGAGCCAATAAAAATCATTAAGCAGCTTCCATCCACACCAGTAAGAAACCAGTATAATACAGGAACCTGCTGGAGTTATTGTACTATCTCATTTCTGGAATCTGAATTGCTACGAATGGGCAAGGGAGAATTTGATTTGTCTGAGATGTTTATTGTGCACCAGAATTACCTGAGAAAAGCAAGAAAATATGTTCGGATGCATGGTAAAATCAATTTTGCCCCGGGAGGAGAAGCCAATGATGTTGTGGATGTAATTGATATGCATGGTATTGTTCCGGAAGAAATATATTCGGGATTAAAAGTTGATTCTGAGAAACATATTCATAGCGAAATGGATAAAGTTTTGCAGGAATATGTTGATGCCATTATCACAAATCCAAACAAAAAGTTAAGCAATGTGTGGGAGGAAGGATTCAGAAAAGTATTGGAATCCTATCTGGGAGAAATACCAAATACATTCGAATATCAGGGTAAAACTTATTCTTCTGACTCATTCAAAGATCAATTGGGTATTGATCCCAATGACTATGTCATGTTAACAAGCTTTTCGCATGTACCTTTTTATCAATCTGTGATACTTGAAATCCCGGATAACTGGTCGTGGGATGAAAGCTATAATGTGCCGCTTGATGAACTGGCACAAATTGTTGATTCGGCTATTTATAATGGGTATTCAGTTTCCTGGGCTGCTGATATATCTGAGGATGGGTTTAGCTTTGATAATGGTCTGGCTATTGCTCCTAAAATTCTGTATGGTTCCCGTTCTGAAAGAGGGGAAGAAAAATGGTCCAAGAAAACGGATGACGAAAAGGATGAAATTCTTTTCGATATGAAAAAGCCTGTTCAGGAGATAAAAGTTACACAGGCAAAAAGACAGGAAGCATTCGATAATTACTCTACAACCGATGACCATGGAATGCATATTCTTGGTGTTGCCAGGGATAAAAAAAATAGATCTTTTTATTATGTTAAGAATTCATGGGGGATTGATAATCCTTATAATGGTTATGTCTATGTTTCAGAGGCTTATTTTAGATACAAAACCATTTCTATAATGCTTCACAAAGAAGCAATTCCTAAAGAAATAGCAGCAAAACTTAAGCTGTAATTCATTTGCTATGGAGTGTAAGAAAGATACAAACCTATCCTACTGTACATGTACTTTTTCCTGTAATAAAAAAGGCAATTGTTGTGATTGCCTTCATTATCACAGGCGTATGGGCGAATTGCCCGCTTGTTATTTTCCAAAGGATATTGAATCATCGGGCGATAGAAGTATCGAAAAATTTGGGAGTTTATACCAAAAACGTGGTGCCTGGTGGTAGATTTTTAGTTACTGGGTGCTGGCTTTGCTCACCGAAACTTTAGTGAAGGTGTGGTGCTGGTTACTGGGTGCTGGTTTTAAAGAAGGAAGATGAGAAAATGGGAAGGTGAGAAGGTGAGAAGGTGAGAAGGTGAGAAAATGAGAAAGGGTTTAATCGTTTAATTGACTTCGTCGAGCTCACTGTGTTCGGTTGTTTAACTGGGTAATTGTTGAGAAGTTGAGAAGGTGAGAAGTTGGTGAGTTGAAGGGGAATGTTTAACTGTGGAATTGACTTCGTCGAGCTCACTGTGTTCGGTTGTTTAACTGGGTAATTGTTGAGA